>CAZVPW010000001.1:0-24248 GCA_964629115.1 uncultured Acidiphilium sp.
CGATTTCGCTAACCATTGTCTGAGTAGCATCGAAGAGTGAGCCGTACTTCATACCGATAACGTCAGAAGATACGATGGGGTCTGTGTTGTAGCCGTAAGACTCTGAAGAAGCTGCCTTCATAGCTGCATTGATGCCGTCAACAGTTACGTTGTCGCCCTTAACAACAGCTGTAAGAATAGTTGTAGAACCTGTGGGAACAGGAACTCTCTGTGCGGAACCGATGAGCTTGCCGTTGAGTTCGGGGATAACAAGACCGATTGCCTTAGCGGCACCGGTGGAGTTGGGAACGATGTTTTGCGCTCCGGCTCTCGCTCTTCTGAGGTCGCCCTTTCTGTGCGGTCCGTCAAGAATCATTTGATCTCCGGTGTAAGCGTGAACGGTAGTCATAATTCCGCTTTGGATGGGATAAGTATCGTTCAAAGCCTTAGCCATGGGAGCAAGACAGTTAGTCGTGCACGAAGCGGCGGAGATGATCTTGTCGTCGGGAGTCAAGGTATCGTTGTTAACGTTGAAAACGATAGTCTTGAGATCGTTTCCGGCGGGAGCCGAAATAACGACTTTCTTAGCGCCGGCTTCAATATGAGCCATAGACTTATCTTTGGAAGTGTAGAATCCGGTGCACTCCAAAACTACGTCGACGCCGAGTTTTCCCCACGGAAGATCCGCGGCCTTCGGGCAAGCGTAGATAGTGATTTCTTTTCCGTCGACGGTGATGGAACCGGGGGTTACGACCGTCTTTCCGTCTTCGGCAAGAACGGAATCTTTATACGTTACGGTATGTCCTTGAGCAACGTAGCTGCCTTGAGCCGTATCGTATTTCAAAAGATGCGCGAGCATCTTGGGGCTGGTAAGGTCGTTGATGGCTACTACGTCGTAACCGTCGGCGCCGAACATTTGTCTGAAAGCAAGACGACCGATTCTTCCGAATCCGTTGATTGCTACTTTTACATTTGCCATTTATATGTCCTCCGATATAAATTTATCTTCTTTTATTCCGTTTTCGAGCGTTTTTATTCGCTCGTTCCGAAATTTTCCTTTTACATTATAAAATATTAGAAAATTAAAGTCAACTGGTTTTAGTCATTTTTTATTTTTTGCGCCTTGCCGAAACGGCAAACTCCTTCTCTTTATACGAGTTAAACTTCGCTTAAAACACAAAAAGGCGGTCGCCCTTTTAAAACGGGTCGACCGCCTTTTTTAATTTCAAAATTAGTTTTCGTTCAACGCGTCGTCGCAAAGGGCGAGTATCTCGTCTGCGTACTTGGCTTTTCTTCTCTTCAAAGAAACTTTATAGATCAAATAATTGAGACCCATAAGACCAAGTCCGGCTATCCCCACGGCTATGCCGACGGCGGGGTGAAGGCTCGCTCCGATAACCTTCATCGCAAGGCACATTCCCGTTCCGAAAACGAGAGCGCTCGCGCTTCCGAAGACGTAAGCGAATACGTCCGCGGGACGACGAACCTTTTTGTCGAGAGCCTTTAACTTTTCGACCTTGCTCGCCTCGCGAACTTCGTACTCGGCGCGTATATTTTCAACTGTTTTCAAATCTTTAACGTTTTTCATAATTATTATCTCCTTAATTGATTTTACGACCATATTATACGATCCTTTTATTTCGGAGAAGTTAATTATTCGTTTTTGTTTAGTAAATTAATTGTTGCTAAATTGTAAAACTCAATCGCCTACGCCCTTTACTTGACGATATATGATCTTGAAAAGTTTATACCCCTTAAGTTTGTCGATAAACGCGACGGCGTAAAATACGCAAACGCCGAACGCCGCGACGATTATATCCCACATAGTATCGCAAAGAGGGTCGAATCCCATCGCTTGAAGTTGGGAAACGGTAAGATTTCCGACATCTTCTATCTCCGGGAATCTGTGTTGCATATCCATATCGACGATAAATCCGGCAACGTACTCGAAAATTTCCCAAAAAGCGGCGCATCCGAGAACGAAAAGCATTATTAAAATATAAAAATGCGGTTTTTTAAGTTTTTCTCCGTTGCCGTACATTAAAAAAATCATTCCGCCAAAGCCGCCGATAATCCCGAAAACGGTATGCAGAACTTTGTCGAGTTGCGGAATTATCGCGTAAAAATCGAGAACCGCCGCCATATCCATCGCCAAAAAAGCAAACGCGGTTATCGCGACGTTGAGGGCGAACGGAATTGTTATTTTAAATATTCTGTTGACGACGGGGATTATGAGCGCGACGCACGGAGCGAGGAAAGTCGCCAAAATTCTCGCCGTCTGCCTTCTTTGCATAACGAACAAATAAATCGACAAGACGACGACGTTTATCGCGACCATAATGAAAAAGGGAACGAACTCTATTATTTTCTTCTTTTTCTCGACCATTTTTATTCTCCGTCTTCTCCGAGCAACTCTTCGGACAAACGAAGAATCTCTTCCGAGTATTTTTTCTTGTTTCTTTTGGTAAGGGCGTCGTAAACGGGATAAGCCGCCGCCGTCGGAATACAACCGCACGCGGACAAAACGACTCCCCAAAACGCCTCGCCGATTTCCAAAACGAGAGCGAGCCCGCCGCCGAAAATCAAAATTCCGACGACGCCGAGCGTCAACGCCGTTATCTGCGGAACTCTTCTCGCCTTTGCATCGAGTCTTCTGAGTTTATCGAGTTTTTCTTCCGATTCGGTCTTTTTGCCGTAACGGCGTTTCATATCCTCTATTTCTCTCCTCTCTTCTTGAGTGGGAGCCGAGTATTTATAGGTAAATTTATTGTCGTTCATTCGTGTGTTTCCTCATTCTCTTCATAAATACGGCGCCGAGAACAATCATTCTAATCGCCATAACCATTATCGCCGCGCACGCCGCGAATCCGACGACCGCCTCGAAAATTCTCGCCCCGCCGAAATCGCCGAAAGTCGAGAGCATTGCGACGGTAAGAGAGGCGACCGACATACACGCGTCGGCAAAATTGACGTTTCTAAGCGCTTGCACGACGGGATCGTTAAATCGACGGGCCTTTAAAAGGTTGTATATTGCCATAGTCATTTTATAAAAGGTATACGCCGAGTTGGCTATGGTCATTATTTCGCCTTTGCTGGTCGGACGCTCGGAAAACATCATTTGAGTCACGGCGACCGCCATCGCGATTTCGAGTTGAATAAGAATTATTCCGCCGGCGAGATAAATTTTCCATTTGCGGCGGGCGTAAGCGACCTGATCGCCGTTCGACCTTTGCTTACTCTTTCTATCGGCGAGCAAAATTCCGCCGCGAAGGATTATCAATATAAAATAATATGTCGCGATACAAGCGTACCAAACGAGTTTGTATTTAAACGCGCCGTATAAGTTGAAAAGCGCGAACGCGACGTTAATCGCGAACGAACCCAACGAGAAAATCGCCGTTCTAAAATCGTAACGGTCGATAGCGTTAGCCAAAAAGGCGTTTTTACGCATTATTTCGGTCGACGCCGATTTCATCTTCGGAGCGTAAATAACAACGGTATAAACCGAATACCCCAAAAGCAGCGCGGCGAGCGCGTAAACGGGATAGGACGCTATCCGCAGAAGAGTTCCGTCTTCGCCCTTTAACGCCAAAAACACCGACGCCGCCCCGACGAGAATGGTCGCGAGATACAACGCGACCAACCAAGTTTTTCTCGGACGCTTAAGTTTTTCAAGAATATTACGCTTTTTTTTCATCGACCGCTCCTTTGATTTTTACGGAAAAAGTCGACCCTTTGCCGAGTTCGCTTTCGACCCGAATTTCCCCTCCGACGGCGTCTATGGCTTTCTTTACAAGCGCCAAACCGAGTCCGTTGCCGTCTTTAGACCGCGAAGTATCGCCTTGATAAAACTTATCGAAAATACGTTTGCCCGTCTCCTCGGTCATTCCGATTCCGGTATCCGAGAACTTAACTATCGCCCCGTCCGGAGCGCCCTTTACGCGAATGGTTATCTTTCCGCCCGACGGCGTGAATTTTATGGCGTTCGACATAAGATTGTTCCACACGAGTTCGAGACACGACGCGTTTGTCGAAACGGTAACCTCGTCGAAATCGCACTCGAGTTCGACTCCCTTTTTCTCCAAGATGTCTTCGAACGCAAAGACGGTCTCAGCCAAACACTCGTCGATTCTCGTCGGCTCGGTTTCCAAAACAAGCCTCTGATTTTCAAGTTTATTGAGTTTTAAAACGTTTGAAACGAGGGTCGTAAGCCTTTCCGCCGCCGAACGAATCGTCTCGGCGTACGACTTTCTCTCCTCGTCGGTCAAACCGTCGCTATAAAGCGCCGTCGCGTAGTTTTGAATTATGGCGAGCGGAGTCTTTATCTCGTGCGAAACGTTAGAGATAAAATCCGTCTTTAACATTGCGTTGCGAGAAAGTTCGTCCGCCATTCGGTTGAAATTGTCCATTATCATATCGAACTCGTCGTACTTGTCGTACTCGTGACGAGGAGACAATCTGACCTTGAAATTTCCCGACGCCATTCTCTCTGTCGCGTCCAATATTTCGTTCGTCGGACTGTCCACGAAAACCTTGCGCCTGAAAAAGTCGGTCGCCGCGCAAAATACCGAAAGAACCAAGCATACGGCGAGCATTATCGCGGTCACGACTCCCTTTTCGCTTCCGAAAACTTCTCTGACTTTCTCGTATATGGCGAGGGCAGCCGTAATCGTTACGGCAATCGACAAAAAGAAAACGATAGCGCCGCGCGCCGCATCTTTAACCTTTCTCTTTCTTCTCATTTGAGCGCCGCCTTATATCCGAGTCCGTACGCCGTCACGATTTCGAACCCGTCGCACGCGGACGTCTTATCCCGAAGTTTTGCCATATAGACGTCGACCGTTCTCGACGACGCCGAACTGTCGTAATCCCAAAACTCGTTCATAAGTTGAGATCTCGAGAAGGTTCTCTTCGGAAAAGAAAGCAACTTAAACAACAAATCAAACTCTCTCGCGGTGAGAGATATCTCTTCTCCGTCGACGTATGCCGAACGCTCGTCGGCGTTCATTCTGAAATTGCCGACGACGATTTCGCGGCTCTTTTCTATGTTCGCTCTTCTGAGCAAAGCTCCGACTTTGAGCATAAGTATATCGACGTCGAAGGGCTTGACGACGTAATCGTCGATTCCGATTTTATAGCCGTATTGTTTGGAGGGTTTGTCGTCGAGGGCGGTCATAAACAAAATCGGCGTCGACTTGTCTCTCGACCGTACGGCTTTCGCCAACTCGTATCCGTCGACTTCGGGCATCATAACGTCGCTCATTATCATATCGAAGTCGTCGTTCTCCAATTTTTCCAACGCATCTTTTCCGTCGTAACAAGCCGTCGGCTCGTAACCGGCGTCGACGAGATAAGAACACACGAGTCTGTTTAAAGCCTTGTCGTCTTCGGCGACCAATATTTTTACCATACCTCTCCGTCCTCCTTTTTTCTCGCGTACATTATATAATCGCGAAGTTGAAAAAATGTTAAAGAATTGTTAAAGGATTGTAAAAGCGGCTTTGAAATTAAGTCAAAACCGCCGCGCTTGTTTAAATTACGAATTATCGACCAATTTCGCGTTTTTCAAAAATCCTCTAACGCTGTCTATCGCCGCAAGACACGCGCTCAACTGCGAATAGGTCTCGCCGACGCACAAAACGAGTTTTTGAGAGTTGCGAAGTTTGAAGAAATATCTGCCCTTTTTATCGCTGTCGACGATAAAATTGCCCTCGAGTCCGTTCTCAGTAATGTTCTTCGCGGCGTCGCGAGCGGACGAATAAGAGGCGTACGCCTCGCTCGACAAAAGCATTTCGCCGTTAGACGCGAAAAGTTGAGCCATATATTGACCGTCTGTCGAATTAATCGTCCATTTGCCGCTGTATTTCTTTTCGGCGAGTTCGTCTATGGGCTTTGGCGTATATCTGATTACGGTCAAGTCCTTTTCTATGGTCGGAGACAAGGGCGAATCGACAAATTTCTTGACCGACTCGATTGAACTTAAACACGCCGTTTTGTTGGCGTAAGTTTCGCCCGAACACAAGAATCTGTTCTTGGGCGTCTTTAATTTGAAATAGTGATTTCCGTTTTTGTCTCTATACGCGACGAAACAATCTTCCTTAGCGTATTTTTTTATCGTGCCGATTCCCTTTTTAGCTCCGTCCGCGGACGAATAGGTTTCGCTCGTTAAGAGTATCTCTTTGTTGTTGGCGTAGAGATACGCGACGTATTCTCCCTCGCCCTTTTCCTTAATCGTCCACTTGCCGACCGCCTTTTTGGCGTTTTTGATTTCAGCCATATCTTCCTCCTCAAACATATCGAGTTGTTTTTGTTTTTCAATCGTCTCGCCGTCCTTAATTTCGCCGTCCGCGCAACCGTTCTCAGTCCCGACCGAGCCGACGTCGTCATTTTCGTCGACGGCGACTTTATGTTCGACAATTCCGTCGGTCTTCTCGTTTAAAGACGCGTCGGAAGCGGCGATATCGTCCGACTTTCCGTCTTCTTCTCGAGTTTTCGTTCCTTTCGCTTGCGTTTGAACTTTATCCGCCGCCTTGGCTTTTTTCTTCGAGCCTTTTTTCGCCCCCTTGCTTTCGGGCTTTTTCGATTCGGCCGTATTTCCGTCTCGTCTATTCGGCTCTTCGGTTTTTCTCTCGGCGTCGGCTCCCTTGCCGCTCGTCTCCTCGACGGTAGGCAAGGCGTCTTTGCCCAAAACCCCGTAGGCTCCGATCTTGCCTTTAAGCCAATCCATCTCGGCTTCTCCCCTTTCGAGAGCAAGCGTTTCCTCTTCGTCGTCCGCCGCCGCTCGGTCGGCTTCGACGGGAATGTTTTCGATTATCTTGACGTACTCCTCGTCTCGCTTTTTTCGACGTTTGTCGTAAACGACGGCGCATACGCACGCTATCGCGACGCCGAACGCGAGAATCAACACGCAAAGTTCGAACCAATATTCGCAGACGTATTTAACGATTTCTTCCATATTCGTTTGCTCCTTTCCCTTCTCTTAATCGTTCGACGGGTCTTTCTCTTTGCCGATTTCGCTCGAGTCCCCGTCTTTTTCGCTCGAGTCCCCGTCTTTTTCGCTCGAGTCTTCGTCGTCCGTCAAAACGCCGATTTTTTTGAATCTCGCCAAAATTCTGTCGGACGCGTCTCTGCGTTCGTTTCCGATTTCCGACGGTTGGTCTTCGTCAATCGTCTTCGGATCTTCTCCCCTCTCGGCGGTCGCCCTTTCGACGCTTCGTTCGGCGAGAGCGTCGATTTCCTCGACGATGTCGTCCTTATCGGGCGTCGCTTGTTTTTTGAGTCGACGCTTCTCGACGACTCCGACTATCGCCTCGCCTATTATCTCGATTACGGGAAGAAGGGCGAGAACAAGGTATGTTATCGCCGCGACCAAGGCCCCGACGTCGCCGACGAAGGGGAGGGTAAAGTTTCCGTTATAATATACGAAACCGAAAACGAAAGTCATAACGAGCGCCAAAAACGAAAACCCTATCGTTCCCTTTCTTTGCTCTTTAAAAAACTTGCGGTCTCCGCCGAAAATTTTCGCGTGATAATAGACCATAAGCGCTCTATATATCCCCAAAACTCCGAATGCGACTATGCCGAGAATGGAAAAAATCAAACTGAGCCCGACGTACTTGACGAGTTGTATGCCCCAAAGCCCGTCCGCAGTGTTCGTCATAACTTCCGAAACGACGCCGATATTACACGCGCACAAAACGGCGTAAACGACGTAAGCGCACGCCAACGCTCCCGAAAGAACGGCGCAAGCGAGACTGAGATACCTCTTCTTCGCGAACAGCGCCTCGACGGCTTTTTTAAAGTTCGGCTTTCTTCTCTTTTTTTTCATTTTTACCTCGTTAAACGACTTATAGACCTATTCGGCAAACTTATTTGCCGAATGAAGCCGGGCGTATTTGCCATTTTTCGCCATCAACTCGTCGTGAGTTCCGCGCTCTTCGGCTCCGTCCTTTCCGACAACGATTATCTCGTCGGCTCCGCGAACGGTGGACAATCTGTGAGCGACGACGATCGTCGTTCTGCCTTGCGAAAGTTTTTCGAGCGACTGTTGAATCTGCGCCTCGGTCACGTTGTCCAAAGCGCTCGTCGCCTCGTCGAGAATGAGAATGGGGGGATTTTTCAAAAATGCTCTCGCGATTGCGATTCTCTGTTTTTGACCGCCCGAGAGTTTGACTCCTCTCTCTCCGGCGTAAGTGTCGTAGCCGTCGTCGAGACTCGTTATAAAATCGTGAATGTTTGCGAGTTTTGCCGCGCGCTCGATTTCCTCGTCGCTCGCGTTAAAATCGCCGTACGCGATATTTTCCCTTATGGTCCCGCCGAAAATGAACGCGTCTTGAGCGACGACGCCGACGTTGCGCCTCAAATCGCTCAACCTCATGTCGCGCGTATCAATTCCGTCGATCGATATTTTTCCCGAATCGATTTCGTAAAATCTGGGTATGAGATTGCATATCGTCGTCTTTCCGCCGCCCGACTCTCCGACGAGAGCGACCGTCTTTCCCGACGGTATATCGAGCGAGAAATCGTTGAGAACGAAATCGTTCTCGTCCCTAACCTTCTTTTTATATCCGAAACTTACCGAGTCGAACACGATATGCCCGTCCAACCGACCGACCTCGGTCGGATTTTGCGGTTCTATTTCGGGTTCTATCGCCATAACTTCCAAAAACCTCTTAAATCCCGTCATTCCCTCTTCGATTTGTTCGAATATGGCGACGAACGTCCTTATAGGGGTTATGAGCATCGATATATATAAGACGTACGAAGTCAATTCCGCCGCCGTAACCAAACCGTTAACGAAAAACAATCCGCCCGCGGCAAACGCGACGAGATACATTAAGTCCATGCAAAGACTCATAACCGTGTGAAAACGGCTCATCGCCTTGTACTGAATCTTTCTCGCGTCTTTCAAACCCTCGTTTGCTATTTCGAATTTTTGTTTTTCCCTTTCTTCCGCGACGTAAGCCTTTGCGACCCTTATGCCCGACACCGAACTCTCGACGGCGGAGTTTATCTCCGAAGTCTTTTCTCTCGACCTTTTAAACGAATAAATGAGACCCATTCTGAGTTTGGTCGCGAAAAAGACGATAAAGGGGATAACGGCGAGCAAAATAAGCGACAACCAAGGGTTGATAAAACAAACCATAACGAGCGCGCCGATTATCGACAAGAGAGACAAGAAGACGTCCTCGGGTCCGTGGTGCGCGAGTTCTGAAACCTCGAAGAGGTCGTTGACGAGTCTCGACATTATCGAACCGACTTTGGTCTCGTCGTAATAGGTAAAGGGCAACTTTTGCAAATGAGCGAAGAGTTCGGTTCTCATATCCCCTTGAATTCTGACGCCCACGACGTGACCCCAATAGGTTATGATATAGTTCAAAATCGCCTTGAGCAAGAACACGCCCAACAACACGCCCGAAAAAAACAAGACGTAATCCAAACTTTTAACTTCGATGATTTTTCCCGCGACCTTAGGGTATACGAGATTTAAAACCGACACCAAAAAAGCGCACGCCATATCGAGGGCGAACAACTTTTTATGGGGCTTGTAATAACTTGCGAATTTCTTTAGCATATCGCATCTTCTCCATTATAACCGTTATTTTCGCGATAACGAACTTATAGACCGACTTTTTTGATTAATCACGAATATAAAATATCGTCCGCGACCGTTTTGTAGAACAACTTCGCAACCTTTTTTCTATCCTTTTCAAACGCCAATATCCACATAAGTTTGGCGTAAGTTGCTTCCAAGGTCATATCGTACGATTCCAAAAACCCGTATTTTTCCTTGACGCTCCGCCCGACTTTATAGACGGACATATCGCTTCCCTCGTTCGTAACTTGCGTGCACATAGCGAGAATTTTTCCGCGTTTTCGCCATTTGTCTATGACGTCGTAAAACCCGAATTTCTCGCCGAACGGGATTCCGCCCGTTCCGAAGCTCTCGACAATGACCGCGTCGTAAAGTTCGAAATAACCGTCGAGTATTCTCGCGTCGGCGCCGGGGGCGAGTTTAAAGAGTCCGACTTTGTCGTCGAGCGAACGATAAAAAGAGGGATTTCCTCGAACAACCGACTTTTCGTACTGCATTATCTTCCCGTCTTGAATTATTGCGATATAAGGATAATTCACGCTCGAAAAGGCGTTGTAACTCTTGCTCCTCGTCTTTTTGGCGCGCGTGCCTCTGATGACCTTGCCGTCGAAAACGATTTGAACGCCGCTCGCGTATTTTGACGAACAATAGAGAAAACTGTCGAAAAGATTAGTCTTCGCGTCGGTTATTTCGGTATCGATTGGCTTTTGCGAACCGGTGATAACAATCGGTTTGCGGCAATTTTGAACGAGATAAGAAAGCGCGGCGGCGGTATACGCCATGGTATCCGTGCCGTGACAAACGACGAATCCGTCGAAGGCGTCGTAATTTTCCTCGACGACTTTCGCGAGCGCCAACCAATCGCTCGGGGAGACGTTGGTGCTGTCGATATTCATCGGTTGAACGGTTTTAACCTCGCAAAACTTTCTTATTTCGGGAACGAACGACAAGAGTTCGTCGGACGTAATCATCGGAGTCAGACCGTCCGAGCCGCGTCTCGACGCGATCGTTCCGCCCGTCGCTATCATCAAAATCTTTTTCATAACCAAATAATAGCGCATTTTTCAAAAAAAGTCTATTTAAATAAATACCGCATTTCATTTAATTGACAAAATACGAGCGAAAACGTATAATATCAAGATGAAAACGGAGAAATAAAATGGATAAAAGAAACGACGTAAGAAACATCGCGATCATCGCGCACGTTGACCACGGCAAAACAACGCTCGTCGACGCGCTTTTAAAGCAAAACAACATTTTCAGAACGAACGAAGTAGTCGCGGACAGAGTTATGGACAGCGGAGACATCGAAAGAGAAAGGGGCATAACCATTCTCGCGAAAAACACCGCCCTTAAGTACAAAGATACGAAAATCAACATTATCGACACACCCGGACACGCCGATTTCGGCGGCGAAGTCGAGCGAATCCTCTCGATGGTAGACGGAGTCGTTCTCTTGGTAGACGCGGTCGAGGGTTGTATGCCTCAAACGAGATACGTTCTCAAAAAGGCGCTTTCGCTCGATAAAAAACCCGTCGTCTGCATCAACAAAATCGACAAGGGCGGAGATTTAAACCAAACTATCGACGGAATCATCAACCTCTTCATCGAACTCGGCGCAAACGACGATCAACTCGATTTCAAGGTCGTCTACGCGAGCGCCAAGCAAGGTTGGGCCAAAAAAGAACTCTCGGACGAGAGTTCGAACATGGACCCCCTTCTCGACACGATTTTAGAGGAAATTCCCGCTCCCGTCGGCGAACTCGACCAACCCTTGCAAGCCATTATCTGCAACGTCGATTACGACGAATACGTCGGCAGAATCGGAATCGGAAGAATAGTCCGCGGCGAAGTTAAGGACGGTCAACCGGTCACGATAATCCACACCGACTCCACGACCAATTCGGCTCGCGTCGGAAAACTCTATCAATTCGAGGGACTTAAAAGAGTCGAGGTTCTCGACGCGAAAATGGGCGACATAATCGCAGTTTCGGGAATTGAAAACATCAACATTGGCGAGACCATCTGCTCCAACGACCGCATCGAGCAATTGCCCTTCGTCGCGATCGACGAGCCGACCGTCTCCATGTACTTTATGGTAAACAACAGTCCGTTCGCGGGAAAAGAGGGGAAATACGTCACTTCCCGTCACTTAAGAGCGAGACTTTTCAAGGAAATCGAGACCAACGTCTCGATGAGAATCGAGGAAACCGAAAACGCCGACACCTTTAAGGTTTTCGGACGCGGAGAACTTCATCTTTCCATATTGATCGAAAATATGCGCAGAGAAGGTTACGAGTTCCAAGTTTCCAGACCCAAGGTTATTTTCAAAGAAATAAACGGCAAGACTCACGAGCCGATGGAAGATCTCGTCATCGAAGTTCCCAACGAATACGTCGGAGCGATAATGAACAAAATCGGAGCGAGAAAGGGCGAGCTTCTCGATATGACCGCCGACGACAGAGGAACGACCAAACTCGAATTCAAAATTCCGGCGAGATGTCTTTTCGGATATAGAAGCGAAATGCTAACCGACACCAAGGGATTCGGAATTATGAGTCACGTCTTTGCCGGATACGAAGAATACAAGGGAGATATCCCGTCGAGAACGAGAGGAAGTCTCGTCGTATTCGAAACGGGCGTCACCACTCAATACGGTCTTTTCAACGCGCAAGAACGCTGCACTCTCTTCATCGGAGCGGGCGAAAAGGTTTACGAAGGACAAGTCGTCGGAGAAAACTCGAGAGACGACGACCTCGCGGTAAACGTCTGCAAACTCAAACACTTGACGAACAGCCGAGCCGCCGGAAGCGACGACGCTTTGAAACTCATTCCGCCGACGACGCTTTCGCTCGAACAATGCCTCGAATTTATCGCCGACGACGAATTGGTCGAAGTCACGCCGATAAGCATAAGACTCAGAAAGAAAATCTTGTCCAAAGATTTGAGAATGAAAGAATGGGCTAAAAACAAAAAACAATAACGTTTTCGCCAAAAACCTCCTCTTTGAGGGGGTTTTCTTTTTTAAATTTTCCGCGAAAAACCTCTCGCCGTCTCTGCTCGAAAGGGGGTTTTGCTTTTTCGCGTTTTTATTTGCTTTTTTTATAGATTTATAGTACAATGTAAATAATTATAATTATAGGCGAACGACTCCGAGCCGTTTTCATCGATTACGGAAGCGCCGAACGCCCCTCGCGGTTATGAAAGATACGATTTTGCAGATGAAAAAAAAATTCGAGGATTTCGTCAAGAAACCCTACTATATATACGTCGTTTGCCTCGCGGCGCTGTTTTTCCACGTATTCGCCCTCGACAGAGTCGGCATAATGCTGTTCGCCGTCCTCGGCGGCTTGTTTTTCCTCTTTCTCGACGACCCGAGAGCGGGATTTACCGTCGCGTTTACCGCCGTATTTATCGTATCCACTCAAAACAGCCCCGGCTACGGAACGGGCGAAAATTATTACGCCAAACCCGAAGTTCTCTACCCTATCGCTTGCGCCGCGGCGTTCATGGTCGCGTGTATGACCGCTCGTTCGATTATCAGGCGCGAAAACTTGAAATCGGCGAAATCTTTTATCCCGATAGCAGTTTTATCGCTTAGTTTTCTCTTATCCGGAGTCGGCGACCCGAAAGCAAATTCATACGGCGAAAGCGTAATATACGCGTTCTTCGGCGTCGTATCTTATCTCGGATTGTATTTCATTTTTTCCGGTTGTTTCGACAAAGTAGACGGACTTTTCGATTATTTTGCCAATTTAATGGTTGCGATCGGGCTTCTCGTCTCGTTCGAAGTCCTCTTCGTTTACGTCTTAAACGTTTGCAAACCGCTCGATTTTCTTCCCGATAACTGGAAAGCGTGCATGACGGGCGGAAATTTCGACTCGACGTGGAAAGGGCGAATTATAACGGGTTGGGGCGTCAGCAACGTCTCGGGCGAAATAATCGCGATGACCTTCCCGTTCTTCTTTTACAAGATTCTTCGTTCCAATCGAACGACGTCATATTTGCTCGCGGTCTTCTTCGCGGCGACCGCCGTGTTGTTTACCCTCAGCAGAAACGCCATGCTTTTCGGCGGAGCGCTGTTCGTCGCCCTCTTCGTTTACGCGATCGTCAAATCTCCCCGTAAAAAGGTCTTCTTCTATGCGTTCGCAATATACTTTACGATCGGCTTGGTCGCGTGCATAATCCTCGTGAGAAAAACCGACATCAACGAGGTTATCGACGTTATAGGCGAACTTTATATAAAAAAAGGACATACTTTAAGCGGCCGCGATACCTTGTGGAAGACGGCGGTTCGATATTTTAAAGAAAACCCCCTCTTCGGCGGCGGATTCGCCAAATCGTTACACGACGACGCGGCGCATTACGGCGGAAGCGCCAACACTTTCTTCCAGACGCTTTTCCACAATTTCGTCTTCCAAGCAATCGGAAGCGGAGGTTTAATGGGAATCGCTTCGACCGCGTTCCTCTTCGCGAGCCTCGTTCGCTCGTTCGCAAAGAACTACGAAGGAAAATTTTACGTCGTTTGCTTTGCGATTATCTTCGCCTTAATGTCCTTGTTCGACACAATCTATTACATACCGTATACGGCGATGTTTTTGGTTTTCGCCCTTGCGGTTTCCGAAAAAACAATAAAATCCGAATCGGAGGAAGAGAATAAAAAATGCGTAAACCGAAAGTCTTATTCCCGTTCGTAGAAGCGGGGTTCGGTCATATAATGACCGAGAGATCTATCGCGGACGCCTTCGAAAAAAAATACGGAGACCTCTGCGAAGTCGTAAGAAACGATTTTTACAAAGGCGGAGACAAGTCGCTTCGTCAATTCGAAGAAATGCTTTGCCGCGAAGTCAGAAGTTATAACCGCTGCCACGCGTACGGGTATCTCATGACCGGACTGCTCTCCTTTTTCGGCTCCGCCCCGACGAGTTGGGGCATAATGAAAATATCTATCCCCGGCTCGTTTAAAAGCGCCGTCAAAAAAATGGATTCGCTCGATCCCGACGTCGTCGTGAGCACGCATTGGGCGACCAATTATTACGCGGCGAAATCAAGTAAAAAACCCATGACGGTTATGTACGTTCCCGACGCCCACGCAAACGAATTGTTTTGCTATAAAACCGACCTCACGATGATTTCGACCGCCGAGGGATACCAAGCGGCGTTAAAAAAGAACAAGAGATTTAACTCGGACAACTTCAAACTCGTTCCGCTCGCTATAAGAAAAGAGGCGTTCGAAGTCAAGGAAACCAAAAAGCAAATTAGAGAAAGACTCTGTCACGACGATAAATTCACCGTATATCTCACCGAGGGCGGTTACGGAATCGGACTCGCCGAAACCCTCTGCAAAAAAATAATCGAAAAAGACCTCGACGTTTCGGTAATCGTCGTATGCGGAAAAAACCCGCAAATGAAAGAGAGACTCGACGAGTTGAAAAAAACTTGCCGCGGCAAAACTTCCTTTTATCCTTACGGATTTGCCGACAACGCGCTCGAACTCGTCGCCTCGTCCGACCTCTATATGGGAAAGAGCGGAAACGGGCTTATGGAAGCGGCGTTCTTCGGCGTTCCGATCGTCGTCACCCACTCGGCGAACAAAATCGAGAGAAATCTCGCCGAACATTACGTAACCTATCTCAAAGACGCCGTGAGAATTTTCGACGCCGACAAATGTCTCGAGTTTATCGAGGATTCGATAGGCGGCGGAGAGACGTATAAAAGGCTCCTCTCCGCAAACATAGACAAATCGCAATTCGGAAGCGAAAAAATCGCCGACGAAATTTTTGAAAAAATCAACGCGAAATATCATCTGAAATAATTCGATAATCGACTTATAGATTAGTATATCGCCGACAATAAACACATTATAGGTAATACGATATGACAAAGACAAACAAGCCGCTCGTAGCGATAGTCGGCAGACCCAACGTCGGAAAATCGACGTTCTTCAACAAGGTAACCGGACAGAGACTGTCCATCGTGGAAAACGTTCCCGGCGTTACCAGAGACAGACTTTACGCCGACGCCGAATGGCGCGGCAAAACTTTCACCCTCATCGACACGGGCGGAATCGAGATAAAGTCTCAAGACGAAATGTGGACGCACATTAAAAAACAAGCGACGATCGCTATCGAAACGGCGGACGTCATCATATTCTTCTGCGACGCCAAAACCGGACTTACCTCCGCGGATTACGACGTCGCGGCAATTTTACGTCGCTCGGGAAAACCCATCGTCCTCGCCGTAAACAAACTCGACAACTACAAAGCCGAAGCTCTCTTCGAGTTTTACGAACTCGGGCTCGGTCAACCGATAGGAATATCTTCCGAACACTCAAAAGGTCTCGGAGATCTCCTCGACGAGGTGTGCGACAACTTTGACGATGTCGATTTCGAAGAAGACGGCGAAAGTCTCAAAATCGCGATAGTCGGAAAACCCAACGCCGGAAAATCGAGACTTACGAACGCCCTTTTGGGATACGACAGAACGATCGTCTCCAATATCGCCGGCACGACGAGAGACGCCATAGACACCCCGTTGACGGTCGACGGCAAGAAATACACGCTCATCGACACCGCCGGAATCCGCAGAAAACGCTCGGTCAACGAAGACCTCGAGTATTACAGCGTCTTACGCTCGTTCGCGGCGATCAGAAGAGCCGACGTATGCCTTATCGTAGTCGACGCCTCCGAGGGACTCACCGAACAAGACGTCAAGATCGCCGGATACGTTCACGAACAAGGCAAGCCGTCGGTCATCGTAATGAACAAGTGGGACAAAGTCGAAAAAGACACGCATACGGTCAACGAATTCGACAAAAAATTGCAGACCGACCTCGCGTTTATGGACTATTTCAAGTCGGTATACATCTCGGCAAAAACCGGACAAAGAACCAATAAACTTTTCGGAATGTGCGAGGAAGCGGCGGCAAACGCGGCGAAGAGAATCACGACGGGCTCTTTAAACGACGTAATTTCCGACGCCGTGAGAGCAAACGAGCCGCCGACCAAAAACGGCAGACGCCTCAAGATTTATTACGCCACTCAAGACGGAATCAATCCCCCGTCTTTCGTCCTCTTCGTAAATTACAAAGAACTTATGCACTTCTCGTATAAGCGTTATATCGAGAACACATTGAGAAAGACTTTTTGTTTCGAGGGAACTCCGATAAGGATTTTCATTCGGGAAAAGCAAGAAAACGAATAAACGAAACGTCGGGGACGAATGCTCCCGACGTTTTTTCTTCGTCGCCTTTCAATCCGTTTGAAACGGAGCCATAGAAATTTGGAACGCGAAGGCAAAAATTTCAACGCAAATCGCAACCGTTTGAACGCGCGAACTTAAACGTTTTGCGGCGAAAACAGTCGAAAATTTTCCCGTCGCTATTGACAAACGCTTTTTGTCGTTGTAAAATAATACAAAAAGAAAGCCGCAAAAGGCGGCTCGAAGGGGATTTATGGAAAAAAACGAAAACTTTTACGTCGCGATAAGCAGACAATTCGGCTCGGGCGGAGCCGAAACGGCGTCCAAACTTGCCGCCAAATTGGGAGTTAAGTGTTACGATAAAACCCTTACGGAAATGACCTCGGTAGTTACGGGATTCGACCGCGGCGTCGTTCTTTCCGCCGAAGACAAAACAACGAACGCATTTTGGTATTCGGGATTTCTCGGCGGCGATTCGCTCTCTCTTTACGATAAAGTTTTCATCGGACAGTCGGGCGTAATCAAGAATTTAGCCGAAAAAGGCTCTTGCGTCTTCGTCGGAAGATGCGCGTCTTACGTTTTAAAAGACGCGCCGAACGTCATCAAAGTCTTTATATGCGCCCCCGTCGAACAACGCCGCGCTCGCGTTTCAAAAGGATACGGCGTATCGGCGACGGAAGCCGACAAAATCATCAAGAAAAACGATAAAGCGAGAGCCGCGTATTATAAAAAATACGCCTCGTCCGAGTGGGGAAAGGTCGAAAACTACGACCTCGTCGTCAACACCCGTATCGGAACGACCAAAGCCGCCGCCATCATCGCCGACTACGTCAACGAACTCATAAAAAAATAACTCGGCAAGAACGGAGCCTTCTCTCGGCGCTCCGACTACGTCGACAAACTTAAAAACAACCTCAAAAAACAATCGTCGTCCGCTCTCCGCGGACGACGATTTATTTTCCAATCATAAAAATTAACTCTCGACGCCTCAAAAAGATTTAGACCCCTTTGGCGTGAAGACGTAAACTTCCTTTTCTATCTCGCACATATTTCCGTCGATCGCGTATATTGCGCCCGACATCAAATCTATAACTCTCTGCGCGGTGTTCTCCTCGAGATCGGAAGCGTCTACGACGACCGGCTCGCCGACGAGCAAAGCGTCGATAATTTTCGCGACGTCGTCGAACGAACGCGGATAATAACGATTTATCGAACCGCTGTTCGAATAGTCTATCTTTCTCTCGCTCGCGGCGGTTCTCTTTTTTCCGTCCGGTTTCGACTTCTTTCCGCTCGTCATAAATTCGAAAATACCCATTTAAACCTCCCCGTCTTCTCTGAAAAGAGCCCTTCCGAGCCTTATCATATTAGATCCGTTTTTTATCGCTATCTTATAGTCTCCGCTCATTCCGAGCGACAAATATCTCGCCGTCGGCGTTTGCTCTCGTATCTCGTCGTAAAAGCGTCGAACTTTTCTGCAAAGCGCCGCGAGATACTCTTCGTCGTCGGACGACGGCAACATTGCCATCACCCCCGAGAGTTCGACGTTTTTTAAGCCGATAATCGACTTATAGACGAGTTTTGCTTGCTCGATTGTCGCGCCCGTCTTACTTTCTTCCTCGGCGGCGTTAACTTCGATCGCGATTTTTTGAACAATCGAGAGCGACCGAGCCTTTTCGTCGATAGCCTCCGCCAATGCGACCGAGGAGACCGAGTCTATATAGTCGGCTTTGCCGACGACGTATTTAAGTTTGTTGAGTTGCAACGAACCGATAAATCGCTTTTCGCATTTGCCGTACCCGTCAAACTTATCGCGAAACTCTTGAGCCTTATTCTCGCCGATAACTTCCAATCCGTATGACAAAGCCTCGTTGATTTTCTCAACGGGAACGAACTTCGTCGCTCCGAGCAAGGTTATTTTTTCGCCGCGGTCGTTTCCGCCGCTTATTTCGTTTAAAACCCTTTCGATATTTTCCTTAATCACGAGACATTCTCCGAGATCGTTTTTTTGCGCCGTCTCTTTCGAAAAAACCAACCCGAAAGAGAACAAAAGCCGACGAAAGATTCGACGGCTTAAAATATTCTTTTTACTGCGCAGTTCCCTTTGACAAGCCGTACCGAAACGTTAACGCGACGGGTCGCTCCTACAAAGCTTCCTCATGGCGCGCGTAAACAACCGTTTAGCGCTGCTATATCCCTATCCTGACGCGGTTCGCGGCTTCACGCCGCATGAGACCTTGTCATCAACGCGCCCTCTTCGCGCGCAGCCAACCATACGACGAGCCGAGGGGAACGATCGACCTTGCTATAGCGGATTGCAAGCATAGGGCACCGCTAACTCCCCGTCCAGCGCAGCCTATACATTTTAACTCTCTTTGCGAAAAAAATCAAGAAAAAAAGCGCGTTTGAGGCAAAAATATCGTCGAAATAATTTTTTCGGCAAAAAACGCGCCGATTTTCCTTGCAATTTATCGGCGAAAATCCTTTACTTATTTTACTTATTTTGTTATTATATTCTATATCGCAAAAAGACGAAAATCTTGCTTTCGCTTTACGGCAAAGCGAAAAAGGGAGGGCGTAATGTATAAAAAAGTTGACGCGTCGTTAAACTTTTTGGACAGAGAGAAAGAAATTCTCGATTTTTGGGCAAAAAACGACGTATTTAAGCAGAGCGTAAAAAACAACGAAGGACGCGAGGAGTTTACCTTCTACGACGGTCCGCCGACGGCTAACGGAAAACCGCATATCGGTCACGTTCTCACGAGAGTTATGAAAGATATCATTCCGAGATATCAAACGATGAAAGGCAAACACGTTTTGAGAAAGGCCGGCTGGGATACGCACGGTCTTCCCGTCGAACTCGAAATCGAGAAAAAACTTGGTCTCGACGGCAAACAAGATATTGAAAAATACGGTATCGAACCCTTCGTTAAAGAGTGCAAACAATCGGTGTGGAAATACGCCGACGAATGGAAAAAAATGAGCGATCGCCTCGGATATTGGGTCGATATGGAAAACCCGTACGTCACCTACGACGACAACTATATCGAGTCGGTTTGGTGGGCGATAAAGACTATCGCGGACAAGGGACTTTTGTACAAAGGTTACAAAATCGTCCCTTACTGCCCCCGTTGCGGAACGGCGCTCTCCTCGCACGAAGTTGCGCAAGGCTACAAAGACGTAAAGGAAAAATCCGTTTACGTCAAGTTTAAAATCAAGGGAAGAGACAACGCCTATTTCCTCGTTTGGACGACCACGCCGTGGACTTTGCCGTCCAACGTCGCGCTCTGTATGAACGCCGATTTCGATTACGTCGAAATTAAGACGGACGACGGAAATTACGTTCTCGCCGAGGCTCTCGTTCCGACCCTTTTCGAAGACTACGAAGTCGTTTCCAGAAAAAAAGGTTCGGATTACGAAAACGTCGAATACGAGCCTATGTTCCCTTACGCTTTGGGCTCGTTCAAGGAAAAGGCATTTTACGTTACCAACGATTCTTACGTCACATTGACCGACGGAACGGGTATCGTTCACATAGCCCCCGCGTTCGGCGAAGACGACTCTTTGGTCGGTAAAAAATACGGTCTCCCGTTCGTTCAAATGGTCAACGACCGCGGCAGATTTAAAGACGAAGTCGAGCCCTATAAGGGAATGTTCGTAAAAGACGCGGACAAAATTATCATAAAAGACTTGAAAGAGAGCGGAAAACTCTTCAAAGACCAACTCTTCGAACACAGTTATCCTTTCTGCTGGAGATGTTCCACTCCCCTTTTGTATTACGCTCGCTCGAGTTGGTTCGTTAAGACCACCGCGGTTAAAGACCAACTCATAGAGTCCAACAAATCGGTCAACTGGATGCCCGAGACGATCGGATCGGGCAGAATGGGCAACTTCCTCGAAAACGTCATCGACTGGGGACTTTCCAGAGAGAGATATTGGGGAACACCCCTTCCCGTATGGGTCTGCGAGGACTGCGGCGAAATCCGCGTAATGGGCTCCAAGCAAGAGCTCAAAGAGGCTTGCGGAATCGAAGGCGATATCGAACTTCACCGCCCGTATATCGACTCCCCCGTTTGCTCCTGCTCGAAATGCGGCGGAAAAATGAAGAGAGTCAAAGAGGTTATCGACTGTTGGTTCGACTCGGGCTCGATGCCTTTCGCTCAATATCACTACCCCTTTGAAAACAAGGAACTTTTCGAAAAGCATTTCCCCGCCGACTTCATCTCCGAAGCCGTCGACCAAACGAGAGGTTGGTTCTATACTCTTTTGACCATCTCCACCATTCTTTTCGGAAAAGCGCCTTTCAAAAACTGCATCGTCTTGGGTCACGTCAACGATAAGAACGGCATCAAGATGTCCAAGCATATCGGCAACGTTGTCGACCCGTGGTCGATTCTCGACAAACAAGGCGCCGACGCGGTTAGATGGTATTTCTATACGGGCAGCGCTCCGTGGCTTCCCTCGCGTTTTTACGAGGAAGCGGTATCCGAAGGTCAACGCAAATTTATGGGCACTTTCTGGAATACTTACGCTTTCTTCGTGTTGTACGCCAACATCGACAAATACGACCCGTCTAAATACGACGTCAAGAAATGCAAACTCTCGCTCATGGACAAGTGGGCGCTCTCTAAACTCAACACGCTCGTAAAAACCGTAGACGACGGACTTGCGAAATACAAGACCTTCGAAACGGCGAGATATATTCAAGACTTTACCGACGAACTTTCCAATTGGTACGTTCGCCGCGGAAGAGAGAGATATTGGGGCAGCGGAATGACCGAAGACAAAGCGGCGGCTTATACCACTCTCTATACGATTTTGGTAACCCTCGCAAAAGTCAGCGCGCCTTTCGTTCCGTTTATGGCGGAAAGCGTCTATACCAATCTCGTCCCCCAATTCTTCAAGGACGCTCCCGTCTCCGTTCATCTCTGCTCCTTCCCCGTCGCCGACGAGGAAGCCGTCGACCCCGAACTCGAAAAGGGAATGGAAGAAGTTCTCGAAATCGTCGCGCTCGGCAGAACGGCTCGAAACGGCAGCAATATCAAAAACCGTCAACCGCTCGCCAAACTTTACGTCGCGACCGATAAAAAAGTCAACTTAACCGACGAACTTTACGACATAGCGAAAGACGAACTCAACATAAAAGAAGTCGAAATTCTTTCGGACGCGTCGGCGTTCGTCTCCTATAAACTCAAACCCCAACTCAAAACGCTCGGGCCCAAATACGGCAAGGCGCTCGGCTCGATAAGAAAATTCTTGGAGACTTGCGACGCGGCGAAAGTCGTCGCGACCGTCAAAAAAGGACAAACTTACGACGTCGAATTGGACGGAACGGCGGTCTCGTTCTCTCTTGACGACCTCTTGATTTCGAGCGAACCGACCGAGGGATTCGTATCCGAAAGTTCGGACGGACTCACCGTCGTCTTGGACGTTTGCGTAACCGACGAACTCTTGCTCGAGGGCGCGGCTCGCGAGATAATCTCCCGTCTTCAAAATATGAGAAAAGAAGCCGGATTCGACGTAACCGACAGAATAGTCGTCGGAGCCAAAGCCGAGGGAATTTCGGCAAAGGCGCTCGCAGAAAAAGCCGACGACATCAAATCGGTCGCCTTGGCGGAAACCATAACCGACGCGCTCGACGGATTCGTTAAAGAATACGACGTAAACGGCGAAAAAATCGCCTTGAGCGTCAAGAGAATTTAAATTATGAGAATAGCAGACAAATGGAAAGACTATTCCATTATAGCCACGGGAGACGGGCAAAAGTTGGAGCGTTGGAAAGACGTCGTCCTTCTTCGCCCCGATCCGCAGGTTATATGGCCGTCTCGGACGGATATGTCCGCGTATAAGTCTCTTAACGCCGTTTATAACCGCAGTTCGAACGGCGGCGGCGGTTGGAAAACGCTCAAAAAAACACCCGAACAATGGGTCGTCGGGTACGGAGACTTGAAATTCCTCGTCAAACCGATGGGATTTAAACATACCGGACTTTTCCCCGAACAAGCGGTCAACTGGGATAAAATGAGCGAACTCATCAAAAACGCGAACAGACCGATTAGCGTCCTCAATCTCTTCGCCTATACGGGCGGAGCGACCGTCGCGTGTTTGAGCGCCGGGGCGAGCGTATGCCACGTCGACGCAAGCAAAGGAATGGTCGAAAGGGCGGGCGAAAACGTCAGACTTTCTTCCCTTCAAGACAAACCGGTCAGATTTATCGTCGACGACTGCAAAAAGTTCGTTCAACGCGAGATAAGACGCGGAAGAAAATACGACGCGGTAATTATGGATCCGCCGAGTTTCGGAAGAGGTCCGAACGGAGAGACGTGGAAAATCGAAAGCGAACTCTACCCCCTCGTTGACCTCTGTTCGGAAGTCTTGTCGGACAACCCCCTTTTCTTCCTTATCAACAGTTACACGACGGGGCTTCAACCGATGGTTTTAAAGAATATTTTATCGCTTACCGTCGGCAAGAAATTCAAAGGAAAAATCGACGCTTACGAGGTCGGCATAAAGACCGAAGAAGGCATAGACTTGCCCTGCGGAGCGGGCGGAATGTTTATAGCCGAATAAAAAAGAGGAACAAACAATGGCAGAACAGATGCAAAAAGACGACCTTACCGTATTATACGAGGACAATCACGTCATCGTCGTTTTAAAACCGCAAAACGTCCCCTCTTGCGAGGACGAAAGCAAAGACGCGGACTTGCTTACCGTAATTAAAGAGCACGTCAAAGAAAGAGAAAGGAAGACCGGAAACGTTTACGTCGGTCTCGTTCACAGACTCGACCGTCCGACGGGCGGCGTAATGGTATACGCCAAGAGTTCTAAAGCGGCGGCAAGACTCTCCGAACAGATGAAAACGGGCGATTTCGAAAAGAAGTACGCGGCCGTTTTGGTCGGCTCTCCGAGAGAGAAAAAAGCGACGCTCACCAACTATCTCAAAAAGAACTCCATAAACAATATGGTCTACGTTTGTCCTATGGGCACCGAAGGGGCGAAATTCGCCGAACTCGAGTATAAAATTCTCGAAGAAAAGGACGGGCTTTCTCTCGCCGAAATCAAATTGCACACGGGAAGAAGTCATCAAATTCGCGTCCAAATGGCAAATCTCGGAACTCCCGTTTACGGCGATATGCGTTACGGAGGCGAAAAAGCCAAAAAGGGAAAACTTTCGCTCTGGGCGGTATCCCTCGCGTTTACCCACCCCGTATCGAAAGAGAGGCTTTGTTTCAAAATTCAACCTCCCGCCGACGCCGCGCCTTGGAAACTGTTCGACACCGAGGCGTTTGTCAAGGTCTAAGTCCTTATATAAGTTGATTAACGCGGCGTTTCGGACGCCATAAAAACAATAAACGATTCGCAATTCGCGAGGGAAGCGGCGCGGGGGGAAAAAGAATCGGCGCGGACCATTGTTTTTTTTGTTGTTTTGGGTGGGTTTTTTTTTTTTTTTTTTGGTGAAGAAAAAAAAAAAAAAAAA
>CAZVPW010000001.1:24258-37016 GCA_964629115.1 uncultured Acidiphilium sp.
CCAATTCGGTTGGTATGCGCCTCTTCTATAACTCGATGCGGCGCTTCCCTTTGTTTTTTTCGTTTGTTCGCTTAGGTATGTCTTTTTGTTTTTCGGTCAATAACTAAATCAAAAAAACGAGAAAACTCGATCGGGAGACAAGATGAAGAAATTTTGCATAACTTTGGAATTAATAATCATAATACTCGTGACAATCGCGTGCGGAACGGGCTTAGAACGGGGCGGAAAGGACGCGAACGCGGAATACTTACGACTTCGCGTTCTGGCAAATTCGGACGAGAAAAAAGACCAAGACGTAAAATATCTCGTCCGAGACGAACTTACGGCATACCTCTCCCCGTACGTCGCAGATTGCCGCGATAAACAACAAGTCGAAAAGACGGTCGCCTCCATTCAAGAGGGCGTCAAACAAAAAATCGACGCCGTTCTTAAAAGAGAGGGATTCGATTATCAATCGAAAATCTCAATCGAAAACGAAAAGTTTCCGACGCGAACGTACGGCGACCTCGTCTTGGAGAGCGGATATTACGACGCCGTCGTCGTCGAACTCGGAAAGGGCGAGGGCTCGAATTGGCGGTGCGTCCTCTATCCTCCTCTCTGCTTCTCGACGAGAGACGTCGAATATCGCTCGAAAATCCTCGACATAATCGCCAACTTCAAGAAAGGATAAGCCAAAACGGATTTTCCTACGAGGACGATTGGTCGGGACTCATTTCGACAAAAAGCCGATTCGGAAAAAAACCAAGTCG
Source organism: uncultured Acidiphilium sp. (assembly GCA_964629115.1). Lineage (GTDB taxonomy): Bacteria > Bacillota > Clostridia > Christensenellales > Borkfalkiaceae > UBA10281. Next base: position 25,008 of record CAZVPW010000001.1, read on the forward strand.
CCGACGACAAAGCGATGGAAATTTTTGACGAGGATTTATTCGAGACAAGCCTTTCGGCTATTTTCGCGGCAATCGAATAGCGTTTTGTCGACGAAAGCTCGACTGCGCTGCGTTTTATCGCGTTAGTCGAAAAATCAAAGGAGTTGAAAATGAACAAAAAAATTACGAAACTTGCCTTTATCGCCGTGGTTTTGTCTTTGATGTGTACGTTTTCGGCGATAGTAATTCGCAAAAACGCCGAAAACGCCGCGGCAAATCAAATCGAGGCGGTCGAAACGCTTACCGTCAAACAAGGGGCGCGCGGCTCGATTGTAAAGCAAATTCAACGGAAACTTAAAAATTGGGGATATTATAACGGTTCGGTCGACGGGATTTTCGGCTCGGGAACTAAAAAAGCCGTGGCGTATTTCCAAAGAAAAAACAAACTCGCGGTCGACGGAATAGTTGGTCCGAAAACTCTCGAAGCCCTCGGAATATACGTTTCGGATAAGACCCAAAACTCGTCGGGAACATATTCGAGTTCGGACGTTCAACTGCTCGCTCGACTTATTCACGCCGAAGCGAGAGGCGAAAGTTACTCGGGTCAAGTCGCCGTCGGCGCGGTCGTTCTCAACAGAGTTAAGAGCGCGTCCTTCCCGAACACCATCTCGGCGGTCATTTATCAGCCTTACGCTTTCACTTGCGTAAACGACGGGCAAATAAATTTAGCCCCGAACGCCTCGGCGATGTCGGCGGCAAAAGACGCGATGAACGGTTGGGATCCGTCCTACGGCAGTCTCTATTACTACAACCCGTCTACGGCGACGAGCAAATGGATATTCTCGAGAAAAACGGTCGTGACTATCGGCTCGCACGTTTTCGCGCTTTGATAAGGAGGTACTATGAATAACGACGAAAAAATCGAAAAGAAAAACAACGCTCTCGAAAAAGCGGAAAATATGACCGACGTCGACGGGGCGAAAATCACCCAAGAAAAACCCTCGAACGAAACTAAAAAGAAAAACGTTCGAAAAACTCGAACCGCGAGTAAATCCGCGTCGGTAAAAAAAGCGAAAACAAAAGCGAAGAAGGACGCCAAGAAAAAGGCGGCTCAAGCGAGAAAGGCAAAAGCGGAGGCAAAAAAGCAAGAACGCGAAAACTTAAAAGCGCTTAAAATTGCCAAAAAAGAAGAGCGCCTCGCAAGAAAACAAGAACTCGCTTCGGAAAGCAAAGAAGAACGCGAAAAAAGAATCGCTCGCGAAAAGCAAGCAAAACTCAAAATCAAAGCCGAAAAAGCAAACAAAAAAGCCGAACTTAAAAAAGCGCGCGCCGAACGAAAAGCCGAGATGAAGGCGCAGAGACAAAATCATCGCAGAGAAAAAACGGCTCAGAGAGCGCAAATGAAAGAACGCGCGAGAAAAGACAGACAAAGCCGCGGAATCGGCGGCTGGCTCGCGGCGGTTATTTCTCTCGGTTCGTCCGTACTCGTCCTCGCGTCGGTACTCGCCGTTTCTCTCTTTACCAACCTCTTGGATTTCGGTCAAAACAGAGTCGACGCGCAAAATTCCGAACGAGCCTTTTACGACCTCGTCGGTTACGCCGACAATCTCGAGACGAATATGAGCAAACTCTTCGTCGCATCGGACGCCGAAAGCAGACAACGCATACTCGGCGACATAACCGTACAGAGTTCTCTCGCCGACGTCGCTCTTTCGTCTCTCCCCTTGACAGACGAATCGAAATATTACGCTCACAAATACGTCAATCAAGTCGGGGATTACGCAAAATACCTTAATAATCGACTTATAGACGGTCAAACGTTTGACAATGCCGACTACGACAGACTCGTCGAACTCTACAATATAACCCTCGATTTTAAAACCTCGCTCGACGAACTCAACGCTAACGTCTCCGACGGATACGATTTCAAACGACTCAGAGACAACAATCGAAACGACGTCATGATAAGCGGCTTTAACGATTTCGAAGAGGGTGCGAGAAATTATCCCGAGATGATTTACGACGGGGCGTTCTCGGACGGTTTGACCTCGAAAAACCCGCGGGGTCTCGGCGGCGAAGAAAAAAACGAGGAGCAAATCAAGCAAATATTTTATGAAACATTCGAAAACTACGGCGTCGGCGAAGCCAAAGTCGTCGGAACGACCGAAAACGGAGCCATCGACTGCTTTAACGTCGAGGCTAAGACGAACGACGGCGAAATATTCGCCCAATTATCCAAAATCGGCGGACGTCTCGTCACTTTCAACGCCTATCGCGAACCTTGCGAAGAAAAAATCGACGAAAAAGAGTGCGTCGAAGCGGCGAAACAATTTCTCGAGAGAGTCGGTTTTGACAATATGAAATGCGTGTGGAGTTATTCCTCGGGCGGTCAGCAACGCTTGAATTTCGCCGCGACTCAGGACGGAGTTATCCTCTACCCCGACCTCGTCAAAGTCAACGTTTGCAAGGAAACGGGCAAGGTCTTGGCGATCGACGCCGACAACTACTTTACGAACCACGTCGAAAGAACTTTCGGAAAAGCGAAGTTCTCGCTCGACGAAGCGTATGAAAAAATCGACGTCAAACTCGACGTCGAAGACGAAAACGTCGCCGTGATTCCGCTCGGAAACGGAAAGGAAAAATTGGCGTACGAATTTATCGGACAATATAACGATTCGACCTATTACGTCTATATAGACGCGTCGACTTTAAAAGAACTCGACATCTATAAGGTCGTCGAAACAGAAGAAGGACGACTTCTTCTCTAAAAGTTACCGTAGAATCAAGAAAATCGCGCCCATAGTCGGACGCGATTTTCTCCTTGACAAAAACGCTCGCCTTGTAGTAATATATTGTAAATAAAACGCCCTTAAAAAGGCAACGGGAGAAGATAATGGAAAAACACGTAAAACTCGCAATGTTCCGCGTAAACGAAATGTCGTTTAAAATCAACGGAACGATCAAACCCGGAACGGCGTTCAAAATCGTTCCGAAAATAGAAAACAAAATCGGCGTCAACGGCAAAAACTTATTCGCCAACCTTTCCGTCAGAATAAACGAGGACATATCCTCGCCCGTTCCGTTCGACCTCAGCGTCGTTATGTTCGGCCAGTTTACGATTGACAAAGAAGCCGATCAAAGCGTATACGCTCGCGAAACGCTCGACGTTTTGTACCCCTTTTTAAGGTCGACCGTAACCACCTTGACCGCCAACTGCAACATTCCGCCATACGTTTTGCCGGTCATAAGTTCGGACGCCGCGATAAGCGACCAAAACGCTCAAAACGTCAAGGAGGATTTGAACTGATATGAGAAAAATCATCAAGGAGTTTTCCGATTTCATCAAGAGAGGCAACGTCCTCGATTTGTCCGTCGGCATTATCGTCGGCGGAGCCTTCACTGCTATCGTAACGGCTCTCTCCAACGGCATATTGAAACCTTTCATAAACTGGATCATCGCCCTTTGCAGCGGCGGCGACGCCGACGCCCTCGCGGCGGCGGTAACAATGTTGCGCCCGGCTTACGCCGCGGACGGAACGATCGACCTCGCCAATTCCATTTACATAGATTGGGGCGCGTTTATAAGTTCGGTCATCAATTTCTTGCTCGTAGCGATCGTCGTGTTCGTCATCGTCAAAGTCGTCAATCAAGCCTCTCAAAAACTCAACGTCAACCTTATTATGAAAGAGGCTATCGAAAAAAAGATAAAAAACGGCGAAAATTTGTCTAAGTCCGACAACCGTTGGATAAAGAAAATGCAAGTCTATCACCCCGAACTCGTTCCCGTCCTCGAACAAGAGAAGCCGACCGAACCGACCGCCGAGCCTATCCCGGAAAAAACCGAAACCGAAAAATTGCTCGCGGCGATTCTCGACGAACTTAAAAGCCAAAAGGGCGAATAAACTCTATGAAAATAACCGATTTACCTCTTTTGGACGGGCTTGACGACCGTCAAAAAAACGCAGCCGTCGAGAGTCTCGGATTAAAATTTACTCTCGTCTCCGCGGGAGAGAGCGTATATCGATACGGATTAAACGGGTTTTCGGCGGCATATATAGCGGACGGAACGGCTCGAACGATGAAAACCGACGAGAACGGATTCGTCTCGGCTACCGAGTTTTTTGCGCAAGGCTGTCTTTTCGGAGACTATTTCGACGGTTTGTTCGTAGGGCAAGACTTTCTCGAGGTCGTCGCTCTGTCAAAATGCAAAATAGTCTACCTAGATTTCGCTCTCGCCCAAAAATCGCCTTTTTCAGATGTTATTTTGTTTAACGCCCACAAGGCGTCAACGGCTAGAATAGCCTTTTTATCTCGTAGAATCGAAGTTATTTTGAAAAGAACCATTCGCGAGAAACTGCTCTGTTATTTCGAACGCCGAGCAAAAGAGACCAAATCGAACTCTTTCGAATTGCAGTTCAACTTGACCGGTCTCGCCGACTACGTTTTCGCCGACAGAAGCGCGATGATGCGAGAATTGAAAAAACTCAAAGAAGAGGGCGTCGTCAAAATCGACAAAAAGAAGATAACGTTGATCCGTTAAAGCCGCGGCTTTCGCCTAATCCTCGAACGCAAAACCTTAAGCGAATCAAATTCCGCCGCAAAACGGAACGACAACGCCGCTTCGACTATCTTTGGAAAAATTTTCGGCGCAGACATAAATCGACCAAAAAAAGGCATACTTTTTATATGAAAAGTATCGGAAAATCAAGAATATTGCCCGTCGCGATACTAGCGGCGGGCTTTTTGTTCTCAATTCCGTCCGCGTCGAAAACGGCGTCCGCTGTCCGCCTCCCGACGACCGACTTCGTCCTCTCGGTCAAAGCGAAAGACAAAGAGTACGTCTTTCGATATCCCGAGATAGACCTTCTAAACGGCGAATTATATTTAAAAAACGCGGAAGAAATCGTCGACGGCATATATCTCGACACGCTTATTTCTCCCGTCGACGCCGCCGTCGAAAGAAGAGGTTTAGACGACTTTCCGTTTGTCTTTATCAAAGAAAAAGTCGGGCTCGGAGTCGATAAACCCAAACTTTTGGAGCAAATCAAAGAGGCTCTTCGCTCCCGTTCGTCGGTCGTCGAAGCGAACGAAACGCTCGAGATAAACCCAAGCGTCTCCCTCGATAAACTTAGGGAAGAAACTTTCTTAAGAGGAGAATTCGCCGCCGACTATTCCCTATCGACCGAAAAACGAAAAAACAACGTCGCTCTCGCGGCGAAAAGTCTTTTTTGCGTCGAAATACCGAGCGGAACAGAGTTTTCGTTCAATCTCGCCGTCGGGGAAAGGACTGAAGAAAGAGGCTACTCGACGGCAAAAGTGATTGAGAACGGCAAGTTTGTCGAAGGCGTCGGCGGCGGCGTTTGCCAAGTTTCGTCGGTCGTGTACAACGCCGCTCTCCTTTCGGGAATGAGAATCACCGAGAGAAGACGTCACACGCTCGCCGTGTCTTACGTCGAGCCGTCCTTCGACGCTATGGTCAGTTACGGCTACGCCGATCTCCGTTTTATAAACCCGACCGAAAGAACGATCAGACTGCTCGTCGACGCCGACGGAGAAAGAATTCGAGCGCGGATTTACGGAATCGAAAACGAATATTTCTACAAACGCGTCAGCCAAATAAGCGAATATTCCGACCCCTTGCCAACTGAAATAATTTACGCCGACGATTTGCTTCCCAATGAGGAGCGCCCCTTGATTTTTCCGAAACGCGGAGTCAAAAGCGTCGGCATACTCGAAAAATACTCTGGCGACAAACTAATCGAGAGAAAACTCCTCTGCTCGGACGAATATTCTTCTCTGCGAGGGGTAACCTTGAAAGGAAAACCTTAGCGAAAAAAGCGGCGGAGCCGAAGAGCGGCTTGTCTAAAAACGTTCGTAAAAATACGCGGCGAGAGATTAGATAAGTCTCAACGAAAAACCCTCTCTTTCTCCAAGTTTGAAGGCATTTTTCAAAATAAAATCGCCGCAACGGGACGAATTTATTCGAAAACGCTTTCAAGGAGACAAAAAATGCGCTATACTGAAAATATGTTTTCAATTCTCGTAGTCGAGGACGATATCCCGACCAACAAACTAATGACAATCGTCTTAAGAGAGGGCGGATTCTCTCCCATAGCGGCGTTTTCGGCAAGCCAAGCGCTCGCTCTTTTCGAGAGCGAAAAACCCGATCTCGTTCTCGCCGACGTAATGTTGCCCGACGCGAGCGGATTCAGACTGACCGAAGCCATTCGCAAAAAAGACGCCGACGTTCCGATTATCATCGTCACGGCAAAACAATCTCAATCGGACAAGCATTACGGATTTATGGTCGGCGCGGACGACTATATGACCAAGCCCGTCGACGAGGAAGAATTGATTTTAAGAATCAAAGCGCTCCTTAGGCGAAGCAAATCTCCGTCCGAGCAAAAACTGCGATTTAACGACCTATCGCTTGACTTTTCAAAGATGAGCGCCGAGACGAACGGGCAACCGATCGAACTGACCCAAAAAGAATTCGCTCTGCTCTTCAAACTCGCCTCGTCGATAGGAAAGATATTCACGAGAAACGAACTTATGGAAGATATTTGGGGAAAAACCGACGGCGACGATCACACTTTGAACGTACACGTTAACCGTTTGCGCGAAAAACTCGCGGCGGTCAAATCGATTGAAATAAAAGCCGTAAGAGGTTTGGGCTATAAGGCGGTGAAAGTCGATGGATAAGCAAAAAAAATCCAAAAATCGTTTTTCGGCGTTTTCGGAAAGCCTTTATTTCGGTTTTTGGTCTACGCTAGCTTGCTTATTCGGATTTCTCGTCGTCGCTTTACTCTTTAAAACGGGCGTCGTATCCTCAAAAATGGACTACGCGCCGTTATTCTTCGCATTTTTATTCGCTTGCGTAGACGCGATTATTCTCTCGGCGTGGTTTCTCAGGCACTCGAAAAAGACTTCGGACGCCGAAAAAATAAACGCCGCTCTCGCAAAAATCGAAAACGGGGATTACGTCGTATCTCTCGACAACCTTTCGCCCGAATATAAACCCCTCGGAGAAAACGTCAAGCGAGTCGCTTTGATATTGAGAAGAACGGAAGACGAAAAAGACGAATTTATCGGAGATTTCTCTCACGAATTAAAGACGCCGATCGTCTCCATAAGAGGCTTTGCAAAACTCCTCGCGCGCGGTTCTCTTAGCGAGGAAGAAAAGAAAGAATACCTCGAATTCATCGTCTCCGAATCGGACAGACTCGTCGACCTAACGGCGAGCGCTCTGCTCCTCGACAGACTCGGCGGCGGCAGAATCGAAGTCGAAAAACGCAAATTCAACCTTGCCGAATGTCTGAGAAAAAGTATTCTCGCCCTTCAACCGGCTTGGGAAAAAAAGAACGTCGAAATAGACGCCCGATTGGACGAACGGACAATCAAGAGCAACGACGAACTCTTGACGAGGGTATTCGTCAATATTATCGATAACGCCGTCAAATTTTGCAAAGAAAACGGAAAAGTCGAAGTCAAGACGATAGAAGACAAAAACTCGATTACGGTCGTCATCGCCGACGACGGAATCGGAATGAACGACGAAACCAAACGACGTATGTTCGACAAGTACTACCGCGCAGACAAATCTCGAACGACTTACGGCAACGGACTCGGGCTCTCGACGGTCAAAAAAATCGCCGAACTCCTCGACCTCGGCATATCGGTCGAATCAAAACTTAAAGAGGGAACGCGCTTTTCGATAGTCGTTCCGATATCTTAAAATTTAAAGCTTCGAACGGGTAAAACGCCCGACTAAATCGTTTAAAAACGCGGCTCTAAAAGTATTAGGACTTTTAGAGCCGCGTCTGTTTTTTTAGTTATAAAGTTTTAGTTCGAGTTTTCCGCATAGAATTTTTGCAATAGCCGGGTTTTAGCTCGCGTTAGCCTGCCTTAAACGAGCCTAAATTTCGAGTCGGTTGAGTTTTCGAGGCGTAGCGCGCCGTTGCCCCTCCCTCGTCCGTCTTTTCGCGAAGTCTTAGAAAAAGAAAGAACCGATCGTCGCTTCAAAAAGGAGAAGTATGGCGAGAAAACTAAAATTGACGAGAGAAAATTTTCCAAGGTATTTTCCCGTATCGCCGCCGCTTTCGCGATATTTCCCGAGCGTTATAAGGCTCGCGAGACTCGCTATAGGCGTTCCGAGTCCGCCGACGTTCACGCCGACAAGAAGCGGTGCGTAGTTTTCGGTAAATCTGCAAAGGAGAGTAGCCGAAGGAACGTTTGATATAACTTGGCAAGAAAGAGCCGACACGAGAAGAACGTTTTTGTTTAAAAGCCCGCCTATAAGCTTACTAACGGCGTCAATCCTCGACATATTGCCGCTAAAGACGAAGAAGGCGCAAAAGGTCGATAAGAGAGAATAGTTTACCGTCTTGAAAGCCTTTCGGTCAAACGCGGCGACCCCGATCGTCGCTATTCCGATTCCGACGTAAAATGGAAATATCCTCAAAACCGAACATACCGACAAAACAAAAAGCGCGAGATAAATCGCAGTTTTCTTCTTATCGAGAGGGGTTTCCTCGTCGTCTATCGCAATCGCCTCTTCCTTTTTGACGAGCGCGCAACAAAAAACTATCAAAGCGAGGGCAACCAAAAACGGGGGAAACATTATCCTAAAAAATTCCCAAGTCGGAATTTGATAATAAGAATAGACGAATAAGTTTTGCGGATTTCCGAAAGGAGTCAACATTCCGCCGAGGTTTGCCGCAACGTTCTGCAAAATAAAAACGTACGCCGTATATTCCTTTTTCCCCGATTGACTAAGAACAAACTGTCCGAGTGGCAAAAATGTAATCAACGCCATATCGTTCGCCATTATCATCGAACCGAAATAGGTAACGAAGACGAGAGCGAAGGTTATATTCCTCATATTTTTGAATTTGACGACTATCTTTCTCGCGAGGATTTCAAAAAACCTTACGTTGGAAAGAGCCTCGACGACCAAAAGCGTCCCAAACAGACACGCGAGCGTCGACCAATCGAAATATCCCCAATATTCTCCGTCCGGAGGAACTATAAACGCCGTGATTACAGCCGCCGCGACGGCTATCTCAAGAACGACGTTCTTTTTCAAAAAACTTAAAACTTTCTTCATTTGTCCTAAAACGACGAGACGCAAGAGTCTATCGTCTCCAAAATCCCGCCGTATAAGTCGATTATCGACCGTTATTTACTCTTACCCCGACAACCCCGACCGCGCGGACTCGCCGTCGAAAACGTCGCCGAAGTCGAATCTTTTTATCTTTACAAAAACTATCCGCTCTTTATTTCGCCCTGGCGTCAAAGATTACGTCGCACAAACCGTCGGCAAAGTCGGGTTCGTGCGTGACGAGAATCAAAGCCCCGTCGTATTTTAAAAGCGCGTCCTTTAAGGCTTGCTTGGCTTTTACGTCAAGGTGGTTCGTCGGCTCGTCCAAAATCAAAATGTTGGACGGTTTGGCTCCCATTATCGCAAGTTTAAGCCTCATCATCTCTCCGCCCGACAAATTGCCGACGGGTTTGACGGCAAGGTCGCCCGAAAGCCCGACGGTCGCCAAAGCCGAACGAACTTCCTTTTGAGAACAACGCGGAAAGGCGTTGAGATATACGTTATAAGCCGAGAGCGAACGATTGTCAAACGAGAGTTCTTGCTCTATATATCCGATTTTCGCCGCCGGATGAAAACTAAACGACCCTCCGAGACTCGGAATCTGACGAGCGAGAGTCTTTAAAAGCGTCGTCTTTCCGACGCCGTTCGTACCCCTTATCCAAACTTTGGAAGTCGAACCGAGTCTGAGATCTATATCCGGAATAAGCTGCTTGTCGTATCCGACTTTAAGCCCTTTGACGACGAGCATATCCTTTGTATTTAAATCGATATAGGGAAAAGAAAACGAACAGTCTCTTATGGTCAAAGGCTTTGCCATCACTTCGATTCTGTCGAGCATTTTCTTTCTCGAGTTTGCCATTCCGGCGGTGGCGGCGCGAGCCTTATTTCTGTCGATATAGTCTTGCAACTTCTTTATCTCGGCTTGTTGTCTGTTATACTCGTCTTCGTATTGCTTGTTCAATATCTCGCGTTTTACCAAATATTGGTCGTAGTTTCCGGTAAATTTCCTTATTTGTCCGTTTTCGATACTTACGATCATCTTCGCGACGTTGTTCAAAAACGCCGTATCGTGCGAAATGACAAGGAAAGTCTTTTTATATGAATTTAGGAATTTTGTCAACCATTCTACGTGTTCGACATCCAAAAAGTTGGTCGGTTCGTCTAAAAGCGTTAAATCTTGCCCCTCTAAAAGCAATTTCGAAAGCATAAGTTTGGCGCGTTCTCCGCCCGACAAATTTCCGATTATCGTGTCGTAACCGAACTTGTTCACTCCGAGACCGTTGGCGATTTTCTTTATCTGCGCTTCGAGATCGTAATAATCGGCGTCGTTCAATTCTTCTTGCAAAAGAGCCGCTTTTTCGACCAATCGATCGAGTTTATCCCCCTCCGCCGAGCACATTTCGACGTAAATGCTCTCAAGTTCGGCATTTTTCTCGTCGAGATACGAGAACGCTTCTCTTAAATATTGCATTACGGTAAGCGACTTGTCGAGAGTCGCGTGTTGGTCGAGATAGCCTATTCTCATTCTCGGCAACCTCTTTATCTCGCCGTCGTCTTGGTTGATTTTCCCGGCGACGATATTGATGAACGTCGACTTTCCCGCGCCGTTAAGCCCGACGACGCCTATGTGTTCGCCGTTGTTTACGGTTAAATCGGACTTGACAAACAAATCCCGATCGTCGTATCTGTGCGACAATCCCTTAATTTCAAGAATACTCATAATATTACCTTAAATCTCTCGCGCAGTTCGCGCGAGAAAGAAAGAATTTAGTTGACTTTTTTTTCTAACGGTTTATAATTGTTAATATGAAATTCAAATATAAGTACAAACCGCATATATACGCCGTTTTTATTATCGTATACGTCTTAGCCGCCGCCTGCTTCGTCTGGAATTTAATCCGCCTCGTTAATTCCTTGTCGAGCGGAATAGCCCTCGACGTTTACGACTATATTTCCGTTTGCTTATGTCTCCTTCTTCCGATCGCTTTCGCGGCGTTCGAGACGGCGGCTCTCGTATCGTCGTACTATTCGGTCACAGACAAAAACCTTACGGTCAAATTTGGATTTTTGGCGGACAAATACCAAATTTCAGACGTCGATTCGCTCGTGAAAAACGTAAAAACCGACCGTTTGACCATTGTTTTTAAAGACGAAAGCGAGTTAAACGTCGTCATAGACAAGAAAGATTTCGACGATTTCTCCGCCGAAATATTGAAACTCAACAAATCGGCGTCCTACGAACAGACGTCGACGACAAAAGAAGATTGATCGGACAAGGAACGTCCCTCGAGCAAATCTCGAGGGATTTTTTTATTTTCTTCCCGTAGAACCGAAGCCGCCCTCGCCCCTTTCGGTATCCGAGAGTTCTTCGACCTCTTCGTATTCCGCGAAGAGATACGGAACGATTACCATTTGCGCGATTCTCTCGCCCTTTTCGACCTTTCTCGACTCTTTGCCGTGATTGAACAAAGCGACTTTTATCTCGCCTCTGTAATCGCTGTCGATAACGCCGACTTTGTTAGCCGGAGCGAGGTCGCGTTTGCACGCCAATCCGCTTCTCGCAAAGACGAGCCCGACGTAACCTTGCGGAATTTCCGCCGCCAATCCGACCCCGACAAACTTAGTTTCCCCGGGCGCGATAACGACGTCTTCTTGTTCGGCGCTATATAAGTCCGCGCCCGCCGCGCCGACGCTTCCGAGCGACGGAACGACCGCCGACGGAGACAACTTCTTTATTTTTATCTTCATCTTATAACTCCTTTAAAACTACTCGTCCTTCGGCAAACGTCCGCTTTAGGTCGATTATGCGTTGGTTTTCAGATCCTCTGAATTTAAGCGATATATTTTTCTTGGTTTTGTCGAAACGTCCGTCGACAAGGACGTCGGCAAGCGACAAAATTTCCTTTGCGGTTTCTCCGGAAGCCCTAGAC
>CAZVPW010000002.1:0-36953 GCA_964629115.1 uncultured Acidiphilium sp.
GCTAAAAACAAGAGGAAAAAATGGAAAATTACGAATTAATCTGGGAACGGGCTCTCAAACAACTCAAAGTCACCGTTTCAACGATCGCATACTCCACTTACATAGAACAACTCAAACCCGTCGACCTCGTCGGCTCGAAACTTATACTTTCAACCAAATCCGAACTCTTCGCGTCCAATGTCGCGACAAGACTCCTTGACAAAATCCGCGCCGCTCTCGCCGCGGACGGTTCGGGCGTTACCGATATTAAACTTTACGTAGAGGGAAGCAACGAGGATTTCTTGGCGAGAAAGGGCATCGCTCCCGTCGACGAAGAGGTCGATTCGACTCCAATCAACCCCAAATACACCTTCGACGCGTTCGTCGTCGGCTCTTCAAACCGCTATTTATACGCCGCGGCGAAAGCGGTAGCCGAAAACCCGAGCGAAAGCTATAACCCCCTCTTCATTTACGGCGGAGCCGGACTCGGAAAAACGCATATAATGCACGCGATCGCCAACCACATCAAGAAAAATCACCCTTTGAAAAACGTTCTTTACGCGACTTGCGAGAAATTTACTAACGACCTCATCTCGACCATCCGTCAAGGCAAAGCGTATTCCTCTTCGGACGGAATCGATTTCAGAAGCAAGTACAGAAACGTCGACGTGCTCATTATCGACGACGTTCAATTCCTCGCGAAAAAACAATCGACTCAAGAGGAATTTTTCCACACCTTCAACGAACTTTATTCGCAAAACAAACAAATAGTCCTCTCGGCCGACTGCTTGCCGAAGGAAATCGAACTCCTTTCCGATAGGCTCAAAACGAGATTCGAGGGCGGACTTATGGCGCAAGTGCTTCCGCCCGACGTCGAGACCAAAATCGCCATACTTCAAAAGAAAGCCGAGGCTCGCAAATTCCTCCTTTCTCTCGACGTGGCGCTTTTCCTCGCCGAAAATTCGGACAACGACGTGCGTTCGCTCGAGGGAATGTTGAATAAGGTTCTCTTCGCGTCAATGCTCAAAGAAAGCCCGGTGACCGTCGACCTCGCAAAAGAAGCGATAAGCGAAAGCGTCGCCACGGGCGGAGAAAAAGAAGCGCTCTCCGCCGACGCGATTATCGACGCCGTATGCGGATTTTATAGATTGCAACGCTCGGATCTTCTCGGCAAAAAGAAAAATAAAGACATCGTCGAACCTAGACAAATATGCGCTTACTTAATGACCGAGCTCCTCTCTATCCCCCTCATAACGATAGGACAATCGCTCGGCGGAAGAGACCACACGACGGTCATTCACGCGAGAGACAAAATCTCCGAACTTATGAAAGAAAATTCCAGAGTCGCAACCGAAGTCAAAGACATCAAGAACTTAATCTTAAAGAAGTAATACCAGACCGAATTTATGGAAACTTATTTTACCGAGGACGTTTTCGACGCCGTAGTCGTCGGAGCGGGACACGCCGGTTGCGAAGCCGCGCTCGCTCTCGCGAGAACGGGAATGAAAACCGCCCTTACGACAATCAATCTCGACAATATCGCCTTTATGGCGTGCAATCCCTCTATCGGCGGAACGGCAAAAGGTCACCTCGTTCGAGAACTCGACGCTTTGGGCGGAGAAATGGGAATCGTCGCCGACAAGGCTTTGATGCAAATCAAAATGCTCAATCGCGGCAAGGGAGCCGCGGTACATTCGCTCCGCTCTCAATCGGATAAACGTCTGTACCACTCGATTATGAAACAGACGCTCGAAAATACCGAGAATTTAACGATTTTACAATGCGAAGTCGTCGACGTCGTCGTCGAGAACGGCGAAGTCGTCGGCGTTAAAACGTCTTTCGGAAGCCTCTTAAAATGCCGAGCGGCGGTCTTGGCTACGGGCGTTTACTTAAACGGACGAATCGTCGCCGGCGAATGGGAACAAAACAGCGGCCCTTCGGGTTTTGCCGCGGCGACCGAACTGACAAAATCGCTCGTACGTCTCGGTTTCAATATTCGCCGATTCAAAACGGGAACTCCGGCAAGAGTCGACAAGAGATCTATCGATTATTCCAAACTCGAAATTCAAGAGGGCGAAACCGAGATATATCCCTTCTCGTTTATGACGGATAAAATTCCCGAAAAACAAGAACCGTGCTATATCGCCTACACCAACCAAAAGACCCACGATATCATACGCGCCAACTTAGACCGCTCTCCCCTTTACAACGGAGCGATTTTAAGCGCGGGACCGAGATACTGTCCGTCGATCGAAACCAAAATAATGCGTTTCGCCGACAAAGAACGCCACCAACTCTTTCTTGAGCCCGAGGGATTCGACACCAACGAAATTTACGTTCAAGGAATGTCGACTTCTCTCCCCCACGACGTCCAAAAGGCAATGTATAGGTCGATTATCGGGCTTGAAAATTGCAAAATAATGCGCTATGGCTACGCGATCGAATACGACTGTATAGACAGCCTCGATCTGACCCCCTCGCTCGCCTTTAAAAAAGTCAAGGGTCTTTATAGCGCCGGTCAAATCAACGGCACAAGCGGTTACGAAGAAGCCGCCGCGCAAGGACTTATCGCCGGAATCAACGCGTCGCTATACTTAAGAGGCGAAGAACCTTTGGTTCTCAGACGCGACCAAGCGTATATTGGAGTTCTCATTGACGACCTCGCCTCAAAAGGAACGGACGAACCCTATCGAATGATGACTTCGCGAGCCGAATACCGCATTTTTTTGAGACAAGACAACGCCGACTCGAGATTGACCGAAATCGGTCTCGCCGTCGGACTCGTCAAACCCGACAGATACGAAAGATACTTAAAGAGAAAGGCGGCTATCGCCGAACTCAACGAAAAACTCTCGGTTAAAATCCCCGTCGACAAGTGCGGAGAATTCGTCCGCAAATACGGCAGCGAAGTCAACTCTCCGTTATCTCCGAGAGATATGATCAAACGAAATATTCCGCTTAAAGACGTTCGCGAGGAATTCGGACTTTACGACGGATATCCTTTCGATATTTTGGAAAGAGCCGAAACGGACGCTAAATACGAGGGTTACCTCAAAAAAGGGCTCGAGCAGATAGAAAAATCGAAAAAACTCGAGGAAAAGCGCCTTCCGTCCGATATCGATTACCTCGCGATCAAAGGACTCAGACGGGAAGCTCAAGAAAAACTCGACCGCGCCAGACCCGAAAATCTCGGGCAAGCGTCGAGAATCCCCGGCGTCAACCCGGCGGACGTCGCGGTCTTGACGGTTTATCTCGCAAGTTCCGCCAATCGCTAATTTTTTCCCAAGGAGTAGGACGATGAACAACGACGACAAGCAAGAAAAAAAAGCCGATAAAAAAACCGTAACGCCGCGCAAAAGCGCAAAAAAACCTAACGACGACTTTAAACGCAAATATTTCGAGTTCTACGACGATATCAAAATCAGCGACAGACAAGATTGGTAGTCTTGCCGAACTCAAAGATATTTTTCGGGGAACGGTTTCAATTTTACGAAAAACGGTTAACTTCCTCGTATCGACTCGACTTTTTTCTATTTGACGAACGCCCTTCGCCGTCGGAAAGGTTTTCCGACGGCTCTTTATTTATATCGCGGTCAAGTTTATATCGCAAGGTTTAACGGCTCAAAATTTAGGATTCGCGCCGACTCCGCCCGTAAAGTTCTCAGCGCTCAAATAACGAACCGAGCGAAAACAACGGACGAAGAACCTTAATCAAACTATTTTATATTATGAAATTTTTATTCGGATACGTAAAAAAATACAAACGAGCGTTTTTGCTAACGGGCGTCGTATATTTAGTTTCGTCCGCCGCCTCGCTCGCCATGCCCGAACTTATGAGTCAAATAATCGAGACGGGAATCAAAACGGCGGATATCGACAGAGTTTATTATTTATGCGGCGTAATGTTCGCCGTCGCCCTCGCGGCGCTTCTCTTGTCGACTCTCGGCAAAAGACTCAATTCGATTGTTTCCAACAACCTCGCGGAAAATATGCGAAACGACGTATTTCAGAAAATCAATTCTCTCTCTTTCGAAGAATTCGCCTCGATCGGATCGTCGAGTTTGCTTACGAGAACGACTTCGGACATATCGAATTTGCAAGAGGCGGCAAATTCGATAGTATACGTCTTCACAAACGTTCCCGTAGCCCTCTTGGGCGGAATAACCCTCGCTTTTTTTAAGGACCTTACCCTCGCTCTCATTCTCTCGGCGGCGACCGCAATCGTCGTCGCGGTCATGTTTTTCGTCGTCAAAAAACTCTACCCCCTCTGGGAAAGAAGCGATTTATACTGCGACAAGCAAAACAACCTCGTCAGAGAGAGATTGTCGGGAATACGAGTTATTCGAGCCTTTGACAAAGAAGAGGTAGAACACGAAAAAATATCCGCGGCGACCGACGCGATGGCTGACAATATGATTAAAGCAAACGTCTTCGGCGGAATGATATCCCCGACCGCGCTTTTTATCCTCAACTTCGTCTCGGTCGTCGTAATATACGTCGGAGCGATTCGTCTCGGCAATTCGGCGTTTTTAACCGCCGGAGACGTAATTGCGGTCGTCCAATACGTCGGCATCGCGGCAAACGGAATTATGGCGGCGGTGTGGATATTCTCTTGGTTCCCTTACCTCAAAGTCAGTTCCAAACGCGTCGGCGAAATTGTCGATTTAGAAGGTCTCGACGTCGCCGAAGACAACCCCCGAAAACTCGAAGGAGATCTCGTCGTAAACAACGTTTCCTTCGCATACCCTAACGCAAAATCCAACGCTCTTACCAACGTCTCGCTCGTCGCAAGAAAGGGCGAAACCATATCGATTATCGGAGGCTCGGGAAGCGGGAAATCGACGTTAATCAAGTTATTGACCGCTTTTTACAGTCCGAACGACGGCTCCGTATCGCTCGGCGGACGGGACTATTCGTCTCTTACCAAATCGGACGTACGCGCAAACGTCTCGGTATGTTTGCAAAAGAGTATGATTTTCGAAGGGACGATTAAAGACAACGTCGCGACCGCTCGAACGGACGCGAGCGACCAAGACGTCCTCTCGGCGCTCGAGACGGCTTGTCTCGGAGAATTCGTCGCGTCTAAAGACGAGGGGCTTTCTTTCCGCCTCTCGCAAGCGGGAACGAATCTCTCGGGCGGTCAAAAACAACGAATTAACGTCGCCAGAACGATATTTAAGGATTCGGCGGTATACGTCTTTGACGACAGTTTCTCGGCTTTGGACTTTTTGACCGAAAACAAACTCAGACGAGCGCTCAACACCCGCCTCGTCGGAAAAACTCAAATCATCGTTACCCAAAGAGTATCCACTGCGGTCAAAACCGATAGAATTTACGTTATGTCCGACGGAAAAATCGTCGGAGAGGGAAACAACGACGAACTTTTGAAAAACTGCGAAGTATATCGAGAAATCTATCGTTCGCAAATCGGGGAGGATTTATTATGACGGCAAAACACGCTTTCGCAAGAATGGCTCGAGACGCCCGAAAAATTCTCAAATATCTCGTAATCGCAGCTATCGTCGAAGTCGTAGCCGTCGCTCTGAGTATTATCTCCCCGACGATAATCGGAAATTTATCCCAAACCCTCTTTGAATTCTCGGCAAGCGGAACGCCCGTAGATTGGAAGAATTTTTCCCTCTCTTGCGCTCTTTTGCTCGCCGTATACGCCGCTTCCGCCGTTTGCTCGGCAATCTCGACGTACGTTATGAATAACACCGTGTCGAGACACTTCACTTGCTCGATCAGAAAGCAAATGTCAAAAAAAATCGCCGCTCTGCCCATGTCATATCTCGACAAAACCCCAAACGGCGAAATAATCTCGAGAATGATGACCGACGTCTCGGTAATGGGAACGACCGCTCACACGATTTTTTCGGCGATTCTCGGCGGAGCCATAAAACTCGTCGCGATAACGGTCGTCCTCTTTTGCATAAGCCCGTTGACCGCCATCGTCGCATTGATAATCATTCCGACGTCCATAGCAGTCTCGGCGTTCGTCTCGTCAAAAGCCGAAAAACACTTTAACAAATCGCGAGCCGTCAACGGCAGACTTTACTCGCTCGCCGAAGAAAACTTCTCTTGCTTTGACACCGTCAAGGCATTCAACCTCGAAGCCAAGCAAAACTCGGCGTTCGGAGCGATAGCCCGCGAGATGAGAGACACGGACGTAAAAGCCTATTTCACCTCGTCTATCGTCGAGCCGATCGTAAGTTTCACAAACTCGGCAACTTACGCCGTTATTTGCTTAATAGGCGGCTATATGGCGATTAACGGAACTTTTTCGGTCGGGTTAATCGTTACGACGCTGCTTTACTGCCAAATGTTTTCGGGACCTTTGAGTTCTATCGCGAGCGGACTATCGACAATGCAAAACGCCGCCGCGTCGGCAAAGAGAGTTTACGAATTTTTGGATTCCGAAGAGTCGCCTAAGGACAAACAAGGCTCGTTGGGAAAAATCGAAGGCGCGGTTAAATTCGAAAACGTCCGATTTTCTTACGACAAGAACAAACCGCTCTTGAAAAATTTAAACGTAAACGTCAAAGCCGGGCAGAAAGTCGCCATTGTCGGACCGACGGGCGGAGGGAAAACGACGATCGCCAATTTGCTTATGCGTTTTTACGACGTAGACGACGGCAGAATATTAATCGACGGCGTCGACGCCGCGTCCGTCCCCGTTTCCGCGCTGCGCTCTACCTTTCAAATGGTGTTGCAAGACGCTTGGCTCTTCTCGGGCTCGATAGCCGAAAACGTCGCTTACGGGAAACCCGACGCGACTCGCGAAGAGATTATAGCCGCGTGCAAAAAAGCCCGAGTCGACGGATTTATCAACTCTTTGCCAAACGGCTACGACACGGTCATAAGCGAGCAAACGACCAACGTTTCCGCCGGTCAAAAGCAACTTTTGACAATTGCCCGAGCCTTTCTCTCCGACGGAAAAATCCTAATTTTCGACGAGGCGACGTCAAACGTCGACACTCGAACGGAAATTCTCATTCAACGATCTATGAACTCCTTGATGCGCGGTAGAACGAGTTTCGTAATCGCACACAGACTCTCCACGATCGTCGACGCCGACTTAATTTTAGTCGTCGACAAGGGCTCGATTGTCGAAAGCGGAACTCACGCTCAACTCCTCGAAAAAAAGGGGTTCTATTACGAAATCTTTCAAAGTCAATACGCCCCGACCGTTTGACGGCGATTTTTCAGTAAAATTAACCTCAAAAGTCTCGAAAGAAAAATCTCGTTTCGTCGAGTCGACGAAACGATAAATCAAAGCAAAAAAACCGAAAGGCGAGCGAGAACTTCTCCGCTCGCCTTTTCTCGCGTCTACCCGCTCGATTCAAAACTCCCTTTCGACTTTTTCGATTATTTTTCACAAGGATTTTTTTTGCCGAGCATAAACTCCTAACCCTTTTCATTGACATCAAAACGAATATGCGGTAAAATACTAACACTATTAGCAATTTGAAAATTCCCACGGAGGATAAAATGGACGCAAACGCAATCCGCGAGGAGATGAAGACGATATGCAAATCTCAAAAATGGCGCGAAATCGCGAAATTCGTCGACGAAGGTTTTCGCGGCGTGTTCGTCATTTTGCGAATACTCGACGAGAGGGACGAAAAAATCACCGCGGGCGATTTGGCAAGAGAAACCAACGTCTCGACCGCGAGGGTCGCGAGCGCCTTAAACGCCCTTGAGAAGAAAAATTACGTCAAACGCGAAGTCGACGACTCGGACGCGAGAAAGGTCGTCGTTAGACTTACCAAAGACGGCAAAAAAGCCGTCGAAGAGCGAAAGGCTCGAATCGAAGAAATAGTCTCCCCTTTGTTCGGAAAACTTACGGACGAAGAGACGATTAACTTCTTCGACGCTCTTAAAAAGTTGCTTTCCTAAAGATAAAAACCTTATTTAAGATAAAAACCATATTTCGGGAGATATATATGTTACAGTTAAAAGGAATCAAAAAAGACTACGTCGCCGGCGATATGACCGTCAGAGCCCTCAAGGGAATCGACCTCTGTTTTCGCGACGAGGAGTTCGTGTCGATTCTCGGGCCGTCGGGCTGCGGAAAAACAACTTTGCTCAACATTATCGGCGGACTCGACCGCTACACCGACGGCGATCTCCTCGTCGACGGAATAAGCGCCAAAAATTATACCGACAGAGATTGGGATACTTACCGTAACCACAGAATAGGTTTCGTATTCCAAAGTTACAACCTAATCCCCCACCAAACTATTTTGGAAAACGTTGAGCTCGCGCTCTCCATTTCGGGCGTCGACAAAGACGAGAGGACGACGAGAGCCAAAGAAGCGCTCGACAAAGTCGGACTTAAAGGACTTTACGGCAAGAAACCCAATCAACTTTCGGGCGGACAATGCCAAAGAGTCGCCATAGCGAGAGCCCTCGTCAACGATCCCGAGATTTTGCTCGCCGACGAGCCGACGGGAGCCCTCGACACGACGACGTCCGTTCAAATTATGGATCTCATAAAAGAAATTTCGTCCGAATGTTTGGTCATAATGGTCACACACAACCCCGAACTCGCCGAAAAATATTCGTCGCGTATAATCCGGCTTTTGGACGGCGAAGTCCAATCGGACTCCGCTCCCTACGACGGAAAACCCGAGAAACAAGAACAAAAACGCGAAAAACGCAAAAAACCGACGAAAAAATCCAAACTTTCCCTTTCGTCCACCTTCCGTTTGTCGGCTCGGAACTTGCGTTCGAAATTTAAGAGAACTTTCCTTGTCTGCTTGGCGGGAGCCATAGGCATTATCGGCGTGGCGTCCGTCCTCTCGGTCTCGACGGGCGTTAGGGGGTACATATCTGATATGCAAGACGATATGCTTACGGGAAACCCGATAACCATCGCGACCGAGTCGCTCGACCTCTCGTCCATAATGTCGAACGTCAACGACCAAACCAAGAACGACGCGATAAAAAATTCTTTTGAAAACGGATATATAAACGTCGACTCTACCATCGACTACCTCGTGTCGCGAGGGGGCGGAATCGAAAGCGCGAAAATTTCGAACGACATAACCGCCGATTATCTCGCTTACGTCAAGGCGATGCCGAAAGAATACTATTCGGCTATAAGCGTCTATAACGGAATCGACATAACTTACGGACTTTATACCGACTACGGATTCGAGGGATACGACCAAAGTCAAAAAGTTTCGCTCTTCGCCGCTCAAGAAATTTATACGGCGATGCTCAATCAAACGGAATACAAAGAGTATTCTCAGTATATCTCGATGCTTTCCGACACCTTCGCGCAAGCTCCCGACAACGCCGATTTTATCCTTTCGCAATACGACGTTATCGGCGGAAGTAAAATCGCGACCGAAGAAAACGAAATAATGATCGTCGTCAACAACGATTACGAAATTTCCGACCTCTTGCTCGCGCGTCTCGGATACTATACGCAAGAACAATTTATCAACCTACTCTCCAAATCGGTCGGCGACGACGCCTACGACCCGACTCTCGATAAAACCAAGTTTTCATACGACGAACTTCTCGGAAAGACCTTTACTTGGTACCCCAACGACGTAATATACAAAAAAAACGACTCCGCGTCTCCCTTGTCCGCGGTTAAACCCTTTACTTACGAGGCTTACGCTCAAAACGACTGGACAAACGGCAAAGAACTCAAAGTCACCGCCATTCTCAAGCAAAAAGAGGGATTATCCTACGGCTGTCTCCAAAGCGGATTCTATTACTCCTCGGCTTTTGCCGAATACGCTACGAGAGCAAATATCGAGTCGGAAATCGTAAAATACCTCAACGAAAAAGAACTTACCGAAATCTCCGGATACGACAACAACGGCGTCAAGTCGGGCATAACCTTCTCTTACTCGTTTAACTATAACGGCGTCTCTTACGGTCCGCAAGACGGACTCGTCGGAAGTTCTGGAATGAGCGGAATGTTCTCCCAAATGATGGGGTCGTCGATAACCCCGTATACCCTTTCTCTTCGAGAAATCGGCGGCAGCGCCCTCCCCAACGAGATTAGAATTTACCCGACCAACTTCGACTATAAAGACAACGTCACGTCTTACTTAAAAGAATGGAACTCGGACAAAGCGCTCGTTGTAGACGGCAAAACAATCCAAGCAAGCGAACGAGAAGACGTAACATACGCGGATAATCTTTCCATCGTAATCGGACTCGTCAACGGTATGATCGACGTCATAACGACGGCTCTCGTCGCTTTCACGGCTTTGTCTCTCGTCGTCTCGACCGTTATGATTGCCATCATAACTTACGTTTCGGTCATTGAAAGAATAAAAGAAATCGGCGTCATACGCTCTCTCGGCGGACGCAAATCGGACGTTTCGAGACTGTTTAACGTCGAAACGTTCATAATCGGCGGCATTTCGGGAATTATCGGAATAGGCGTGACCTATCTCATTACGGCTATCGTAAACGCAATCGTCGGAAAGGCAATCGGCATAACTACTCTTGCGACTTTAACCCTCCCCACGGCGGCGATAATGATTCTAATCAGCGTGGCTCTCACGATGATTGCCGGAATTATTCCCGCTCGACTCGCAGCTAAAAAAGACCCCGTCGAAGCGCTGAGAAGCGAATAACAACTCGTAAAGGAAGATAAAACAATGGATTTAATTAAAGCTCTTAACGAAAGACACTCCGTGAGAACCTATCTCGACAAACCGATCGAACAAGAAATTCGCGACAAACTCGACAAAGTCGTCGCGGATTGCAACGCCGAAAGCCGCTTGAACGTTCAAACGATTTACGACGAACCGCTCGCTTTCGATTCGTTTATGGCGCGTTACGGAAAGTTCTCGGGCGTCAAAAATTACGTCGCCTTGATAGGCGATAAAAACGCAGAGGAAAAAATCGGCTATTACGGCGAAAAAATAGCCCTTGCCGTCCAAGCGCTCGGTTTGAATACTTGCTGGGTCGCGATGACTTACAAAAAGGTCAAAACGGCGTTCGTCGTCGGAAAAGGTCAAAAGGTTCATTGCGTTCTTGCCCTCGGATACGGGACGACCCAAGGAGTCGAACACAAAGTAAAGACCCCCGAACAAGTTTCTCGCGCCGTAAACCCACCCAAATGGTTTAACGACGGCATAGCCGCCGCCCTCAAAGCCCCGACGGCGATGAATCAACAAAACTTCGCCTTTTATTACGACGACGGAAAGGTCTCGGCGAAAGACGGATTCGGATTTTATACGAAAATCGATCTCGGCATAGTCAAATACCATTTCGAACTCGGAGCCGGCAAAGAAAACTTCGTCTGGGCTAAATGACCCGACGAAAGCGACCGTCGACCTCGAAAATATAAAGCAAGCCGTCCGCGAAAAATTCGCGGACGGCTTTTTCGTTATTGGCGAACTATAATCAAGCTCGACGCATTATAAAAAAGCGGCGTTCCTTTTTGAAAACGCCGCTTTGTTTTTATCGTTTATTTTCTTCTATTAAAGATTCTTCTAAACGCGACCGTCGCCGCGAAAGCGCACGTCGAGCCGACCGCCGCGCCGAGAGAATCGATTCCGACGTCAAGCCATTCGGCAGCTCTTCCGTCGACGAAAGTTTGCAAAAACTCGTCGCTTATCGCCGCTAAAAAACACGCCGATAGGGCGATTAAAGCGGAAAAATACCATTCCTTTAAGACGCCGTCGAAAGAGTTTAACAACAAGAATACGAAAAACCCCAAAGCGAAAAACTCGAGAAAATGCGCGGCTTCGCGAAGAGGCGGAGATATCTTTCTTATCTCGGTCTCTTTTTGCTCTTCGGTCATTTGGTCGAATCCGCGAACGAACGTTTGAGCGACGATCGTCGCCGCTCGGTTCGAATCTTTAGAGGACTGCGGTCCCGTCTTCGACGAATTGGAAAATATAAATCCCAAAGTCACAACTATTAAAACGACTAATATCGCCCTATACGCGCCCCTTTTCATCTTTTCTCCGATTATTCGTTAAATAAGTATTTTCGACAGAAGAACATCGCGGTCGCAAACATAGACGCCGCTAAAGCGACGACCGCCGCGGCTTTGACCAAATTTCGTCTGCTCGTGTCCGCGACGGCGGATTCGGCGACAAAGCCGATTTGCCCGTCGTAAATAATTTTCACGCTGCCGTTTTCTCTAGACAAAACGTATGTCTTTTTATTTCCGTCTATAACGCCTATTTGGTTTAACAACTCGGAATCGGAATATACGAGCGTTCCTCCCTTTGTATAAACGTACGCGTTGACAATCGAAGAATATTCGTCTTGAGCCGAAAACTCGCTCGTTAAAAATGACGACGGTATAAATCCAAATTCCTCTCCTCTTTTGACAAGGTAAAATTCTTCGCCGTTGAAAACCAACTTTCCTTCGACGTTGATTCGATCGTACTTAAGTATCCGATCGCCGTCGGATTTATACGCTCCGTTCAGCGCGGGGAGCGAATAAAGCGAAAAATCGACGGCGGCGTAAAGAGTCGAAGAAAAAGCCTCGACGCTTCTTTCGTCGGTCGCGTCGACCTTTCGAACCAGCGCCGCGACGCCGTCTTTCACGGCGAGAAGATACTTGCCGCCCAAATCCTTAGTCGCGTATTCGTCAACGCCGTTTTCGTTCTCGAATCTCTCGAACGCAAAGAACTCTCCGCCTTTAGCCGAAGCGTTTATCTTAAAGAGTTTGGCTCCCTCTCTGATTTTTCTTATTTTGACGTCCGAATCGTAACGATAGTCAAACCCGTCGGGAATTTTTATCGCGTATGGCGTCGACACGTTCATATCGTCGTCGTTCGAAGAACGAAGGATAAATCCGCCGAAAATAAAGTAAGCGCTTTTTGAATCGAACGACAGACACATAGATCTCGCCAAAGACGCGTCTCCGAGGTTGTTCGACGTCGACAAAGTTTTCGTAACTATCTCTGTCGACTCCCCGTTTTCGGAAATTCTCGCGACTTTGTCGTTCTCCAAAAGAAGGTATAAATTCCCGTCGAGGTCAGTTTGCAAATTGAGAGCCTTATCGCTCGTCGCGAGTTGACCGACCTTTTTAAGATTTTGATTTTCAAATTTATAGAATTCGTACCCGTCGGCAATCGACACGGCGATATATATCGTACCGAACGCGTCTCTCGTAATCTCTCGAGCGCTCGCTCCCTTCAAATCTATCGCGGCAATTTCCGAAAGCGAATATTCGTCGCCCGACGCGTCGATCTCATATACGACCGGTCTACGCTGTCTGTCCGCAAACCCCGTCGAACGAGACCCGAGCAAATAAAACTTTCCGTCGGCGTAGCATACGTCGTCGATAGCGTTCGGAATAACTCCCCCGTCGAGGTCGACGCGAAGATTGTCTATTCGTTCGTAACTTATAATCGGCGTCTCGTCCGAAGGAGAATCGAGTTTTAACAATTCGACGTCGTTGTCTCGCGTCAAGAGAACGTAGCCTCCGCCGACGGCGAATTTATCGATCGAGTCCGACCTTAAATCTATGCGGTTATAAGTTCTGTCCTCGCCGTTTATGCCGTTGACGACGACTATTCTGTTTCCGTCGAGAGCGTAAATCTTATCTCCGTCCATAACAATATCGCTCGCCGCCGCCGACAGACGGTTTACGGCTTGAGAATTGGTCGTTATGGCAAATTGAGTAAATTCCTTGGTTCTTAAATCAATCTCTTGAGCGGCGCATATGCCCTTGTCGACCACCCATAAGCAATTATCGGTCAAGCATATTCCTCTCGGGCTCCACAGTTTGCCCAAGTCCTTATCCTCGGTTATATCGGTTTCAATTTCGCATATCGTCGCGAGAGAATAATCGCTCGACGAAACCGCAAACACTCCCTTATCGGTCGTAAAATAGATATTATCGTCTCCGTCGGAGGCGCTTTCCGCCATCGAGCGAACGTCGGTTAAATTTCTAACTATCGTTCTCGGCTCTCCTCCGTTTATCGGATCGTATTCGGCGACGACGTATCCGTCCTCGGCGCTGAGCGCGGCGAAATAGGTCTTTCCGTTTTTGGAATTAAGCACGCATTTGACGTCGCTGTTTTGGTATTCGAGAGCCGGAACTTCGACGAATGAAATTCCGTCCGCTCCGACCGACATATCGTAATAAAAAATGCCCGTAGACGTCGCCGTCGCGATTCTTCGTCCGCAAACCGAAAAACTGCTCGAACACGCGAGGGGCGTCTCGACTTCTTCGCCCAAGTCGTCGAAATTAGAAACATCGACGGAAAAAATCTTCGACTTTCTCGTATACAAAAGATAATCCCCGAATTTTGCCACGCAAGGAACCGCCGCGCCGGCGAGTTCGAGTTCGTTAAAACGCTCGGCGCCCGTCTCTCCGTTTTTGTTATACACGACTATTCCGCCCTCGTGAGATATGGCGACAAACTCGTTCGAACCGTCCGAAAAACGACATATGGCGTGCGGCGCGTCGAGTTTGTAATACTGCAAATAACTCGTAGGCAAAAAAATCTCCGTCTCTATTTTGTCCCCGACGCTTTCGGCTTTCGCCTCAAACGGCAAGATCGGAACAAGATACGCGAGAGCCGCCAGTATTAAAATCAAAACAATGCTTCTTTTCATTTCGCCCTTTTGTCTTTTTCGTTCTTTATTCGAGTTCGCCGCGACAAAACCGCTCGGAAAACATCCGAAAAAAGACGATTTCGTTCGCGCGCGACGCGCTTAATATAACTATACGTTTAAAGTATAGCGCAAGTTACCGTCAAAAACAACCGTTTTGAGGGTTTTGGTTTTGGTTTTTTCGACCGTATTCGACGGCGTTCCCCTATCTCCGCGAGAAAAATACGACAAGCGTCTGTCACTGTTTTCGTCGTATAATATAATCGAACGTTTAATCTCGAAACTTCTCGAAAAAAAACCGTTCACAAAGGGCTTGCGCCGAGATTTTTCGGGGATATAATAAACGCGTTCAAAAGGAGGCGCAAATATGTTCGTCGAACAAAAGGCGTTGCTCGCCAGCCTTGAAAGCGCGAGCGCCGTGATAGAAAGCATGGACAGAAAATTCTTCATGAAAGCCCTTGGCAGTTTTTCTTGCCGCTTGCCGGTCGAAACGCAAGCCGAACGACTCATCGCGATGACCGAGAGAAAGAGAGAACTTCTCGACCTCGTCGCCGACGCTCGCGACGCTTTAAACTCGTTAAAACCCGAGAGTCGTCGACTTTTAACGGAAAAATACGGCATCGACGGAGCCAAACAATCTACGGACGA
Organism: uncultured Acidiphilium sp.; assembly: GCA_964629115.1. Lineage (GTDB taxonomy): Bacteria > Bacillota > Clostridia > Christensenellales > Borkfalkiaceae > UBA10281. The sequence goes on from CAZVPW010000002.1 coordinate 15,187, forward strand.
AAAAAACCGAAATTATTATCGCAAACTCGCCTTAGCCGTCGGAAAATTCGCCGCCGCGCTCAAGTCATACGGGCTCGATTCGCTCGAAATCGCAAAGAAAGCCGAGCGCTTCGCGTTTTTAGCCGAAGCGCTCGGCAGAGAAAAATCCAAATCGATAAGTTCGGCGAACTTCGGAACTCTTAAAAACTCGTCGGGAGTTTCCCTTCGCCCCTCTCTTTCAAAAGACTCGCAAGAAACTATCAATAGTCGTTGACGTCTAAACTCGCCGCGGCTTCTTCCTTGGCTCCGCCGCCCGACGGCTTGAATAAGAGATAGACTATGGACAAAGCGACGGCGGAGACGGCGATCACGATAGCGAGCTGCAATCCCGACGTTTGCTTTTCCCCTTCGCTCTCCTCCGCCATACTCTCTTTTTTCTCTTCGCCGCCCGTTTCTTCGGCGACTATCAAACTCGGTATTGTAAACGGAGAAAGAGCGTTAATCGATATATAGCCGACGTATTTATCTCCGGAAGTTGCGGAAACGTAACCGTAAACGAACTTCTCGCCGTTTGGTCGCGTAAGCACTCCGTAAAAGTCGATCGAACTGTTTTGAGTCGCCGTTTCGGTTAAAGTAAAGTCGGAATCCTTGTAGAGAAGACAATTTTGATTGACGGTCAACGTTATGTTCGGATAAACGACGGGCGGAACTTCGTCGACTATATTCAGAGCGTCGACGGCGACGTAGCCTTTTGCCGACGGCTTTGTAGGATTGTCCCCGCGATACTCGACCTTCGCCGAATTTCCGCTCGCGGAGAGAACTTTGACGTAATAACTATACGGCAAGGTAAACCAAGGCAAAGTCATCGAGGAATCCATATACAAAACGACGTCGTCGGAAAGTATTCTCGAATATTTCTCCTCGTTCGCTCGAGCCGACGGCGGAACGAAGGAGCAAGACAACGCGAGAACGACGACGTAAAACAATATAACGACCTTTTTCATAACGCCGCCATTATATCCCTTAGACAAGGAAGAAAAAAACAAACAATAACCGAATAAAAGGAGATTATGTCGAAGATGAACTCCAAAGAGGCGACGCTCGCCCTAAAAAAAATCGAAGCCGAAATAACCAGGCGCTCAAACCTCCCGATTTACAAGTATAATTCGGGAAAGAAAAAACACCTAAAACAAATCGCTTTCCACAAGTGCCAAAAAAGAAACCGTTGGGTTTTCGGGGGAAACAGAAGCGGAAAGACCGAATGCGGCGCTGTGGAATCGATCTATATGGCTCGGGGCATACACCCTTATCGGCAAAATCGAAAGGACGTTTTCGGGTGGGTCGTTTCCCTCTCGAGGGAAGTTCAAAGAGACGTCGCTCAAAGCAAAATTTTCAAATATCTGCCCAAAGAATGGATAAGCGAAGTTATAATGACTTCGGGGAAAAAGGGCGACCCGTCGAGCGGCGTCGTCGATCAAATCAAAATTAAAAACGTCTTTGGCGGAATCTCGACAATCGGCTTTAAAAGTTGCGACCAAGGAAGAGAAAAATTTCAAGGAAGTTCGCTCGACTTCGTCTGGTTCGACGAAGAACCTCCCGAGGACGTTTACAGAGAGTGCTTGATGAGAGTCGTCGACAAAAGAGGGGATATTTTCGGAACTATGACTCCCCTCAAGGGGCTGACTTTTATCTACGACGAAATCTATCTAAACTCGGGAAATTCAAGCGAAGTTTGGAGCGAGTTCGTCGAATGGGCGGACAATCCGTATTTATCGAGAGACGAGATAGACTCCCTTTCCTCGTCGATGAGCGAAGACGAACTCCGAACGAGAAGATTCGGAGAGTTTAAATCGGATTTGGGACTCGTCTACCCCGAATTCGACGAAAACAAGCACGTCGTCGAACCGTTTGAGTTCCCAAGCGAATGGCAATGCGAAATTTCGATCGACCCGGGGCTTAACAATCCCCTCTCCGCGCATTGGTACTGCGTAGATTACGACGGCAACGTATACGTCGTCGCCGAGCACTTCGAAGCGGGGAGAGACGTCGGATATCACAGCGAGGCGATCAGAAAAAAGTGTCGCGATCTCAATTGGAAACGAGACGATAACGAACGTATACGGGCGCTTATCGACTCCGCCGCCAACCAAAAAACGCTCGCCTCGTCAAAGAGCGTGACCGAACTTTTCGTCGAAAGAGGAATCTTGGTCAACCCGAAAGTAAATAAGGATCTCTTTTCGGGAATTTCGAGAGTTAAGGACTATTTAAAATCCGACCGTCTCTTTATCTTCAAGAATTGTCCAAATCTTATACGCGAACTCAAACGTTACAGATGGGGCGACGGAGACGTTCCTAAAAAAGTCGACGACCACGCCTTGGACGAATTGAGATATTTCATAATGTCGAGACCAAAACCCGACAAATACGAAAACCCCAAATCGGCGATAACGATAGACAAAGAGCGTTTGGCGAGAAAACTCTCGCGCGGACGAAAAAAAAGGTAAACCCATCGCGAGAAAAACTCCGATAACAAACTTGCCCTACGCGAGAAAAAAGAAACGCGGAGTCAAACGAAAAAAGGCGAACTCTTTTCGAGTCCGCCTTTTTCTACTCGATTTCTCCGCCCGACAAGGCTTTGAGCCCGATTGAAATTATTTTCGATTTATTCTCGTCGCTCTCGTCCGACGCGAGAACCCTTCTGACGAACTCGCCCTTAAGCGACGAATCCCCGACGACCTTTTGCATATCGATTTTTCTCGTCGTTCGGTCTTTAACCTCGACGAAATAGAATTCGTCGCCGAGCAGCCTCTTGACTTCGTCCGAAAGCCCGTCCGAATCAAAATCGACTTCGCCCGTCAAAACGACTTCGATCAAATCTCTTCTCGACGCCGCCAAACTCGACGAAACCTTTTTATACGCTTCGTAAACGCTCGTCGCGCCGCTCAAGTCGACTTCGGCGACCGTTATTTTTCTTATGGAATTCGCGACAAACTCGACCGTCGGCAAATCGCTCGAACCAATGTCGACGACGACGAACCCCTTTTCTCCCGTCTCGTCGAACCCTCTGCCCTCGAGACAACCCGAATAGGCGTAAACTCCGCGTTCGTCGAGCGCCCCCACTGAAAAAGAGTGAACGTGACCGAGCGCGAGATAGTCGATATTTTTATTCCTCAGTCTCGCGAGATTTATTTTGCCGTCTCCGACCGAATCGCTCTTTTGACCGTGCGCGATTACGACGTTTTTCTTGGATTCGTCAAGCCGCAACGTCGAATAAAAGGAAACGCTGTTTTCGGGGCAAAGTTCTATTCCCCAAAACTCGACGTCTCCGTACGAATACGACGTCCACTCCTTGCCGAAAGTCTTTAAATTAGGAAGCTCGGACATCTCGACGCATTCGGCTACGTCGTGATTGCCTCGCAAGTACAAAAAATCGACGTCGGGATTGTTCCTTACCGCCCCGTAAAAAAACTCTTTATCCTTTTTAAAAGGTCTGTCGCCGTCGAAAACGTCGCCAGCCAAAACCATGACCTTAATTCCTTCCTCTCTCGCCCTTTCGATCGTCTTTTTGAACGCCGCTCTAACTTCCGCCTTTCTTTCCTCGGTTTTCTCGGGCGGCAGTTTCGCCTCTATTTTCGAACCGAGATGGACGTCGGCGCAATGGATAAATTTCATTTTTATCTCCCGTATTTTCTCGCGTAATTTCTTATTCTTCGCTTAGTCGCCTCGTCAAAATCTTCGGGCTTAAATCTAAACGTCCAGTTATCGTCGCTAAGTTTCGACGGCTCGTTGATTCGAGCCTCTTCTCCAAACCCCTTTACGTCCGCCATAGGAACGACGACGATATCGGCATTTGAGGCGAATAACAGCCTTATAGCCGTGTTTACGCGTTCCGTTATCGACGAAAGTCTCGGAGACGCGCCGAGTTTTAAGCACTCGTCTTTCAAGACGGCGTCGATAACTTTTCCGTATTCTTCGGACGCCGAATCGATCAAAGCCGCAAGAGGCGAATTGTCGTGAGTTCCCGTATACGCCGCGCAATTTTTCGGGTAATTTGACGGGCGGTGCTCTCCGTACGGATTCAAATCGAAACAAAAGGACATAACCTTCATTCCGGGGAATCCCGTCTCTCTCATAAGATCCCTCGCCCCGTCGTCGATGAGTCCGAGATCTTCGGCGACGATCGGCGAATTTTTAAACGACTCGAAAAGTCGGCTTTTGGGCCCGTCCGCCCACTCTCCGTTTCGAGCGGTCGTCTCGCCGTTTTTTATGCGGTAGTACCGATCGAAAGACCTAAAGTGGTCGAGTCTGACGATATCGTAAATCTCGAGAGCCGACGCGATGCGCTTCTTTTGCCAAGCGTAATCGTCTTTTTTCATCTTTTCCCAATCGTAGACGGGGTTTCCCCAAAGTTGCCCGTCCGCGGAAAAGGCGTCGGGCGGCACTCCGGCGACGAATTTAGGCTCGCCGTCGTCGTCGAATTGGAATAACTCGCTTCCGTATTTCCACGCTTCGACGCCGTCAAACGCAAGATAAACGGGAAGATCGCCTAAAATAGATATTCCCTTTTTGCGAGAATATTCTCTTAAAGCGCGCCATTGTTTCAAAAATACGTACTGCGTAAAGAGCCAAAAATCGACCGAATCGGCGTTTTCTCTCGCAAACTCGTCGACCTTTTCCTTATCGTAACGTTTAAAATCGCCCCATTCGGTTCGACTTTTAAAAGAAAATTTTTCCTTTAAGGCGTAAAAGAGAGCGAAATCGTCGTATTTCCCCGATTTTTTAAACTCCGACCATTCTGAGGACGAACGGTCGAATCTATCGAACGCCTTTTTAAGTATTCGCGTTTTGTTGAAAAATTGCAAGCCGTAATCGACCCGTTCGCCGCGGATAAGGTCGGCGGCGGCATAATCGTCGTCAAAAAGCAAGCCGTCGGACTTTAATATTTCGAGGTCTATATAATAATGGCAAAACGCCTCGGACGCGCAAGGTTGATAAGGGCTGTTTCCGTAACTTAAAGGCGACAAAGGCAAGATCTGCCAAATTTTCGCGCCGGCGGAAGAAATATAATCGATAAAGTCGTACGCGCCTTGTCCGAGCGTTCCTATGCCCTCTTTCGACGGCAAGGAAGAAATCGGCGCCAATATTCCGAATTGTCTCATAATATCATTTTATCCTTTTTATATGGCGATATCCGCTTAAAAAGCGGATATCTTCTAACCGAACGAAAATCAAACGCTGAATTTCGAACGCATATATTCTTCTATGTCCGCCAATCTTCCGTCGAGACGATAACTAAATACGTCCGATCCGCCGACGATGATATGGTCGTATAATTTAACGTCGCTCAAGGAAAACATCAAAAGCATTTTCTCGGTCGCGTCGTCGTCTTGCTTGGACGGCGTCGCGTTTCCCGACGGGTGGTTGTGCGCGACCACGACGGCTCGAGGCTTAATTGCGGCAAACGCCCTCGCAAACGGCGCCAAGGAGACCGAAACCCTTCCGTTCTCCCGATTTGTGTAAATCTCTCGTTGAATGATTCGATTGTTTTTTGAGAGGAAAAAGGCGCAAAGACACTCCTCGTCCAACGAACCCATCGAATTGACGAGGTAAGAGCGTATGCTCTCGAGACTGTAAATTTTCGTTTCGTCTTGCTTTTCGTCCGCGGCGATATCCATGGCTTTGCCGATCGCCGAAAGAAAAGTCGCCGCCTTGATTCCAATCCCGTCGACCTCGGCGAGATCGGACGGATCGGCGCGGAACACCTTGGAGAGAGAACCGTATTTGGCGAGCAATTTATGAGCCTCGTCGTTTACGTTCTTTCGAGGTATGGCTTGAAACAACAGTAATTCCAATATTTCGTGCTTTGAAAAAGATTCGGGACTTTCCTTGAACCTTTCTCTCATTCTCGCCCTGTGAGCCTCGTGTAAATTAACATCTTTCATAGTGAGAAAACCGCGAAAATCTTAAATTTGATTTATTCGTCCTTGCTTGCGTTTGTTTTTTTGTCCTTATTTACCGGAAGAATTCTAATCTTAAAACTCATCATCGCGATAATTTCCGCCGGGACGCCCAAAACGAACACCCACGCGAAAGGCTTCCACGCCATGACGATTATTAAAAAAGCGTCCAAAAGCAGCGACCATATCAATAGGGATACGGCGGCGAAATTGACGTACCTCTTCGCCCACAACGACGCGAAAACAATAGCGACGATCGCGAGAGCCGGCAACGGCATCAGATAACAGTAAGTCAAATTCCAACCGACGTTTTCCGGTATCGACGCGTTTAATACGAGAAAGACCGCCGTCTCAAAGAACAAGATCGCAAAAAAAGTAATCGACGCGACGAGTTTTCTGTTTCTGTTTTTGACGCCGGCGGCGTAAGTCGTTTGCTCGCGAGCAATTTCGCCGTCCTCGCGCTTGGTGACGAGAAAATCCAAATCGACTCCGAACAACCGCGCTATATCGAGCAAAACGGACACATCGGGGATTGATTCTCCTCTCTCCCATTTTGAAACCGCCTTGTCCGAGTAATTTATCTTTTCCGCGAGCTCGGCTTGCGTCAGTTTCATTTGTTTGCGCAACGCCATAAGGTTTTGCGCGAATATAACTTTCAAATCGTCCATATAACAATTCCTTTTATAAAAAGGTTGACTCCTTTCCTCAAAATCAAACCGAAAGCGCGCGATAGCCCGTAAAAGAGGATTTTGCCATCGGCAAACGACCATTGTCGCTCGTTCTTCGAAGTTATTATTATTTTAGCATATACGAATGAAAAAATCAATGCTATTTCTCGTTTTTTTTCGCAAAAAGATTAGTTCTACCGCGAGTAGAGTCGAAAAAAATTCTACGACGGGAAAAATCGCGTAAGCGCTATAGCCGAACGATCAAAGAAAAATCGTCAAAGCGACGGTCGCGTTCTCTTCGCAAGACAAAGCAAAAGCAACAAAAGGCTCGAGCGTTTTTTTCTCGGAGCCTTTTTCTCGCCTCTTTCCTTTGAGGCGCTCGTATTCGAATTTTAAAGAAACCGCTCTCAAAATCGCGAAAAATACAACGATGCGATTTCGATATTTAAATTTTCGATATTTAAATTTTAATATCTGCTTTCGAATTGACGATTTCGATTACGGCGTCTATCGCCTCGGCATACCCGTCGAATCCTTTGCCGACAATGGTTTTGCTCGCGACTTCCGAGACGTACGACCGACGACGATATTCCTCCCGCGCGTAAATATCGGTCAAATGAACCTCGACGACGGGCAATCCGACGGCTTTTAAAGCGTCCAAAATAGCGACGCTCGTGTGAGAATACCCGCCGGCGTTGATAACGATTCCGTCGCGGCAACCGTAAGCCCTTTGAATTTCGTCTATGATTTTGCCCTCGTCGTTGCTCTGAAAAATCTTTACCTTTACCTTAGCGCTCGCGCTCTTTTTTCTTATGAATTTTTTTAGATCGGCGTAACTTTTTTCGCCGTATTTATTCCTCTCTCGAATCCCGAGCATATTGAGATTCGGCCCGTTTACGACAAGTATTTTCATTTTATTCCTCCATTCGAATAACTTTGAGCGTCCCGCGACTCCGCGCTTGAATCGAGACGATGTAAAATCGCTCTTTTACCCGATTAACCGCGAAGCGCCTCGAATATAACTCTATCGCTCGCGACGTCCAATTTGTCGTCGTTTTTTATTTTCACATCGCTCGCCCGTTCGTATAAAGGAATTCTTTCGCTTAATAATCGACTTATAGCCCCGTTTTTCGATAACGGTCTGCCAATCGACGACAACTTGTCGGCGTCGCGCTCGAGGTAGACCAAAAGGCCGTTTTGTTTCAAATCGACGACGTTTCGCTCGTCCAAAACCGTTCCGCCTCCGCACGCTATAACCGCGCCGCTCTCTCTTTTGAGTTTCTCGACGACTTCTCGTTCTCTTTTTCGAAAATATTCCTCTCCGAGATTTTCGATAATCCGTTCGGGGGTTTTGCCCGTCGCCTTTTCAATCTCCAAATCGACGTCGAAAAACTGTCTGCCCGTCTTTTTCGCGACGAACGCTCCGACAGTCGATTTCCCGGCGGACGGAGCCCCGATCAAGACGATATTTTGCCTCTCTCGACGAATCGAGTCCGTTTGAACGGCTATTTTTTCGAGATAATCGTCGTTTTTACCCCATAAATACTCCGAATAGAGTCCTTGGGCGACGAGCATAGTCAATCCGCAAGCGTTTTTTATCCCGAGGGCGTCGGCTTGGAGAGATAGTTTCGTTCTCAGAGGATTATAGACCAAATCGAAGACCCCTCGAAGGCAAGGCATACGAGATAAATCCAACGGACTTTTGTCTTCGTTCGGAAACATACCGACGGGAGTAGCGTTTATAGCGACCGTAGCGTCGACAAAATCGTAACAACGACCCGCCTCGATTTCTTTTCTCCCTCCGACCTCGACCGCCGACAAAGCTCCTTGTTTTCGAGCGACGTATCGAGCGACCGCGGCTCCGCCGCCCTTACCTAAAATCAAAACCTTTTCGCCTTTTAACGAAAGGTTTGCGGCGGACAAAGCGTATTCGAGACCGAAACAATCGGTATTAAACCCTTTCAATCTCCCGTTCTCGTTCGCGACCGTATTGACCGCACCGATTTCAAGAGCCGTCTCGTCGATTTCGTCCAAATATGGGATTACCGCCTTTTTATAAGGCATCGTGACGTTCAATCCTCCAAAGTCTCTTTGTTCGAATAATCGACCTATATCCTCGCGTTTGACTTCTTTTAGTTCGTAGTCAAGCCCGTTTAACGTATGAATGTCCGCCGAAAAACTATGCCCCAATTTTTCGCCGATGAGATAGTATTTCATTCTTTTTCCCTCGGCTCGCCGACTTCGCCTTGATTTCCGGCGACTTTATTTTCTTCTTTTGAAACCGAAGACGCGCTCGCAGAATTCGTAGAACGACTCGATTTAGAAGAAGCTCCGACGGAAGAGCGGTTATAGAAACTCGACAAGGGGCGCGAATCGGAAGAAGCTCCGACGAAAGACGACCTTTGAAAATCCTTGCTTTCTTGAAAAATGAAAGAATATAGTCTCCCGAGTCGCTCGGCGAACATATCCGTTCTTCCCGAAGTCAATCTATCGGTTATTTGTTTTTCCCTCGATTTAGACTCGACCGCTGTCTTTTTCTCTTTCTTTATTCTGCCGATATCCGCGCACAAACAAAGGCGTTTTTCGTAAAGGGCGGCTATTTTATCGTCCAATTCGTCGATTTCCTTTCGCAAATCTTCAATATCTTTCATTTTGATTTAACCTCCGACAGACGATCGAGAAGGGCGACTGCGACCGCGCTTTCCACGACGGGAACGGCTCTTACGGCGACGCAAACGTCGTGCCTTCCCTCGATTTTTATTTTGGTATTCTTTTTAGATATAAGATCGACGGTATCTTGTTCGATTCCTATCGAAGGGGTAGGTCTGAACGCGACCCTTAATCTCAGGTCTTCGCCGTTCGTCACGCCGCCGTTAATTCCTCCCGAACGATTGGTCGCCGAGCGAACGACGTCGCCGTTAAAAAACAACGGATCGTTAGAATCGCTCCCCCTCGCCGAGGCAAGGACGAAACCGTCTCCGAACTCGACCCCTTTTACCGCCGGTATGGCGTAAATCGCGGCGGATATCGCGCTTTCCATTCCGAGAACGCCCGCGCCGCCTATTCCTATCGGAAGATTAAAACAAACGCACTCGACGATTCCCCCGATGGAATCGCCCCTTCGCTTGGCGTCCTCGATTTCCTCTTCCATTTTCTCTTTTGCCCCGAGACACGGGAAGTTCACGCCACGTCTTTCGACGTCAGAAACCGAAATATTCTTATCTAAATACGACTCGCCCTTAGCCGTCCCGACCGAAGAGAGATAGGCGAAAACGGTTATCCCATACTCGCGCTCGAGGATTTGTTTGCATATTCCCCCGACGAGAGCGTAACCGACGGTCATTCGACCCGAAAACTCGCCGCCGCCCGAGAAATCCGTTTCGCCGCGAACGAGATATCTGACCAAGTCGGCGTGAGACGGACGAGGTTTGCCGATTAAATTATCGTAATCCTTTTTGCGAACGTCGTCGTTTTTAAATTCGACGATAAGGTCGCCGTAGATTTTTCCGTCTTTAACCCCGTCGACGAATATAGGCTCGTCCGACTCTTTCCTCGACGACGAATAACTCGCGTCTTTTAAGGAGCGTCTTTTCAAAAAATCTCCGAGAGTCTTCAAGTCGAACGAAAAACCGCTCAACCCCGACGCCTTAACGACAATCTTTTCCGAGTGGGAATGCCCCGAAACCTCTATTTTTATTTTTTTTCCAAGATAAAAAAACATTGCGATCTCCCGCGTTTGATAAATTTGTCTCTGTGCGATCTACCGATTCGCCAAAATTTTTAAGTCGTCAAAAAATTCGGGATACGACTTGGAAACGCTTTCTCCGTCCGACGCGGTCGAGTCTCCCGTCGCCCCGGACGAAAGAGCGACCGCCGCCATAACCATTCGATGATCTCCGTCCGTTTGAAAATCAGCGCCTCGCGGAGAGCCGTTCGGGGTTATCTTGACAAGATCTCCGACGACCTCGCTCTTAGCTCCGACCGCGCTCGCCATACGAACGCAACCCAAAAGCCTATCGCTCTCCTTACCCCTTAACCGCTCTACGCCCGAAAAGACGCTTTCTCCCTCGGCGTAGCAAGCGAGCGCGCTCAAAACGGGGAAAAGATCGGGGATATCAGAACAGTCGACAAAAGCCCCTTTCATTCGACTTTTTCGAGCCTCCGCTCCGTCGGAAAAAGTCTCGACGTCCGCCCCGAACGAGCGCAAAACGTCGATTATTTTTCTATCCCCTTGACCGTCGTCGAACGACAACCCTCTAACCCTTGTCCGTCCGCCGATCGCTCCGAGAGCGAGAATGACGGCGGCAGCCGACCAATCCCCTCCGACGACCGTTTCAGACGGCAGTCTATAATCTTGTTTTCCGCAAATAATCGTCTTATCCGCGGACTTTTCATACTTTATGCCCGACAAGTCCAAAGTTCTGTACGTCAAATCCAAATAACTTCGACTCGGAATTTTTTCGCCGACGCGAAGTTCGGATTTTCCGCCGAGAAGCGGAAGAGCCAAGAGCATTCCCCCCGCTATTTGAGAAGTTTGAGAACAATCGAGAAAATATTCGCCCGATCTCAACCGACCGCAAAACGAATAGTTCTCCTCTTTTACTCCCCCTCGCTCGAGTTCGCCGAGCAAATTTCCGAGAGGTCTCGACAAAAGCCTTTCGGAGCCGACGAAGAGCGCGTTAACCCCTAACGCCGCGGCAATCGGAAGCAAAAATCTGAAAGTCGTTCCGCTTTCGCCGCAATCGAGAATCGGATCCCGATTCGGTTCGTCTATCCCTCTAACGAACGCGTCGCGCCCGTTAAATTCGACTTTTGCTCCAAGCGCGTTCAAACACCTCGCCGTCGCCTTTACGTCGTCGGATACGCCGACGTTTTTTATCGAACTCTCCCCCTTCGTTAAAGCCGCCGCGATAAGCGTTCTGTGCGCGATCGACTTCGACGGGGGCGCGATTATATCGCCGAACGGCTCGAAGGGGGTTAAAGTCAGTCTCATTTTAACATACTCCAAAGTTCGGCTATCGTTATGACCTCTATTCTGACGTCGCCTATATCCTTTATTAAAACCAGCTTAATCTTATCGCCCGCAACAATCTTTTTATCGAAGAGAATTCTGCTCTTCAAGTCTCTGTAATCGACCTCGAATCCGAAATCGAAATTGAACGGATAAGAATTTAAAAGCGACTTCATCTCCTTGACTTTTTGTTCGCTTAAACCGTAAAAGTCCGCCGATATATCGATTATCTTGTCAATTCCAAAAGCAACGCACAGTCCGTGCGACAGAGAAAATCCGCTTTGCGCCTCAAGGGCGTGACCTATCGTATGCCCGAGATTAAGAATCTCGCGCCCCCCTTGTTCAAACTCGTCCTTTTCGACCGCGTCCTTTTTTATCTCGACGCACAATGCTATCAAATCCTCGGTTATGCCGTTGCGAATATCTTCCGCGGCGACTCTTTTATCCAAAAAGGCGTATTTTACAATCTCGCCGAATCCGCTCTCGACCTCTCTTTGAGGCAAGGTCTCGAAAGCCGAATAATCGACGAGCGCCAAACTCGGAGAATAAAACGCTCCCACGAGGTTTTTCCCCTCGGGCAAGTTTATAGCCGTTTTTCCCCCGACAGACGCGTCGACGGCAGACAATATCGTCGTCGGAATCGCAACGTGTTTTATTCCTCTCATATACGTCGCCGCGACGAAGCCGACGAGGTCGGAAAGCGCTCCGCCGCCGAAAGAAACGAGAACGTCGGTTCTGTCGGCTCCAAGACGAGCAAGTTTGGTCGTCAATCTCTTATATTCGGCGAACGTCTTGCACTCTTCCCCGTTTTTAACCGTTATAACTTGAATAGGAAACTCGCAAAGTTCGTCTCCGACGTCTTTTGATATTTTTTTCGTGTTTTCGTCGCAGACGAAGAATATGCTCCCGTCTCCGACCAACTCGGCGATTTCTTCGGCAAAACCGGCGGCGTTGTCCGAAATTATAACGTCGTAAGGCCTGCTCGAATTTATTCTAACCTCTTTCATATAGCCCTCTCTTTTTATCTCGCGTATTGACTGTTATAAAGTTCGTAATAAAATCCCTTTTTCGCCATAAGCTCGTCGCGAGTTCCTTGCTCGACGACGTTTCCGTCTTTCATCGCCAAGATCAAATCCGCCGATTCTATCGTCGACAGTCTGTGCGCTACGACAAAACTCGTCTTGCCCGTCGAAAGTTCGTCCAACGCTTGTTGGATTTTTATTTCGGTACGCGTATCTATGTTGGACGTAGCCTCGTCGAGAATGAGAACGGGCGGCAGACAAAGCATAACCCTCGCAATCGAGATAAGTTGTTTTTGCCCGGCGGACAAACCGTCCTCGCTTATAACCGCGTCGTATCCGCCGTCGAGTCTTTTTATAAATCCGTCGGCTCTCGCCAACTTGCAAGCCCTCTCGACCTCTTCTCGCGTCGCGTCCTTTTTGCCTATTTTGACGTTGTCGTAAACGCTCGCTTTTCGTATCCAAGTATCTTGCAAGACCATTCCGATATTCGCTCTGAGCGACTTTCTTTCGATAGTCTTCGCGGCTCGTCCGTCAAAGCGAATCTCTCCGTCCGTAACATCGTAAAATCTCATCAAGAGGTTTATCAACGTCGTCTTTCCGCACCCCGTCGGACCGACGATCGCAATCTTTTGCCCTCGTTTAACGCTTAAGTTAAAGTTTTCTATAAGTTTTTTATTCGGCTCGTAAGAGAATTTCGCGTCTACGATGTCGACGTCTCCGACTATCGTATCGATTTTAACCTCGTCGCAGAATTTCTCTTCTTCGTCCTCGTCCAACGTCTCGAACAATCTCGCCGCGCTCGCTTTGGCGCTCGAAAGTTCGGTCATAACCGCAGAAATTTCGTTAAAAGGCTTAGTGTACTTATTTGCGTAACTCAATAGCGACAAAATGCCGCCCGCGGTAATTACAAACGCACCGACGGGACGATAAATCGCGAGCAAAACGCCCGACAAAGCGACGGCGGCGTAAACGAGCGAGTTGACGCAACGAGTGGTCGGGTTTGTCAAAGATGAGAAAAATACGGCTTTAAACGACCTCTTTTTAAGGTCGCCGTTTATAGAGTCGAAACGAGACGAAAACTCGTCTTCGGCGGCGTACGCCTTGACGGTCGGCAAGTTTGCGAGAGTCTCCTCGACGAGAGCCGATTGCTTGCCGACGAGTTTGGATTGGTCTTTAAAAAATCCGTAAGTACGTTTCGTTATGAATTTAGCCGTAAAAAGGGATATCGGCGTCAAAAGCGCGACGACGCACGCGACGATCGGATTGACGCTGACCATACAAACAAGCGTTCCGACAATCGTGATAATGCCCGAGAAAAACTTGGAAAAGCCGAGAAGCAAACCGTCGGCAAGCCTATCCGCGTCGCCGATTTCCACGCTGAGCAAATCGCCGACCGAACGCGAATCGAGATATTTGAGAGGCGCTCTTTCAAGTTTGTTAAAGACGTCTCGTCTTATCTTCGCCGTGACGCCGTTTGAAATCTTTACGCTAAGCGCCTCGGATATCCACTGGAAGACGCCGGCGGCGACGGCGAATATCGCCGCTTTGGCAAATATTCGCGACAATCCCGCGAAGTCGACGTTGTCTTTTCCTATTATAAGATCCGTCGCCTTGCCGAACAAAATGGGCAAAAGAAGGGAAAGCGCGACGTAAGCCGCGGAAGACAGGAGGGAGATAGCGAACGCGAGACGATATTTAGAGGCGTAACGCCATAATCTCGCTATGACGCCGTCTTTTTTATTTGTCGTTTTCATTTGTTCGCCTCCCTATTTTGCGACGACTCTATTTCGCGATACGCCTCGCAATTTTGTCTTAAATATTCCGCCGTTCCGATTCCGACGACTTCTCCGTCGCCGAGAGTTATTATAAGGTCCGCCGACGCGACCGCGGACGCTCTCTGCGATACGATTATAGTCGTGAGCGAGCCGCCAAGCGAGGCGATCGCCCTTCTCAATTTCAAATCGGTCATATAGTCGAGAGCGGACGAACTGTCGTCCAAAATCAGCAATTCGGGTTTTTTAGCCAACGCCCTCGCGATGGAAATTCTCTGTTTTTGTCCGCCGGAAAGATTTCTTCCGCTTTGCTCGGTCGGAGCGTCGACTCCGCCTTTTTCCTTGACGAAATCCGCCGCTTGAGCCTTTTCAACGGCCTCGTAAACCGTTTGATCGTCGACGTCGCCGCAAAGCGAGACGTTCGAGCGAATCGTTCCTTTAAACACCGTCGGTCTCTGCAAAACCAAGCCGATTCGCTTTCTCAATTCCTTGATCGGATAACTCTTAACGTCGCGCCCGTCGAAAAACACCGTTCCCTCGGTAGCGTCGTAAAGCCTCGGCAAGAGGTTGACGATCGTCGATTTTCCGCTTCCGGTTCCGCCGATTATGCCGACCGTTTGCCCCTTTTCCACCTTAAAACTGACGTTCTTTACGCCGATTGCATTATCAGAATATTTAACCGATACGTCTCTAAACTCGACAAAACTATTCGAAGTTTCTCCGTCGTCGACTCTTTCGATTTCGTCGGGAAGTTCAAGCGCTCGCCCGACTCTTTTCGCCGACGCGAGAGCCCTCGATATGGAAACGACGAGATTGGCGAATTTTACCAACTCGACCAAAATTTGAGACATATAGTCGTATAGAGCGACAACCATACCTTGCGAGAGATTCCCGAGCGACACCCTTATCGCTCCGCTATACAACAACGCGACGACCGCAAGGTTGACGATTGTAAACGTGAGCGGATTCAAAAGGGAAGAAATGCCGCCGGCAAAATTCTGAAATTTCTCGAGCGCGGTAGTTTTTTTATCGAATGACTCTATCTCGTCGTCTTCGGCTCCGAACGCCCTTATAACTCTCGCGCCCGTCAAGTTTTCTCTCGCCGCCAAAGCGACGTCGTCGAGCATATTTTGAGCCTTGACGTACTTCGGCATAGTTATTCGCATTATAACGACTACGACAATCGCCAAGACGACTATCGTCGCGACGAACACGAGCGAAGTCTTAACGTCTATGAGCAAGGCGCAAACAAAGGCTCCGAGAACGACGAAAGGCGAACGAAGAAGAAGTCTCAACGCCATATTGACGCCGTTTTGCATTTGATTGATATCGCTCGTCATTCGCGTGATCATGGTCGACACGCCCATTTTATCCGTTTCCCAGAGAGGCGACGTCAACAACTTATTATAAAGCCTTCCCCTTACGTCCGACGAAAATCCGGTCGCCGCTCGAGCCGAGAAAAACTGTCCGCAAATGGAAAATCCCAAGCCCAAAAACGCGAGCGCAGCCATTATGCAAACGTCGATCGCGGCGGCTTTAACGTTTCCCTCGCCCGCGCCGCGATTGATCACGTCGGCTACGAGAAGAGGGATTATAAGTTCCAAAAGAGCCTCGACCAACTTGCACAGAGGGGCGAGAACGCAATCTAATTTATAGTTTTTTAAATTTGCAAATAATTTTCTCATATCTTACTTCTTTTGTTCGAGCGCTCTTTTCGCCATTTCTTTTATTTTATCTCCCCCGACGAGAAGTTCGGAATTTATCTCGTAAAACTTCGGGCAATCGTATTTGGAGAGAAATGCGACGAAATTCTCGCTCGCCATCATTTCGGACATAGCCGTCGCCAACTCTTGTCCAAGCCCCAACGATTCTTGCGAAAACGCCAGAACGTTTTCTATTTTCTTTATTCTACTCTTTCCGTATTCGTCGGTATCTTTGACGTACGCCTCGCCGAAACTTTCGGCTCCCGACGCGCCGAGACCGTCGATAATCGTCTTATACTCGGCTTTTTGATATCTATTGAGCGAACCCGACGAATATTTCTCCGCTATCCGCGCAAGCGTTTTTCTCCCGTCGTTTGCCTTTAACGCTTCTCGAACAACTTCCGCCGCCTCGAATTTCGCCGCCGCCTTGTCGGCTATCTTCGCGACTTTCGCCCTCATAATTTCGGCGAGAGCAAACCTCTCTTCGAACGTTGCCGAGGATAGATCGACTTTCGACGCCTTGCCGTTCTCGACGTCGTCTCCCGACGCGATGTCGCGGTATTTTTGACATATCTCGTAATACCCGATAAACTCCGTCGCGATCTCGGGACACTGAATATATCCGCCGACGAGCGACGCGCGAACGGGAATACCCAACTTCTCATATTCGAATAAAGCGTAAGATAAGTCTTCCCAACTTCTCGGAGTGACGAGTTTCAATCCGTTCTTGCCCTTTTCGGCGACGAAGAGAAAGTCGCTTCTCAACGACAAGAACCCGGAAATCGCTCCGTGTATCCCCGAATTTAAAGCGTACGTTTTAAACGCTTCGTAATCGGGTTCGACCTCGAGTTTTCTCACTCTGTCGAGAGTTACCATATCGAGTTCGTTGACCGATTTGTTATACTCTTCGGGGTTGCCGGCGGCGACCAAAATCCAACCGTCGGGAATTTTATGCGTTCCGAATTTCTTTTTTTGGAGAAGTTCGAGCATTGTCGGAGCAAGCGTTTCGGACGCGCAATTTATCTCGTCGATAAACAAAATTCCTTCCTTTTTGCCTTGTTTTTCTATTGCCTCGTAAGTCTCCGCGACTATCTCGCTCATTGCGTACTCGGTAACAGAGTATTCTTTCCCGCCGTAAGTTTTTTTGGATATCAACGGCAAACCTATCGCCGACTGACGAGTGTGATGAGTTATAGTGTAACTTAAAAAACCTATGCCGAGTTCTTTGGCAATCGCGCTCATTATGGCGGTCTTGCCGATACCCGGCGCCCCGATCAACAGAGGGGGTCTTTGGCGTTCTATCGGAATTTTATAGTTTCCGTCGGCGTCTTTTGCCAGATAAATTCTGACCGCGTTTTTTATCTCGTTTTTTGCTTCGAGAATATTCATAAAACCTCCAGCGCGGCTTGTTTGCCGCGAGCCGCAAACTTAAAATCAGTTTTCGTCGATGATTATTTTATAGGCAAAGTACGGGGTTTTTATCTCTTCCGCGCCCTCTCCGTACAACAGAAAGCACGTCTTATATTCGGGATTATCGCTCGGAAACTCCCCTCGTCCGTCGGTAAAATAGAGCAAGGCTCTTATCTTCGCTCCTCGTTTTGCGTCGGCGTCGAGAAGTTTAAAAACGGGACGAAAATCCGTTCCGCCGCCCCCGATAAGTTCGAACGAGTTCGACAGTTGCTTTAGACCGTCTTCTTCGTCGACGATTTCGTCCGCCCGAATTTGATTGTCGCATTGGATAATCCGCAGTTTCAATTTATCTCTTTCGGAAATTTGCTCGCATATCGCGTAAACTTCCTCGACGAATTTTTTTACCGGCTCTCCCTTTACGCTTCCCGAAACGTCTATCGCGACGACTATTTGCGAATAGTCCTTATCTTCGCTCGATTCGAGATTTTCTATCAACGGAACGTTTCCGTATAAGTTCAAACCGTAACAATAATATCCGTAATCGAATTCGTCGCTCGTTTTTTTCCTTTCGCTCGTCTTCAAAAATCTACGCAAAAAACTTCGGTAATCTTTATCGCTCCCGACGACGTTTTCTATCTTCCGTCTAAGTTCCCTTAAACCCGAACCCCAAAGGGGAATTATTCGCCGCGCGATTTCAATCCATCTCTTTTGGTCGTCCTCTCCGTTTTCCGAGTCTCCGCCCGTTCCGTTTGCCTTCTCGTTTGATTGCCACGATCTATGGTCGCAAACTTTAAACGCGGCGGAAATTTCGTCGATTTGGTCTTCTGTCTGTTCGGACAAAAAAGCCGAACAAAGTTCTTCGGTTATTCCACCTCGACTTTCGATAATCCTCTCGTAAATCTTCTTTCTGAACGCGGCGGCGCGTCTGTCTCCAAAACAAACTCCCAAGGAATCGACGTAATACCCGACGGTCACATCGTCGGCGACGTCCTTAAACGCGGAAGAAACAACCTTAAACGGATGTCCGAACAAATCGTGCAAAAGACAATGGATTTCGCCAAGGAGAATTTTCCCCGCTCCCTCGGCTGCCGCAACCGTTAACAGAGGCTTTCCGAAAAAAATCTTCTTCCCGTCTGTCGAGCATAAATACTCTTCATCGCAAGGCGAGGGAGCCGCCGCCCCGACGGCAAAAGCAAAGAATGGGTAGTCGGCGGATAAACTCGCGGACGCGAGTCGGATTATTTCCTCTCTGATTTCCAAATCGTTCATCGCTTCGCCCTCTCGACGAGCGGATGTCTTTTCATCTCTTCGCTCAAAAGTTCGATCGTTTTTTCGCTCGAACTTACCGCCGCTGCGCACAAAACGGGATCGCTTAGATACTTTTTGTCAATTTGAAAGAGATTTCGCCAATCCTTTTTACACAAAACCGTTAAGTCGTCGTATGAGAAGGGAACGTCGTTCAACCCCTTGCAAAAGGGTTCGTCGGCGTTTTTCACGACGTAACTTTGCGCGCACGCCGAAATTATCGACGGGTCGTTCTTTAAGGCGGAATCGCCGAGTTTTTTCAGTATCTCCCCGTTGGTCGTCGAACACAGCGACACGACCTCTTTGTCTTCGGCGTATTTCTCTACGTTTGCCTCGAGAAGTTCGTATGCTTTTTTCGACCCTCTGCGAAGTCCGCGAATAATTCTATCCCTCTCGTCTCTCGTCGGAGCGGCGCTCGTTCGCGCGTAAGACATCAAGAATGGCAAAACCCTCGTCTTTCGACCTTGCGCGGCGACGGGCAATAATTCTTTTGCCGTCTGCGGCGGGGTCGCGAATTTGCGGCACACGAGTTCGACCGTCTGCTTGTCGTCCGTTTCAATCGCTCTGAGAAGTATTTCTCTCTTTTTTGGCAAATTTCCCGACGCGACTTCGAGAACGAGTCGCGCTTTTTCGTAATCTATAGAAACAAGATCTATCTTTTGCGAAGATAAATTTACGGTCATTCCCTTTTCGGCGATTCTTTCGAAAACCCCCGACGGAGAATCGTTCGAAAGGGAATTCGGAGCAATCGTCCCTCTATCGGTCAAAACGACCTTGGCAAATACCTTGTCGCTTTTGAAAGCGTCGTCCGCGAAACAATTCCAAACAGTTCTGTCTCGCGAGAGCGCGAGAAGACAAATCTCTTCGTCGGCTCGGATTCGCTCGGAAAAGAATTTTAAATTCTTAGGGTTCTTGTCCGCCGCGACTAGAGCAACCTCTTTGTCGTCCAAAAACTCTTCGGGAAGTCCCTCGAGCGCGCTTCCTCCGCTTTTCGCGACCGATATCGCGATGCTTTTATCGCGCGCGGCTTCTCCGATCAAAAAAGCGTAACCATAGGCAAACCTATCGACGGCGATGCGAGCGAGCATCGGATTTGATCTCGCGCTTTCGGGCGCAAACCTTATCAATCTTCCGTCGAGATCGAAACATTGGCTCGCAACGATAAAATCCGCCTTTACCTCGTCGGACGCGAATTGATACAACTCGGGTTTTTTCGCAAGCAAAGCGCGCGACGTCTCCAAGTCGCGTTGCATACTCTCGCTTCTCTTATACTCCTCGGCGAGGGAATTTAATTTTTTTTGATTTAATTTATCTATTTCGATCATAACAACTCCGCCGTAAAAACCCGATTAAAACCTATTATATTATTATAGCACGTTTTTCGCCGCTTGTAAATGCCGTAAACGCGCTTTTTTTGCTCGTCGGCGCAAAAAAAGCGTTTTTGCGCGCGATATATTCTCGTTTTTGACGAACGATCTCCTTTTCTCTCCGTTTACGACAAAACAAAAGCGTCGAGCCTTACGGCGCAACGCTTTGAAAAAATACGTATATTAAAGATTTGTCAATCTTGAAATAAATATCGACAACGCCTTTTCGGTGTCAGTCGGTTGTCTAAACGACTTAATCTTGGAAATATCGAATAAAATACAACCGCAATGACCTTTAAAAGTCGGAAAGCAGATTATATCGAGGTAGGCGTCTATCTCCGGACTGTAATCTATAATCTTCAATGTTTCTCCGAACAAAGCGGCTCGCTCGTAGGAGCCGAGCCATTTCGCGTCCATATTCGGGAATATACTGCTGAAAGAAGAGCCTATTATCTTTTTTAACGGGGTCTTTTCAAGTTCCGCCAAAGCCTCGTTGCCGTAACGGAAAATCCAATCGACCGCCTTGAACTCGTCGTCGAAAACCATTTCAATATCGGCGAAAGCAAAGGGCATAGAATCGAAAACCTTATAATATTCGCCGTAATCGTTATTCTCAACGGGAGAAACTTCCTCGTTAAAGCCGCGAATGATCCTCTGTTGTTTTTCGTGAAATTCGCGGATAATTTCCTTGCGTTTGCGACGAGCGTAATCTAATTTTTCGCCGTTGCTCAAAACGACCCAATCGGTTATGTCGTGAATGGCGATAACCGAAACCAAGCAACCGCGCTTTACCTTGATAAAATCGTCGCCCAAAAGAGGTTCCAACTCGGCGAGAGTCATTCTCGTTTGATAGACGTTGTCGGGCAACGTTCGAGCGAACGCGTTATTTCCGTCCATCTTGACGTAAAGAATAGATCTTATGGGTATTTCAACTTCTTTTTTATCGCTTACGATAGTTAATACGTCTTTCTTCTGCATTTTACCTCCGAGCCTCGTTCCGTAAAAACTTACCGTTTAAGTATAGCGCGCCTCTCGCTATTTTTCAAACAGTTTTAAGAAAAATGTTCATTTTTTTCGACGTTTCCTAAGTTTTTTAAAAAAAGACGCCGCTTTAAAAAGCGACGTCTTTTTTGATTACTTGTTAAATTCTTCTTTAAACGTTTTGCTGAATTTTACGGCGGGGGCTTTGCAAGCCTTTATCATAACTTTCTCGCCCGTCGACGGATTAACTCCCTCTCGAGCCGCTTTGTCCTTAACTTCAAAAGTCGCGAAACCCGAAATATGAACGTAATCCCCTCTCTTAAGAGCGTTTGTCAACGCCGCCAAAAACGCGTTAAAGTTCGCGTCGGCTTCTTTGATCGTGACGCCGAGTTGGTCGGCGTACTCTCTGATAAATTCGCTTTTGTTCATTTTTTCCTCCAAATATTTTTTCTTTTTTTGATCCAAATTTAAGCGAAGCGGCGCAACTCTTAACAGTTTTCCGCTCCGTATAGCGTTATTATACCGTCTAACGACGATGAGATACCGCGTCCGCGTAATTGCAAAATCGCTTACGTTTATATGTATTATATCA
>CAZVPW010000003.1:0-31845 GCA_964629115.1 uncultured Acidiphilium sp.
GGGGATATGCTTTCTTTCCGACGGCGGAGATAAAATATCCTACCGCGCCGAATTTAGAGGAAAGGAATTGAAGGACGTCGAAGTAAGGTTCAACGGCGCGGCGGTCGATATCGTCGAGGCGATGGACGGGGTCGCGACGATAACGGGTTTTTCCCCGACTTTGCGAGGCGAGAACGTCGTCGCGTTTAGAGCAAGGGTTGGCGAAGGCTCGTTCGTCGAGGTCGACGCGTTTGTCGAGGGGTTTGTTAAAGAGATTGAGCCGATATCTCTCGATTATTTGGGCGAAGACTTTTTCGGACTTAAAATCGGAGACGCTTACTCGGTCTATAAGTCGATTAACGGGGATTTAGAGAAGATTTATTCGGTTAGCGGAGCCAAGAGCGCGAGCGCGGCTTATTCGGAAAACGACGGCTCGTTTTTCTTTCTCGTCAAGTTTTTGTTCGGGGAAGACGCCGCGTTTTTGGTTGACGTCGAGAGAGATAAAATCGACGTTTTCGAGCCTAGGTTTAAGTTTAAAAACGGAGCGATTTCCGTCTCTAACGGAATTCCGACGGCGTTTTACGTTCGTCTCGGCAAGATTTACTCTTGCGTATTGGGGTCGACGAAGGAGAAATTTACGGGGTTAAAAGGCGAAGAAGTTTGGGTTTGTCTTGCCGACGTCGGCGATTTGCTCGTCGTTAAAAGCGCGACCGCAAGACAAACGGCTTACCTTGTCGAAAAGGGCGCGGTCGGGTCGGTTTCGACCGACTTGGGATTTGGAGATCGAATGAGACTGGGTTACGACTTTTACGACGGGGCGAGAATTCTTTTTTACGGCGGCGGAAGCGTCGTCGAAAGAAGAAAGACGAAGGGGAAGTTCCTCGCTCCGAGAAAAATCGCCGACGCCGAACTCATTGCGGAATCCAAGAGAGAAGTCGTCGTATATGTCGATAAACGGCTAAAAATATTAAATAAAGAGGAGATTGTTTAATGAGACGCTCAATAAAAAAAGAAGAGTTTTTGAAAATGCTCGACGAACCCGGCGGAGGGGTTGAGGCTAAAGATGTCGAGGTTAAGGACGAGAAGAGGAGAGAACTCGATCGAACGCTGGACAGAATCGACGAAAAATACGCCGCGACGGATTCGTTTACGATAAACGGCGAAAAGGTCGAGAGGTTTAAGCCGGAGATTTTCGACGGCGCGACGGACGACGAGATAGAGTCCGCCGCAAAATCCAAATACGAGCCGACGTTAAAAGAGAAAAGGGGAGAGATAACCGAAGAATACGAGAGCAAAAAGGACGGCGTTTTGACAGAGGCGGCGAGAGACGCCGAAAGGCGCGAGGAAGAAAAGAAATCTAACTTGGCGAAATTCGACGATAAGGTCGAGGACGTTAAAAACGCGCAGGTTAAGCGAGGAATGAGTCGCTCGTCGGTTTTAGAGCAGCTCGTCAAGGGCGTCGCGGACGCGAAAGACGACTATTTGTCGGACTTTGACAAAGAGAATGCTTATCGAACCGAGCAAAACGAGCGTTCTCTGTCGGCGATCGGCAAGAAACTCGAATCCGAACTCAACAAGCTCGACCGCGAAACTCGAGAAAAAATCGAGAAGGTCGTCAAGGAGGAAATTCGAGAGAGGGACAAGGAAAAGGAAGCCGTCGACAAGAGAAACGCGGCGAGCGAAAAGGCGTACAAAAAGAAACTCGAAGAACTCGGCTTTGCCGACGGGGTTTTCGACGAGACTTTGACCGACGAATACGCCGCTCGTTACGCAGATAAGTTCAAGGCTTTCTTGGCGTACTACAAGTCGTTCGGAAATCAAGCGGCGAAAAAACTCGCCGAGGACAAGGCGTACGTCGAAAGCCGTTTGGACGAGGGCGGATACGAATACTTGAAAAAATTTCTTTAATTCCCCTTTTCGAGGCTTATAGTCGAGCGAAAAAGGGTTTTATGTCGCCCGAGACGGGGCGCGGCGGAAGAAAATCCCGCCGCGCCCCTTTTGCGTTTTTTGCGTTCGCTTTCTTTTTTCGCGTTCGGTTTCGTCGTCTTTTTGTTGAAAATAGTTCTTTTCTTGCGAGGATATCGCTTGAACGAACTCTTTGTTTGCTCTTCTTGGCTAAATCGACGTGAAAAGCGTTTAAATTGGTTTTTATGCGCAAATTCGCGCATAAAAATACGGTCGGTTTACATATAAAATTTTCTTATATGTCGCATAAGTAGAAATTTTTGTGAAATAAAATCGATTGAATAAAAATGCGTTTGACTTGCCTTTAAATTTATGATATTATAAACGCAATTGCGCCTTTCGGGAACCCCCGAAAATTATATGCGTATAAAATGGAAATTTTATGAGATTTAACAAACTGAAAAAGGTCGCCGCGCTCGCGCTTTTCATCCTTGCGACGGCATGCCTCGCGATAGGCTGTTCGAGCGGCGGCAAAAACTACAAGGACGGCGTCAAAGTGACTTACGTTTTGAACGGCGGAACTTGCGGAAACAGCGGAAACGACCTCGTTCATTACTATTCTTTCGAGAAGGGAACGACCAATTTGATAGTCGATCCGAGCAACGACAAAGTGTTTGGAAAGGATAAAATCAAGAAAGCCGGAAACGTCTATCTCGAAGGTTGGTATAAAGACGCCGATTTTACCCAAAAGTGGGATTTTACGAAAGATAAAGTCGGCGACGAAGGAATTACGTTGTACTGCAGATGGAAACCGAACGTTGTCAACCGTTTCAACATTTGCTATCTTGACGAAAACGGAAACTCGCAGATGATTTCCAAGGATTCTTTTTACACGGACGTCTTCGGAGAAGATTACAAAGGATTTGGAGACAGTCGTCCGGGATATACGGCGATTGGCGGATATTACGTTTTTAAGGACGGACAGTTCCTTCTCGACGAGAACGGCGACAAGATTCCAGGCGTGAGATACGTATTCCCCGAAAGCGAGGAAGACCAATCGGTCGACTTGATCGTCGACTATATCGTCGGAGAATATAAGTTCATCACCAAAGCAAGCGACGTAAATACCAATCAAAGAGGCGGCGCGGCGATGATAATGAACGATATAGACTTCGGCGGAAAGACGATAGATTTAAAGAAGTTCAAGGGCGTCGTCGGAAACGTCGAAGCCAACGGCGGACAAGTTCCCGTTTTGAAAAACTTTAGGGTTTCCTTCTCGGGAGGTTCGAAAAAATCGCTTAGTTGCAGCTTGTTCGGAGACGCGAGCGACATCGAGATAAAGAACGTTAGATTCGAGAACGTCGTATTCGAGCTTAAGAGTACGAGAACCGTCGAAACCGTAGAAATCGCGCCTCTTTGTTCGAACGCGACCGACGTAACGATTGAAAACGTATCCTTCCAAGGTTCGGTCGAACCGTTTGGCGGCGTTGTTCCCGACGCGTTAAAGAACGGCGGAATCTCGATAAAACTCGAGCCGTGTTTCAAGGGCGAAGGAATCTCGTCGAGCGGATTTACGGCGGAAATAGAAGATAAGATAACTTCGAAGAATTCGACCGACAACGATTGATTCGCGAGCGACAATTATTATATCGCGTCGGCGCAAAGCGCGGGCGCGAGGCTAAAACAAAAAATCGATAAAACACTTCTAAGGAGATAAGATAAATGGCAAAAAGCATCGCGGCAATGTTTAAGAACATGACGCCCAAGAAAAAGACGATTGTTATCGTTACGAGCGCCGTATTGGCTCTCGTGTTGATAGCGACGCCCATCGTTCTCATATTGATTAACGGTTCGAAACCTAGCGGAACCGGATATTCTAACGAAGAGACCCCCCTCGTATTTTCGAGCGAGGCGGCGGACGGCGTATTCAACCCCTTCTTTAGTTCGACGGGAGTCGACGGCAATATCGTCGGAATGACTCAACTCGCCATGCTCGGCAACGACAGCGCCGGCGGATACGTTTACGGCGACGGCGAAGAGGTTATAACCAAAGACCTCGAGATTACGACGGTCGGAACGGGCGACGACGCGAAGACGACTTACAAGTTCGTCTTGAAGAACGGAATTAAATTTTCCGACGGCAAGCCCCTCACGATAAAGGACGTCTTGTTTAACTATTACGTCTACCTCGATCCCGTATACACGGGTTCTAGCACTCTCTATTCGACCGATATCGTAGGTTTGAAAGAATACCGCACCCAAGCGGCGGACGAGAACGAACAAGAAAAATTCGAAGTTCAATTCGTCGACGCGGCGAGAACGAGAGTATCTTCTCTTTTGGAGGCTTTTAATCATATCGACGGAAGTTCCAACGAAGCGACTTATTTGTCCGCCGAGGCGTTTAGAGCCAAACTCGTCGAGTATAAGGCGGACGCCGGCGCCGCTTATCAAAATATCGACGTCGACTTCGACAAGGCTCTCGAACTATTCAAGAAAGAACTTCAAAGCGACTATAACAACTCAAAGGATTCTTATCAAGAGTTCAAACTTTACGGCGAGGACGGAACCGTTCACGAGAACGTCCTTACCTCCGACGTCGAAATGTTCCTTTACAACGAAGGAAAGATTTCCTGGAACAGAAAAGGAAACGGCGGAAAGGGCGAAATTACTTTCAATTACGACAGAAACGCGATTAAGACCGAAGCGCAAGCGATAAACCTCATTTACGACGATAATATCCCCGGAAAATTGGACGAAGTAGTTTCCTTCTGGGCTACGGCTTCCGATCTTATAGACTATCTTAAAGGCGTGGAAATGAGCAATTATTACGCCGATAACGAAATGGAATATAAGAGCGTTTCGGGTATTCAATTCGCCAACAGAACGGGAAGCATAACCGTAAACGGCGTCGCTTACAACGTTCCTACTTATAACGCCGACGGTTCGGTTAAGGACGGAAACGAAGTCCTTAGCATTACCATCAACGGAGTCGATCCCAAAGCCATTTGGAACTTCGGAATCAGCGTCGCTCCCCTTCATTATTATTCGGGCTCGTTCGAGGGCGTAGATTACGTCTCCGGATTCAACTTCGTCGACAACTTCGGAGTTAAGTACGCCGATCCCGACTTTATGAACGGAGTCGTCAACGGTTCGAAATGCGACGTTCCCGTTGGAGCGGGAGCCTACGCGGCGAGCAAGGCGTCGGGCGGATTGGAAAACGTCGGGAAGGGAGATTTCTTCTCCAATAACGTCGTTTATTACGAGAGAAACCCCTATTATACTATGGGCGGCGGAGAAAACGGACTCGCCAAAATCAAGAACTTGAGATATCAAGTCGTTCCGATCGCTCGTTTGCTCGATTCTTTGAAAAACAACGAAGTCGATTTTGCCGAACCCAACGCGAAACCCGAAACCATGACCGACCTTGACAACTCTGGAATTTCTCACAAAGAAATCGACACGTCGGGTTACGGTTATATCGGAGTAAACGCCGGAAAGATTCCGAGCATTTACGTCCGTAGAGCGATAATGTATTCCATCGATATTATGGAATGCGTTAATTACTATAAAACAATGGCTCAACCCATTTACCGTTCGATGTCGACGGCTAACTGGGCTTATCCGAAGGATTCGACCGCGTACTATCCGTACATCGGCGGAACCATTCCCGAAGACCTTAGCGTCGTCGATCCTTATTACGCCGATTACGTAGCCGAAACCGGACATACGGCGGGGCAAAAGTTTACCGAAGCCGAACAAAAAGAATTTATCAGAAGACTTCTCGAAGACGAAGCCGGATACGTTCTCACGAACGGCGTATACGCCGACGCGAGCGGGAAGAATAAGTGCGAATTTATCTTCACCATCTCGGGCGAAGACCTCACCGATCACCCCGCTTACCCCGCGTTCAACAAGGCGAGAACGTTCCTTAACAAGTGCGGATTCAGCGTAACCGTCGCTCCCGACAGAAACGCGCTCAGCAAACTTTCCAGCGGATCTCTTACCGTTTGGGCAGCCGCTTGGGGCTCGACCATCGACCCGGATATGTACCAAGTTTACCATAAGGATTCGAAAGCCACTTCGGTTCTCAACTGGGGTTACAAGCAAATCTTGAACGACGCCGCCGGCAAGTACGATTACGAAAACGAGATAATAACCGAATTGTCCGAACTTATCGACGCCGCGAGAGACGTCTCGGCGATACCGAGCGTCGGAGTAGATCCCGCGACCTACAAGAAGAACGTCGAGAGTTACAGAAGTTCGATTTATAAAGACGCTCTCACGATGGTAATGGAACTTGCGGTCGAACTTCCCACCTATCAAAGAAAGGATATGTTCGCGTATAACCAAAATAAGTTGGACGCGTCCACTTTCAACAGCGACCTCTCGCCCTATAAGGGGCTTACGAGCAATTTGACGAGCATTTCTCTTCTCGTTAAATAAGCGCCCGGGTAAGCGATAAGAAAACAAACAAATCTAAGGAGTCGACCCTTATCGGTCGACTCCCGAAAGAGGAATAAATGGTAAAATACATATTGAAAAGACTCGGTATTTCCGTCATAATTCTACTCGGCGTATCGGTTATAATATATTCGCTTGTCAGAATGATGCCGACCGACTACGTCGATCAGAAATACGCGTCGCAACTTCAAAGCGGAGCGATAAAACAAGAGGATATCGACCGCTTTAAAGAATTGTACGGACTGAGTATGCCCGAGGCTTATTACACGATAGAAGTAGAGGGCGGAGATTGCGAAGGCGAATACGTCAGAAAAGTCAAGAAACAAGGTTACGCCGACGCCATGCTCAGCGATTCCGAGTTAAACTCCTTCCTCGTCGGAACTTACGAAGACGGAAACAAAGTCTTGACCATTTCCGAAAGCGGTAAATTTGAAATCAGAAAAGACGGCGAGTTAAAAGAACTCGGTCAAATCAATGCAAAACTTAAAGTCGACGGAGAAAACAAGACTATCGAGTTATCTCTCGGCGATTTGAACGTCTCCGAAACTTATAAAGAGGCGACTTTCTTCAATAAATTCGGAGCGATATTATCCGGATATTTCGATTGGATGGGCAATCTTGCAAAGGGAGACCTCGGAACGTCTTTCACTCACAATAAGCCGGTTTCCGAAGTAATATCGAGCAAAATGTGGATATCTTTCTCGATAGCCCTTGTCGCGACCATATTGCAATTCTTGATTGCGATACCCCTCGGAATTTCGAGCGCGACGCATCAATATTCGGCTCAAGACTATACCGTCACAATCTTCACAATGCTCGGAATTTCTCTTCCGACGTACTTTTTCGCGGCGGTAGCGATAAAGATTTTCTCGGTCGACTTGGGGCTTTTCCCGGCGAGCGGTCTTGTATACGCGAACAAGAATTACGCCGAGACGTTCGTCGGATTTATATCCAAGACGGGCGATATCATTCACCATATGATCCTTCCGATTTTCGTAAACGTCATTCTTTCGCTCGGCGGACTTATGCGTTACACGAGAACGAATACCCTCGAAGTTTTGAGCGCCGACTATATCAGAACGGCAAGAGCGAAGGGTCTTTCGGAAAAAACGGTCATATATAAACACGCGTTCAGAAACACTTTGATCCCCCTCGCGACTCTTCTCGCGAGCGTCCTTCCCTCTCTTTTCGGGGGAATGATGATAACCGAAGAAGTCTTCGGTATCGACGGAATCGGCAGATTGGCGTACCAAGCGCTCGTTAAAGGCGACGTTCCGTTCGTAATGGGATACAATATGTTCTTGGCGGTTCTCACGGTCATCGGAACTCTATTGTCGGATATTATGTATTCGTTGGTAGACCCGAGGGTCAAACTCGGAGGTTAAGGCGAAATGGAAAACGAAGAATTGAAAAATAATCAACCCGTCGCCCAAGCCGAAGAGGCGGCGAATACCCAACAAACAGAAACTTACAAGGAAATGTCTCCGTCGAGACTGGTTTTGAGAAGATTTTTCCGCTCGAAACTCTCGATCGTCGGAATCGTAATGATAGCTTTCTTGTTTTTGTTCGCTTTTCTCGGACCCGAAATTTATACCAAATGGGAAGAAGATCAAGTCGACTACACTCCGTCGACGACGTATATCGTAACCACGATTACGCATTTTGACGAGAACAACATAGAAATAAAGATAACCGAGGAAATCGAGTTTGTCGACAACATAAACTGTTACGCCGCTCCTTCTTTAGATCATCTTCTCGGAACGGACGAAAGCGGTTACGACGTTTTCGTTAGGCTTATGTACGGCGGCAGAATCTCGCTTTTGATCGGATTTATAGTCGTATTCTTGGAAACCGCGCTCGGAATTTTGATCGGCGGACTCGCCGGATATTTCGGCGGCTGGGTCGACTCGATAATCATGCGAATCGTCGATATATTCAGTTGCGTTCCCACCCTTCCGATTTTGCTTATCGCCTCGGCGGTTATCGATTCGTGGCAAGTGGAATCAGACCAAAGAATATATCTTCTTATGGTCATTATAACGGTATTCGGTTGGAGCGGAACGGCGAGACTCGTCAGAGGACAGATTCTCGCTTTGAGAGAACAAGAATACATAACGGCGACCGAAGTTATGGGCATACCCACTTGGAGAAGAATTTTCCTTCACTTAATCCCCAACGTAATGCCCCAACTCATCGTCTCGATGACGCTCGGTCTCGGAAGCGTAATTCTTTACGAATCCACCCTTTCCTACTTGGGTCTCGGCGTTCAACCGCCCAAAGCCGCGTGGGGAACGATGATAGCCGGAGCAAACAAGCCGTATATCCTCAATTACCACGTCAATATGTGGCTCCCGGCGGGAATTTTGATAGTCATAGCCGTTTTGGGCTTCAACTTCATCGGCGACGGACTCAGAGACGCGATGGACCCCAAAGCGAGAAAATAACGATTGAAACGTCTTTCCGCGACTTACGCGGTCGCGGAAGGAACGATTGTTTACGGTATTTATATAATGTTTAAAGATAAGAAAAAGAATACGTCCGGCTATCTTACGCTAAAGGAAAGCCGAGAGATAATTAAAAATAACGTAAAGCAGATGAAGTATTACGAGTCTCTCAAGCGCAGACAACTTGACGAGAGCGAGTATACCACGGTTATGAACGACGAGAACAACGTTCTCGAAATCGACGATCTGCGCACGAGTTTCTTTAGCGACAGAGGAACGGTCAAGTCGGTCGACGGCGTCAGTTTCTCCATTCCCAAGAACAAAATCGTCGGAGTCGTCGGCGAATCGGGTTGCGGAAAGAGCGTAACGTCTCTTTCGATAATGCAACTCGTTCAAGCGCCGCAAGGACAAGTTACGGGCGGGCAAATCAGATTTAATTCGGACGCGCTCGGTTACGACGAAGCGACGGGCAAAAAAAGAGCGTTCGATATCGCTAAAATGCCCACCGAACAAATGTATAAGATTCGCGGCAAGGATATATCGATGATATTCCAAGAGCCCATGACGAGTCTTAACCCCGTGTTCACGATCGGGTATCAACTCGACGAAGTCTGCTTCTTGCATAGACCCGAGATGAGCAAAGAGGAAGTTAAGGCTTACAGTATCGAAATGCTCAAAAAGGTCGGAATTTCCATGCCCGAGCGTTTTTACTCGGCTTACCCGCACGAACTTTCGGGCGGTATGAGACAGAGGGTGATGATCGCGATGGCTCTCGCCGGCAATCCCAAGCTTATTATAGCGGACGAACCGACGACGGCGCTCGACGTTACCATTCAAGCGCAGATACTCGAACTTTTAAAGGATTTGCAAAAGACGCAGGGCTGCTCGATAATGATCATAACCCACGACCTCGGAGTTATCGCCGAAATGGCGGACGAAGTCGTCGTAATGTACGCCGGAAAGGTCATAGAGAGGGGAACGGCTTCGGAGATATTCCACAATCCTCTCCACCCGTACACCGTAGGACTTCAAAAGAGCAAACCGCTCATCACGTCCGACTCGTCCGAGCCTCTCTATTCGATCCCCGGTCAAGTACCGAATCCGATAAATCTTCCCGACCACTGCTATTTTAAGAACAGATGCTCTAAATGCGTCGGCAAATGCGACGGAAAATATCCAAACGAGATAAAGATAACCGACACGCACTACGTTTCTTGTTATCTTTACGACGAAAAAAGCGGAGGACAATAATGGCAACGATAGAAAAAACCGAATCGGGAATCGAGAGCGTCGAGTCTAACGATGTCATCTTAAAGGTCGAAAACCTTAAAAAATATTTCCCAATTTCGAAGACGGCGTTCGGCAAGCCCGTATCGTTTTTAAAAGCCGTCGACGACGTCAGTTTTTCGGTCAAAGCCGGAAAGACCCTCGGAGTCGTAGGCGAATCGGGTTGCGGAAAAACCACGCTCGGCAGAACCATTCTCAAACTTTACGAATCGGACGGCGGAAGAATCGTCTTCCAAGGCGTCGATATCACGAAGTTTAAGAGAAAAGAGATGAGAAAATATAGGACGGATATTCAACTTATATTCCAAGATCCCTATTCCTCTCTTCCTCCGAGAATGACGATCGGAAGCATAATATCCGAAGCCGTTAAAGTTCACAATATAGTTCCCAAGGAAGAGGTTCGTTCTTACGTCCTCGACATAATGCGCAAATGCGGTCTCCAACCGCAATATTTCGACAGATATCCCCACGAGTTCTCGGGCGGACAAAGACAGAGAATTTGTATCGCGAGAGCGCTTGCGGTCAAGCCCAAACTCGTTATTTGCGACGAGCCCGTCTCGGCGCTCGACGTTTCCATTCAAGCGCAGATAATCAACTTATTGAAAGAGTTGCAAGAGACGATGGGGCTCACTTACGTCTTTATATCGCACGATCTCTCGGTCGTAAAATACATAACCGACGACATTCTCGTTATGTATCTCGGCAATATGATGGAACTCGGCGATACGGACGCGATATTCGACAATCCCCTTCATCCGTACACAAAAGCGCTTTTCTCGGCGGTGCCCGTTCCCGATCCCGACGTCAAAATGCAAAGGGTTATGCTTAAAGGCGATATTCCGTCGCCGGCAAATCCCCCCAAGGGCTGCAAATTCCACACGAGATGTTCGTCGTGCTCGAGCGCGTGCAAATTGTTAGCCCCGAAGATGATCGAGGTCGAGGAAAACCACTTCGTAAGTTGCCACCTTTACGATCGAGAGGTTATGGACAATCTTTCGAAATACGACGAGGAATTGGCAAAAATCGAAGAGGAAGAGAGACGCTTGGCGGAAGAAAAGGACAAGACGAAGGTCGCGGTCAAAAAGATAATCGACAAGGCTAAAGACACGGTCGATAAGGCCAAAGCCCAAATCGAGAGCGAAGCCGAAGAGAAAAAGACCGTTTCCGACGATGAAAAAGAATAAGCGAGAGTTCGTCGACGACGGACATACCGTTTACGACATGAGCGGCGTCGCTCCCGAAAGGTATCAAAAGAAATCTGACATAAACCTTTCGAAAAAGGAGAAGGGGGCGCTGATAAAAGCCGCGTTGGCATTTTATTTTCCAAAACTCCTCGGAGTTCTCGCCTGCTTTGCGGCGGCGGCGTTATTATTGTATTTATGGTTAGGGTAGACGACGGAAAGGGAATCCGTCGCAAGGCCGCCGAGATTTTTCGGCGGAGCGCCTAAGAAGCGCGGTTGGGGGAACGGGAAAGCATAGGCTTTTCTCGTTCCGCTTGCTTTAAAAAAGCAAAAGGTAAAACAAACGAAAACAAAAATGCCCGAGTAAAGAAAATCAAGCGAGGGCAAAGGAGAAAACATACAAAATGCGAATCAGAATCGTTGCGGCGTTGACGGTAGTCGCGCTGAGTTTCGCTTTCGTCGGAGCGCAATTTAAAGCGGACGCGAAGACGGGGTCGTCCTCGACCTCGGCGCCCGTAGTTTCGACGGAGACGGGCGCGGAAACGTCCGGGTCGCTTCAAATAATCAAGAGCAGCGAAAAGTTTACGCAAGAGCAAGTCGCGTCTCAAATCAAAGCCGAATACCTCATAGAGAACGGCGGTTATAAGGACAGCGACGAGGTCGTCGTCATACTTTCGCTCGAAAAAGATTCTTTGATCGATACGTATAATTCGACGGACACGGGGGCTAAATCGGTCGCCGAATACGCCGAATCCTTCGCGGGAACGGCGGAGCAAGCGGAAATAACCGCTTCTCAAAACGTTCTCGTCGAGAAACTCTCGAAAAAAGGACTTATAAACGGGGTCGTCGCAAGTTATTCGACTATTATGAACGGCGTCGCCGTCAAGACCTCTTACGGCAACTTAAAAACTTTGTCTTCTTTCGACGGAGTTAAATCCGCCATTCTCTCGGACGAGTATAACAGAGCCGAAACAACGGCGTCGGCTTCCGCGGACGTCGCGACGAACGTCGTCGAGATCGAAGATACGGGTATTTATAAGAATACTACCCAATACACCGGAAAGGGAACTTCGGTCGCGATTTTGGACTCGGGATTCGATATGAGTCACTCGGTATTCCAAATAGTACCCGAAGAGGGAGAGAACGGTTATAGCATAACCGAGGACTATCTCCTCTCCAAGGACGCCGACGGAAAGACTCTCATTCAAAAGACGATCGCCGCCAAGACGACGAGCGGATTAAAACTCGCCGACGTTTGGTACAGTACGAAAATCCCGTTCTCTTACGACTACGCCGACAAAGACGCCGACGTATTCCCGTACGATAGCGAACACGGAACGCACGTCGCCGGCATAATCGGCGGAAAAGACTCGGTAATTCAAGGCGTCGCTATCGATACGCAACTCGTCTTGATGAAAGTTTTCCCCGACCTTGACGCAGGCGGAAGAACCGAAGACATTCTCGCGGCTTTGGAAGACGCCGTTCTTCTCAACGTAGACGCGATCAATATGTCGCTCGGCTCTTCTTGCGGATTCGTCAGAGAAGTCGACGGATCGGAAATCAACAGAGTATACGATGCGATTAACGCGAGCGGAATAAGCCTTATCACCGCGGCGAGCAACAGTTACAGCTCGGCTTACGGCGGCGAACAAGGAAACACCAACTTCGTAACCAACCCCGATTCGGGTACGGTCGGCTCCCCGTCGACTTACGCCGCCGCTTTGTCGGTCGCGTCGGTCAGCGGAACCAAGAGCAGATATATGGTCGCGAACGCTTCTTCGTCGGCTCATACATTCTTCTATAAAGAGTCCAACGCTATCGACGGAACTCAAAACGATTTCTATAAAGAACTCGTCGCCGCCGGCTTTTTGGCGGACGGAGAGACCAAGACGTTCGAGTACGTTACCATTCCGGGCGTCGGAACCAGAGGAAACTACAGTCAATTCGGTTCGGCGGAAAGCAAACCGCTCCAGGGCAAGATAGTTTTGGTACGCCGCGGCGACAACACCTTCGAAGACAAGGCTCGTATCGCTAAAATGTACGGAGCCGCCGGATGTATCATTTACAACAACGTTTACGGCGACATCTTGATGTCGATGGGAAAAACCGACCACATTCCGACCATTTCCATTTCCAAAGAAGACGGAGAAAAACTCGCCGCTCATTCTAAGGGAACGCTTACGGTCAGCGGAGACTACTTAGCCGGACCGTTTATGTCCGAGTTCTCCAGCTGGGGTCCGACTCCCTCTCTCCAAATCAAACCCGAAATAACGGCTCACGGCGGAAACATTAAGTCGTCCGTCCCCGGCAGTTACGACGAAAACGGAAATATCGTCTATAAATACGACGAACTCAGCGGAACGTCGATGGCTACGCCCAACCTTTGCGGCGTAATCGTTCTCATTCGTCAATACGTCAAAGAGACTTATCCCGATCTTTCGGACAACGAAGTCAAGAATTTGGTAAACCAACTTCTTATGTCCACGGCGACCATAATCAAGAACGAGGAGAACAATCCTTATTCCCCGAGAAAACAAGGCGCCGGACTCGGAGACCTTACCAAGACGACCAAGACCAAGGCTTACCTTTCGGTCGACGGAATCGACAGAACCAAACTCGAACTCGGAGACGACAAGAAGAGAACGGGCGTTTACGAGATGAACTTCAACCTCGTAAACCTTTCCGCCGAAACTCTTTCTTACGATCTTTCGCTCGACGCGATGACCGAGACCGTATCTTCGTCCGACAAGAACTTTGTCGCCGAAACTCCGTATATGCTCGGAAACTCCCACACGGTTAGCCTCGTCGAAGGAGACGGAACGGTAAACGGAGACAAAATCACGATCGCTCCCAACGCGACGGTAAAATTGAAGGTCGTCTATACGATGGACGACGCCGACAAGAAGTATATCGACGCCTCGTTTGCGTACGGAATGTACGTCGAGGGATTCGTTAAACTCGCGGCGGATTACGACGACGGAGTCGACCTTAATATTCCTTATCTCGCTTTCTACGGAGATTGGACCGAAGCGCCCATGTTCGACAAGACTTATTACGAAGTCGAGAGCGAAGCGCACAACGCCGCGATCGACGACGAAGATAAGATTAAAGCCGACTATTACGCGACCACGCCGTACGGTTCTTACTTCTATAACTATATGATTCCTCTCGGAACGTATCTTTACGACGTCGACGAGAGCAAATACGACGTAATCCCCGCGTCGACCGAACACATCGCGATTTCCGACACCCTCGGTACCATCGACGGAATCAACACCGTCGCAGCCGGTTTGTTGAGAGGCGCGAAAGAGATGAAGTTCGTCATTGTCGACAAGGCGACGGGCGAAGTCGTTTGGGAACATACCGATTATAACGCGACCAAGAGTTACGCGGCGAACGGAGCCACTCCCAACCCCTATTACGACGGACTTAACATAAGTTCCTACGAAGAGGGATTCGTCAACAACCGTACCTACGAATTTAAGATGACCGGCTTGCTCGATTATGGCGACGGCGGAGCGACGACCAACGTCAGAAACTCCTTCTCGTTCGATTTCTACTTCGATAACGAAGCCCCCGTCTTGAAAGAGGCGACCTACGAAAAGATATACGATAAAACGCTCAAGAAGGATCGTTATTATATCACTCTCACGATATACGACAATCACTACGTTCAAGCGGTTACTCCGATAATATTCACCTCGAGCAGTTCTTACACTCTCTTGACCGATAACCCCATTCCGGTATACGGCGAAAAGGGCGCGAACGCAACGGTTAGATTCGAAATAACCGATATCTTGGCGGACAACTTCGCGGACGCGCTCGTCAGCGGTTCGCTCGCGTTCTCCATCGACGACTACGCGCTTAACTCGAATATTTACGTCTGTCAACTTCCCGGAACCAACGGTTCGTTCAAGTTCACCAAGACGGGCGAGGCGGACAGTTCGGATCTTATCATTCTCAACGTTAACGAGGGCGATATAGTAGACGTTTCCAAGTATCTCTACTCGGACGACAAGAACGTCGACGAGACCGGAGACTATATCAAATATCTCGATTGGACGTCTTCGGACGACGCGATATTGCAAGTTAAAAACGGACTTCTCAAAGCCAACGCCGTCGGAAAGGCGACGATAACCGTAGGAGAAAACGTTTACGGCAGACAAGCCGTTCTCATCGTCAACGTTCGTCCCGAGGGAACTCCGGGCGGAGCGGACAAGGAGACGGTCGCAAACAAGATTCAAGAACTCAGATTCTCTTACTTCGAGACGACTTTCGCATTCTCCAGAGCGGCTCAAACGAGCGAGATAGGCTCTACGGGCGACGTCAAATTCTTGAACGCGACAAACGGCTCGGTCAGTATGTACCCGGGAGAGAGAATAAGACTTTCTTACGACTTTAAGCCTTGGTACGCCGAGGACGGTTACACGTTCAGATACGAAGCGACCAACGACAAAATCGCGTCTGTCGACGAAGACGGAAACATAAGGGCGTTAAAAGAAGGTTCGACGACCATTTCGCTTATAGCGACCGACAAAAAGACGGGCAAAGACTCCAACATCAGAGCGAGAATTACGTTGATCGTCAAGAGCGAGTTCGTAATCGAAAACAGAACGCTCGTCGCGTATAAGGGTCTCGGCGGAGTAGTCGAAATACCCGACGACGAGGGAATCCTTTACATAGGATCGTTCGCTTTCTGTCTCTACACGACCGACAACAATATTAAACTCGACGACGACGATCTCGACGGAAATAAAATCCCCGAATCCAACGATACGGTAACCAAGGTTATTATTCCCGAGGGCGTCGAGGAAATTCAAAGATACGCTTTCTACAACTGCGCTTATTTGAAAGAGGTTGTCATACCCGATTCGGTTAAATACGTCAGAGAGTATTCTTTCTATAACGATAAGAGACTCGAAAACGTTCGATTGGGAGACAAAGCCGAGGTTATCGGAGCCTTTGCGTTCAAGGGTTGCGAGAAACTCAAGAGCATAAACCTCGACAGAATTTATTCGATAGGCATAAGAGCGTTCGAGGGCTGCAAGGCGCTTGAAACGGCTAACCTTTCGACTCTCAGAAACACGGGCAGAGAGGCGTTCAAGGATTGCGAATCCTTGAAATCGGTAACGATGAACGCCGACGGACATACCAAACTTTCGTACGCGATGTTCGTCAATTCGGGATTGGAAGCCGTAGATATTTACGAAAAGATATCCGTTCCGCAATTCTGTTTCGCCAACTGCGAGAAATTAGAGACGGTAAACTTCAAGAATTCCCTTTCGGTCGGAATCGAGAGCGGCGCGTTCAGCGGATGTTCGGCTCTCAAGACCGTTAACTTCGAAAACGGCGTTAAAGTTCCGAGTATCGGAGAACAAGTATTCTATAACGACAAGGCTCTCGAAACGTTCGTCCTTCCCGACGGAGACGTTTCGATCGGCGGATACGCTTTCTACGAGTGTTCGTCTCTTAAGACCGTTAAATTCGGCGCGAATACGAAGATAGTAGGACTCAGCGGCTCGACTTTCGAGACGACCGACCTTAAAAACTTCGTCGTAGACTCGGTAAACCCCTATTATTCGGTATCCGACGACAGAAGACTTCTTCTCAATAAAGTCGGCGACGCGATTATTCTCGCCGCTCCCGGATACGAATTCGGAAATTATACTCTCCCGAGTTCGATAACCGCGATCGGAGACGGAGCGTTCAGCGGAGTCAACATTACTTCGCTTAAGATAACCTCTCCCGTTTCGATCGGCGATTACGCTTTCTGCAACTGCGATAAGTTGATTAGCGTCGAGTTGTCGGGCGTCGATTCGATTGGCGCGTACGCGTTTGCGTATACCGAAAACCTTACCGCTATCGACCTTTCGAACGTTGATTTTATCGGCGCGTACGCTTTTAGCGGCTCCGCGATAAAGAACGTCGTCTTAGCCGACGGCTGCGTAGTCGAAGAGGGCGGATTCTATAACTCCAAGGTCGAGAGACTCGAGTTTGGCAAAAACGTTAAACTCGGTCTCGGCAGCTTCCAGAGATGTTATCTTCTCAAGACGATAGTCGCTCCCGTCGTCGCCGACGGCGAAAACGGCGGAGTCGTATTCGGAGACGCGATCTTCGCTTACGATACCGGACTCGTCGGAATGGTCGACTTGAAAAACGTTATGCTTTCGGAAATTCCGATGCAAGCTTTCTTCGGTTGTTCGTCTCTTGCGAAAGTCAATCTCACGGGCGTTACTAAGATAGGTTCGGGCGCGTTTGCCGACTGCGCCGGACTCGGAACGGTTATTTTGAGCGAGGGTCTCGTCGAAATCGGAGACAGCGCGTTCGCTAAAATGACGATGGGCGGTTACGCTCCTGCGTTTAAGAACATAACCATTCCTTCCACTTTGGAAAAACTCGGCGAGGGAGCCTTCCTCGGTTGCTCGAATCTTGAAAAAATCGACTTGAGCGCGACGAACGTATCCTTCCCCGATAAAACCCTTTCGGACGAAGAACTCGATTCTCAAGATTCGTCCGTATCCCACTTCACCGGCAATTACGTATTCTACGCTTGCTCGAGTTTGGAAGAGGTAAAACTTCCCGAATCGGTCGACAGAATCGGCTTGTATATGTTCGGAAACTGCTATTCTCTTTCCAAAATCAACTTGGGTAAAATCGTTGAGATCGACGACTTTGCTTTCTCGATGGCTCAATCCTCGACCAGTCAGTCGAATCTTTCTTCCGTCGACCTTTCGTCGGTTAGAACGATCGGCGATTACGCCTTCTTCAACTGCTCGTGGCTTGCCTCGTCCGTTTATTCGGACGACCTCGAGTCTATCGGCGAATACGCGTTCGGAGGAACGAGAATTGCCTCCGTTTGGGCGGAAAACCTCAAGACTATCGGAGCGCAAGCGTTTAACGGCGTCGAAACTCTCAAGGTGTTTTATATCGGCGAAAAGATCGAAAGCATCGGAGCCGGAGCGTTCGTCGATTGCGACGGATTGGAGAAAT
Source organism: uncultured Acidiphilium sp. (assembly GCA_964629115.1). Classification (GTDB taxonomy): domain Bacteria; phylum Bacillota; class Clostridia; order Christensenellales; family Borkfalkiaceae; genus UBA10281. Next base: position 18,248 of record CAZVPW010000003.1, read on the forward strand.
TCTCGACTTATCCGTCCCTCGTTTCTTTCGAAGGTTCTACGAACGCGAAAGTAAACGATTACGCGGAGATTAAGGACGGCGTCTTATACGTCGCGATGCCCTCGGGCAACCTTCAACTTCTTTGCGTTCCCGCGGGAATGGAATTGGATACCCTCGTGGTCGCGGACGGTACTTACAGAATCGAAACTCACGCTGCTCGCGGAAACAAGTCTATAAGAAAGATAGTTCTTCCCGATACCCTTAAGTTTATCGGAAACTACGCGTTCTACGGTTGTTCGGCGTTGGAAGAAGTCGAGTTCAAATCTTTCGTCGCTCCCGCGCTTGAAGACGGTTACACTTCTTTGGCGGACGTAGTCGAGGGAGACTTTGCTTACGATTTGCTTCACAAACACTACGATTTGTTCGAACTCGAACTTTGCTACTATAACTTCAAGGATCTCGTCGGAAAGGCGTGCGTCAAGAACAACGGCAAGACGACCCATATCAAGATGACCCTCCCGAGCAACGCCGGAGTTCAAGGATACGATTCGATCGTATACGAGGCTTATTTCGGCAAGGTATCGGAAGCGACGAGAAGCGCTTACGAGGCTATGGACAAGAATATGTCCGACTTCATAGAGTACGCTAAGAAGATAGCCGAGAAGAAAGTTATAATGCTTACCGACGAAACGCTTGTCGAGAACGCTTTGAGAGCGTATAACGCATCCAAGCAAGATCCGTCGAAGTTCGGATATTCGGCAAAGGCGTGGGACGCCCTCTATCAACCGGTAGCGGCGGCGAAACTCAAAATCAACGAACTTAAACTCGCCAACTCGAGCGACAAACTCAAGGCTCTCGCCGCGAAGATAAAGGCGCTCCCGACTCAATACGATTCTTCCGTATGGTCGGTCTTGGCGGAAATAACTAGCGAACTCGATTCGCTCAACGTGTCCGACAAACTCTTGCTCGACCTTACCGTTTACGACGCTCTTATGGACGAGTATAACGCGTACGTCGACGGAGTAAACTCGGAATTCGACGCGATCGATTCGGTCGTAAACGCTCCCGTTTCGGGAGGAAGAGCGGCGGCTCAAGCCGCGGCTACGGCTACCGGACTTGCGCTTCTCGCGTTCGTGGCTAAAAAGAAATTTATCTAAGGAGGTCGGCCTTTCCCGAAGCGATTTCCGCTTCGGGAAAGGAGATAACGTATGAAAAAACTCAATTTAAGCAAACCGACGCTCGTTAAGATAATAATCGCGGCGGCGTTGGTATTGGTAATCGCCGCGGCGAGCGTTACGACCATATTGCTTGTAAAAGCAAATGGCAAAAAATTAAAGACGATCGACGCTTGCGTCTCCGCCTACTCGGATTCTATGGAAGACGTTAAGACGGTCGTCACCCAAACGGTATTTAAGGATGGCGACGCCGTCGTCGCGACGAACAAGACGACGATTTCCTTTAAAAACGGGAATACCGCCGACGTTTCGGTAACCGAGGGAAAACTTAACAATTTCCAACTTGTTGAAACGACTTCGACGCGCGAGCAGTCGATAAACAGAAATTCTCTCGTCTCTTTAAATTTGGACGCGAAATATATGAAAAACGCAAAAGTTGAGAATAACGTCTTGACTTTCGGCGTCAACGCCGACGGATTTAAGAGCGTAGTCGGAGATATCGCCGTATTCGGCGGAACCGATTTCGAATTGGTCTTCGACGGCAAGAAAATAAGCATAGTTTCCTACGAGTTTGAAACCGACTCGGGAAAAACCGCCGTCGTTACCGTGACGTACGGTTATTGAGGTGATAGCGATGAAATTTAAAAAACTTATAAGCTTTTTGTTGGTTTTATCGATAGCGGCGACGTTTGCCGTCGGCTGTAAAAAAGACCCGAGCGAGAGCGAAACCTCGTCCGAAAGTCAAACCGAAAGTCCGATTGAAAGCGAATCGGAAAGCGAATCGGGAAGCCACCCGATTCCGACTCCTCCGATCGCCGACGTAAAGGTTGCTTTATCTTGCGACGTAACCGAGATAAAGAGCGGAAGTTCGGCGACTTTCAACGCCGTCGTAACCGGTCTTAACGACGGAGAAGACGACGGAGTTTCTTGGACGATAACCGAGGGATCGGAATTCGCGTCCATAAACGCGAACGGAGTTTTGACCGCGTCCGAAGTCGACGGGGACAAAATCGTCAAGATAAGAGCGACGAGCGCGGCTCGCGGCGACGTTTACGGCGAAAAGACGATGACTATCGTCGCCAAGAGCAAACTCACGCAAAGTATGCTCGACGCGGTCGCCAAAGACACGGCGGCTTTCGTCGGATATATGCAATTGGACGTTTACGATACCAAACTCGGAGACAAAGACAAACTTAACTCGACCTATTACACGAGCGTCAAGACGGCTATGGACGGCGAGAAGTGGTACGCCGAGTACGATAACGCGAGCGTCGGCATAACCCAAGGACTTTACGTTAAAAAAGTCAGAGAGGATAACGTCGATTACGCTATGGAAGTCGGCGTCAGCCTCAAGAACGAGGAGAGATATTACTCGGTTAACAACGACCTCGGCGAGAAATTGACTTGGGCGGAATCGGGATATTACAACAACTTCAAAGGTCTTAGAGTTAGCGATTTTACCTTTAACGCGGAAAACTGGAGATGGGAATACTCGGGCGCGGACGCTCGACTTAAAAACAGAATGACCTCGTCCGCCAATCCCTACGATTTCGAACCTCAAAACCTTCAACTCTTGATCGACGACGGCGAGATTATGGGATTCTATTCTCTCGGAGCGGACGATTACGCAATCGTTTCGGGATATATCACCGTTCCCAAACTCTTCGTCGCGATAGACGTCTCCGAAAACGTTAGCGTCAGCAGCGTCGGAAGATATAAAGACGCCGAGGAATACGCCGAGGGTTCGGACGAGAGAGCGGCTTTGTTGGCTCTTCGTTCGGCGAAAGAGAAAATGAAGACCTTGGAAAGATATAATACGAGACTTATCAATATCCAATATTCCAACGTCGCTCAGACGATGAGCTACACGGGATACGACGAGACGATAACTCCCGACGCGTTGTATTATCGTCCTTTCTCCGTTCTCAAATACGGAGCCGAGGATCAACAAATCGTTTACGATAGAAACTCCGATTACGGCTACAGAAACGTTCGCAACGGACTTTACAATATGTTCAACGAGAATATTCCCGACGGAATCGGAAACGTAGACGAAAACCAAAAAACCTATTCGGCGTCGAGAGCCTATACGGGTTCGGTAAACGACGTTCGTCCCTCTTTCGATTTCTCCGAAGCGATATTCACTCAATTCGCAAAAGAGAAAGATTCGGACGGAGCGGACACGGGATACTATATTTTCTATAGCGACAGCATAATGTCTCAAGTCGCCACGACTTTCTATCGCGGCGTCGGAAACGACATAAGCCTTTACGGAATACTCGCGACCGAAGGACAACTCGCGAACAACGTGAGCTTCACGCCTTACGTCAGAGTAAGTCCCGACGGATATATCACCGAAAGCGGATTTTATTACGTCATTTCGATTTACTTCGTCGGAGTCGTCGAAATAACCTATTCGGATTTCAACGACGAGGCCAAAGCGACTTTGTCGAGCGAGACCCAAGCGGATCTTTCGTCCGTCGCGACGAGAGAAGTTCCGACTTCTTGGAACGAGGTTTCCATAATAACTAATTCCGACACGGGAGCGACTCAAGTCGCCGACGAATATTTCAATTTCTATTTCGGAATCGACGGGATATCCGATGAAATTCCTTTCCTCGGCGTTACCGAGTGCATAGGCGATACTTTCGGTCTCGGAATGGGACAATACTGCAAGGGTTCGGACGGAAGACAAAAGAAAGCGATAACCCTTTACTACGACGTTCCGTTAGACCTCGATTACACTATAGATTCGTCGCTTAAGAGCATAGACGAATATCTTGTTAAATCCGGATTTGTCGCGAACTTATTCGGAGAATACGAAAAGACCGTCGGCGCGAAAAAAATCGTCGTCAAACCGGTCGATTCGAGCCTCGACCTCTTCGTATATATTTGGGTTGATGAAAAAAACTGATCAAAATTTTAAAATTTTGAAATAAAAAAAAAGGATGGCAAACAAAATGGCAAAAACAGCAAAATACGTAAAAGCGCTCTTGATAGCGTTGTGCGTTTGCCTCATGTCCGTATCGCTCATAGCGTGCGGAGGCGGAGCATCGAGCAGCGAATCGAACGCCGACGGCGTATCCATCTCCATGCAAACTCGTAAAAACGAGATCAAAAAGGGAGAAACACTCGACATTATCGTTTTGGTCGAAGGAGCGGAAGATACCTCCTACGTTATCACGACCGATAACGACGTTCTTTCCGTTTCGAGAGACGGAGTCGCTACGGTTACGACCGACGTGTACGAAGACGTCGTCGTCAAAGTAACCGCGACGGCTAACGCCGACACGACGAAATCGGTTTCCAAGAATATTACCGTTAAAAAGAACGCTAATGCTCCGGTAGAAGAAAAGAACGTTTCGGTTTCGATTTCTACTAAGAATCACGAGACGGGCGCTTCTTCGCAAGTTCTCAGAAAAACCGAGAACGGAAAATACTTGAGACTCGACATCAGAGTAAGCGTTACGACGGAGGGAATCGAAGACGATTCCTATACTCTTTCGACCGAAGTTCTCGGAGGATCTTCGACGCCCGTCGCCGACCTCGTCAGCTTGGGTTCGGACGCGTCGTCGTCAAAGTAACCGCGACGGCTAACGCCGACACGACGAAATCGGTTTCCAAGAATATTACCGTTAAAAAGAACGCTAATGCTCCGGTAGAAGAAAAGAACGTTTCGGTTTCGATTTCTACTAAGAATCACGAGACGGGCGCTTCTTCGCAAGTTCTCAGAAAAACCGAGAACGGAAAATACTTGAGACTCGACATCAGAGTAAGCGTTACGACGGAGGGAATCGAAGACGATTCCTATACTCTTTCGACCGAAGTTCTCGGAGGATCTTCGACGCCCGTCGCCGACCTCGTCAGCTTGGGTTCGGACGCCGACGGAGACTATATCCAACTCATCGGAACGGTTTCGGTCGACACTACCGTCAGATTGACCGCGACTTCCAACGCGATGTCTACCAAGTACGATTCGATCGACTTGACTATCAGACCCGAAAGCAAGTCCGGAGCAACGGGAGAACTCACTTCCGACGCTATCGCCGAGATAGGCGCTTCCAACATAACCGTCAGCGGAACTTTGGTCGACGTCGTTAAGAGAACGGGTTCGAACGCTTCCAAGACTTCTTACGACATTCTCGTCAAGATGACCGAGACCAAGGAAGACGAGACCGTAACCGCGGGACGTTGGTTCGGAAGCTGGAATATCACCGGTCAAAACATCGTCGACGAAAAGACCTACGTTATGGGTTCGGACGGATTGCTCACGCAGCATTTCATCAACAAGGACAACCAAGTAGAGTCGAAGAACGTTATCGATTCCTCGAGCAACACGGCTACGTGGGAATCCATGCACTATTGGAACCACCTCGGACAACTCGACGTTTCCAAGTTTGAGTACGACGAGGAGAACGACTACTATAAGTACAATATCGAACCGGGCTACTGGTACGAAGATCCTTACTTCATTCAAAACGTATACTATCCGAGCGACGACGAATACCTTATGAGCTATCTCGCGTTCTCGTTGACTCCGCTTTTGAACGAAAACTTCGCCGAGTTCTACGTATATCTCGACCCCGTTACCAAAAAGATAAGCAAAGTCGAGGCTAAGACGGCGACCGTCGATCAAATGCAAACGGACGACGAAGGCAACGAGACCAAAGTCGGCGAATATTACACCATCGTAACCCTTTACTTCAGCGATATCGGAACGACGGTCGTAGAAGATCCAGCTCCTTACGAGGCTCCGACCAATAGCGAAGAACTCGATAAATTCAACAAATTCGCTTCCGCTCTCGAAAATATGAAGGATATGGAAAGTTACTCCTTCAAGATGATCGAGACCAACACTTATTCTCCGACCATCGATTCTTCCGATTACGAAATTTCGGGAACCGTCGACGACGCTATCTCGGGATCGACCGGAACTACCGTAACTTACGACGGAACGGTTAAGCCGTTCAACTATACGTCGGCTACCGGCGACGTCGGATTCCTCGGAGCGGTCACCGCTAATTACGTTCTCATCAACGAGACCGGAGAATACACTTCTTATTTCGACAATCCTTATCACACCGAAGCGTTCGGATATAAGGACAACGGAAACGGAACTTACGAAGAGTTCGAATACAAAGCCGACGCCTTCAAGATCGGCGACGTCAACAAGGGCGGACTTGTCGGAACGAGAATCGCAAAAGGCTCGCTCAAAGACGCTCTTCCCGCGTTCGACCTTTCGCCCTACGTATTCGAGTTCGATTCTTCCAGGAAACTCGACAACGGCAAGTGGGTTTACACTTTCACTCTTCGCGATTCGACGATCATCAGATCGGTCGCAGAGCAACTTGTCTTCGCCGAATACGCTAAAGACGCCGCTTCGAGCATTCAAAGCAAGCTCGCCGTTTCCATCAACGAAGACGGAGTAATCACGAGCATTAACTTCCCCTATTCGTACGCTAGCGGAACTTATTCGGGATACTACGAGACCGCTTACTACAATATCAACACCACCACGATCGACGCATCTTACTTCGGAGCCGACAAATACGTTCCGAGAGTAGTTCCCACTTCGTGGGCGGTTCTCACCGTAAACGACTATTTCGTAGGAGATCAAACTCACATCGTTAAACCCGCTAACGAAGTCCTCGCAATTATCTTCGGATTCGACGCGAGCGAGGCGGATAGCAAACTTCCCACTCCCGACGTATTCTGCGGGATCTTCGACGACAACCTCTTCGGACCTTGGTACAACACCAAGACTATCGACGAGAACACCGAACGAGGAATCCTTTCGTTCACCGCGAGAAGCGAGCATTACGACGAGAACTACAGAGTTTCCAACTACGACGAGATCGAATCCGGCTTGAAGACCGCTATGGCTCAAAACGGATATACCCTTGACGACGCTAACTGCGGCATCAGCGGAGGAGATCGTTATCTCAGCTTCATCAACGAGGCGGACGGAATCCAAATCGTAGTAGACAACAACTACACGAGATATTTCTGGATCACCGTATATCATCTCGGAGATTGGACTTTGAGAAAATAATTGAATAATTAGAGGAGAGCGAGATTATGAAAAAGGTACTGCTGCTAGTCGCAACGCTATTCGTAATTCTCGCTCTTTCGCTCACGTCGTGCGGAGGGACTTCGGGCGGAGGAAACTCGGAGTCTTCTTCCTCGAGCGGCTCGGAATCCGAGTCGCAAACCGTAAGCGTGACGCGAAAGAACGAGAACGCGACGATAGACTTGTCTCAAGTCGAATCGTTTGATTACGCGTCTTTGTTTATCGTAACCGAGAACGGAGCGATAATCGAAACCCCCTCGGATTCGATTGACGCTTCCGACGTCAAAGCCGAAGTCGGGTCTTACGTCGTAACTTGTTCGTATAAAGGCGTAACCGCTCAAACGAACGTTACCGTAACCGCGGTTAAGGAGAACGTCGTTATAACCGAGACGGTCGGTTCGATTTCCTTGAAAGACAAGGTCGTTTTAGACCATAATTTTAAACAATATTTCGCCGTTACGGTCAACGGAGCAAGCGTTGAAGTAACCGACGAAATGATAGACAAATCGGCTCTTAAAGCCGAAGAAGGTTCGTACAGAATCTATTGCAGATATAAAGGAAAATCCGAGTATATCATCGTAAACGTCGTCGAGACCATATATAAAGTTCAAGCGTCGGCAAACGAAGTAACCGTGTCGAGATATTCGCCCAAGGGATTTGATTTCAAGGACTTGTTCTCGGTGAGCGAAGACGGAGTTTCGGTCGAAGTAACGGACGATATGACCTCTTTCGACGTCGTATACGCCGAAGACGGAAAGCCAATCGTAGGCGTTTATAGTTATACCGTATCCTACGGCTCGGCGTCCGCGACGTTGACCGTAAACGTCACCGCCGAACACGAAATCGAGATTATAAACGCGTCGGCTGAAATCGAGATTGCCGTCGGCGAGATCGACGGATACGATTTCAAACCCTTCTTCTATTTCACGGTAGACGGAGTCGCGATCGAAGTTACCGACGATATGATAGACGCTTCGGCTCTCGACGGAATAGCCGTCGGAGACAGACGCGAAGTATCGTTCGCCTACTCGGAAGGAGATTGTTCGTTTAATTCTAAGATATACGTTACGGCGACCGAAAGAGGAGGAGTTTCTCTCGTCGCCAAGAATTACGAGACTTATCCCAACGCCGATTTGATCGATTTGACGACTTTGTTCGATATCGTAGACGACGGAAAGTCGGTCAAGGCGACTCTCGATATGATAAGCGGCTCGGTCGACTATTCTAAGGACGGCGTCAACGAAATAACCTTGACTTATAAAGGAAAGACGGCGACCGCGCTCGTCGAAGTCAAGACGGGCGTCGTCATAAACTACGCGACGAGTTCGGAGATAACCGTAAGGGTTGGAACGAACAAAGACGAATATAACTTCGCTAAAGATTTCGTCGTCGGCGTCAACGGAACGAGATATTATTATATCGAGTCCTATTTGGACGTCTCGGCGGTCGATTTCTCTATCGTCGGCTTGTACGAAGCGGTTTTGACCGTTAAGTATAACAAGACGGCGGTTGGAACGGGCGATCCCAAGTTCGAAGAGGTTTCAAAAACCATAACTTATAACGTCGTCGCAAAAGAGAGCGTTATAACGATTTGGAAAGATACGGTAGAGGTCGCCAAGGGTTCGTCCTTTAACCCCTTGTCCTCGGACGTTCTCAAAGTCGAGATAAACGGCTTGCGTCAAACGCTCGTAACGAGCAAAACTCAAGTCAATTCCATTTGCTGTTACGTCGAAGTCAAGAATGGATTTAATCCCGACGCGAGCGGCGAACAGACGATAGTTCTTTGGGTTTACGTCGACGGCGTCGACGGCGAGCCTACGGAAGTTTCTTATAACGTCGTCGTTAAGAGCGCGGCGTCGATTAAGGCGACTAACGCCGCCATTTTCGAGGGCAGAGAATTGGACGTTTCCAAACTCTTCCAAATAACTGACGGCGGTAAGGACGTCGAGGTCGCTCTCGATATGATAACGGGCGAGTTTAACGCTTTTAAGCAAGGAACTTATTATCTTACCGTAGAATACGCCGGATATCAAGCGACCGCCGAAGTCGTCGTATGCGACGCGTCGATAATCGGAACTTATAAGACGAGCAGCGTTACCGCGCCTACCGACGGCGGCGAAGAGGATTCCGACGGATATATTTCGGAAAGCGTTTCGTCCAAACCCATCGCCGATCTCGTTATCGACGAGGATTTCAACGTCACGGCGAACGGTCAAACTTCGACGGCGGTAAAGAGCCTCGGAAACGGCAAATTTATCGTGACGCTCGGGACGACGAACGAGTATACTCTCGAGATAGAAGACGGAATAGCCGTTTTGATTCCCAAGAACGCCCTTAATATGCAATATTCGGACACTCGTCGTCCGCTCGTGTATTTCTCGGAAGATAAGTATACGATAAGGGACAGAATGGTCGTAAATTATTCGACCGACGGGTACGTTACGACTCTTTCCATCGTCGGAGTATATTCTTTCGATCTCGCGAGAATTTACGACAGAGAGGCCAAATCGTCCTTCTGGATGGGATTGAAGATAAAACTCGACAATCTTAAAACCAACGATTTCTATTATTCGGTAGAAGTTGGCGTCGTAGAGATGGCGGACGGCTTCGTTTACGAATTCGGCGAGAATTCCTCGTTCGTTTTCAAGGGCGACGCTTATAAGTTCAACGTCGAGAGCACGACTCAAAAAACGGCGTTGATCGACAGAACGGCGGTTGCCAACCCCTATCTCGGCAAGACTTACAAACTTAAGAAGAGCGACGGCTCTATCGACAGAAACTCGACCGTTACGGTCGGGTCTAACGGCGCGATTACCTACAAAAAATCGGGCGTCGTCGAACTTGAGTATTCTTACTTGTGCGCGAGCCAAGCGAAATACGGCGGCGTGTCGTACGACGGAATCGCGTACGTTTACGGATCTAAGGTCGAAAAGGGCTCTTCGGTCGAATACGACGTTTCGTTTAAGTCTATTTTCGACGACGAGGCGGTATTGACCCCGTTTGCCTATAAATTCGTCTTGGATTCTTCGGATAAGACCTTTGCGCTTGTAGAAAAAACCGAAAAGTTCGGATTGTTCGCGACGGATAATTCGTACGTGTTCTTAGACGGATACGGCGGAGGAATCGTCAATTTCAACGCTTCTTCTTACGAACAAACGGTTATCGAATATTCGGTTAGCGGCAGTTCGCTTCTCGTAAATTACGTCGGAACGGACGCTTCCTTCGGGTATGGCGAAAAAGCCGAATTTAACGTCGACGGAATGGGCAACGTTTTGACCGCGAAAGAGACGGACGGCGGAATCGAGTCGGGCGAAGTGTTCGAAAGCGTTCGCATCACGGACGGCGCAATCGTCAGATTTAAGTCTAACGTCGTCAAGAGTTCTAACGACGAAGCGTCGGCGAGAAGAGAACTTTTGAACAACATTCAAATAATAACGAAAGACGGAGAACTCGATTACGACCAAAAGGTCGCCATAACCGGAACGGGCAAGGATATCGACCTTTCGGCGGTTAAATTCAAAGTCGCCGGATTCTATCAAATCAAGATAAAAGTTTCGATTGGCGGAGAGAAAAAAGAATTCTTGTATTCGGTTCAAGTCGTAGAGACCAAATACGCCGATTCCCCGTTCGTTGGGGTATACGGAACGAGCGTCACGGGCAAGACTACGATGACGATAAACGACGCCGGTCTGGTTACGCTTTCGAGCGGCGCCTCGGTATTTTCGGGTTTGGCTCAAATGTCGGACGACGGCAAGACGTTCGGCGCGTTCGTTTATTCGGACGGCGGATTGTCGGCGTTCGTCAAAGGCGAGGATATTGGCGGCGGACTTATTAAAGTCAGCGGCAAAGGCTCGCTTTCGATTATCGAATACTTTACCAAAGGCTCGGTCGACGTCGCCGGAATCGACGAATACGTCGTCAGACGCGTACTCGTCGACGGAACTTCGTATTATTACGTCGCTCCGTACGAATCTTCGATCGGAACGCTCGCGAATGCGGTCGTTTTGAGCGGTTCGGCGTTCGGCGAGGGCAGCGTTATTTCCCTTACGGTCGGCGGCAAGACCACGGTCGTAAAAATCAAGGCTTTGGACGACGTGAAGAACGGACTTGAAAAATCCGATTCGGCGCGCGGAGAGTATTCTTCTTCCGACGGCTCGACCCTCGTTTTGGACGGATTCGCGTCCTTTAACTTCGGCTCGGTTTCGGGAACGTATTTCTCATTCGATAATTACGTCGTAGCCGAGAGCGCGGACGGACAAACGCTCGTATTCGAGATTGATTCCGCGAATAAGACCTTCGTCGAAAGAAAGATTTCGATCAACGCCAACTTGCTTGTCGGCAAGACTTTTTCGGCGACCTATACCTTCCCCTACGAAGACGAAATGTTGACTTACACGGCTAACACTCGCATAGAGTTTAAAGCCGGCGGAAAGGTTTCGATTACGTCTACTTCGTCCGATTACGGCGAAGACGGCGACGAGTACGGCGTCGGAACTTATTCCCCGTCGTTTGTCGGAGAGGGGACTTATACGGTTTCGAACGGAGTCGTTACCGTAACCGTCGGCGGAGCGACGTTTACCTTTAAGGTAACCAATCCGATCGAGGGATATATGACCATCAAGTGCCTTTCGACGACGATCGAAGAGGGCGCGGACGGTTATTTCGCGGTAGGCTCTTCGTTTAGCGCAAACTAAAAATCTTGAAATATCGCTGCGGTTTGGTTTAAATCGAGCGGATTCGAGATAATAACAAAAAACGCGGACGCGAGAAGTTTCTCGCGTCCGCGTTTTATCGTTGTAGAAGACGAGCGTTTTGCGCGAAAGCGGATAAAATGCTTAAGCAATGGAAGAATAGAATAGAAAGAATTTCCTCTGTCCCAAGCGGATGTTCGTCATCTGTATCTCGACTTAAGATTTCCCAAAGTTTCAACAACCGTATTCTTTTGATGTCTTTATCCATTATGCACCTCAATTGGCAAATTTTAGATTTCAACGATTATATTATATCACATAAAAACGTCAATGTAAATGGTATGGTGTTGTCATTTCACGACACCTATAATTAAAAAGCAACCCTTCACTAAAAAAATGAAGGGCTAAATACTATTTTTTTAGAACTATAAAATCCCCATTCCCCACGAAAAATTCCATAGTGAATGTATATGTATATTCATCGTTTCCATTATTTATAGTCGGTCCTTGGCTCTTCCCCATATAAATGGTTGCATTTGGCAACATATAATATTCTGGAAGATTTTTAATATCGAACTCTATAGAAGTTGTACGGTCATAGGTAGAGTGAAGTTCGCCATTAGATTCGTATTTCGTTATATGTGCTGCAAAAACAACAATTACTGGTTTTATATCACTACTTGTAAATAAAGAATACTGTGTAATTGGCGTTTTTAAAGATATCGCATTTATTGACTTTATTGTTTCTTTGGGCAAACAAGAAATTTCTACAGTAGAACCAACCTGTTCATATGATATTTGAAAATAATCTGTAATATTGTCGGGCGTTATCTTAATTAATTCCAATTCATAATCTACTTTCGCGCCGCAATTAATAAGCCCACAAGTACCTCTGAGAATGCCCGTTTCCGTTTCGGTTGGCATTTTTTTTAATTCATATTCAGTACAAAAATGTGCTTTACAAGAAATCTCAACACTGATGACCTCTTCATCTCCACAGCCAACCAATGCAAATAAATACATTACAAATATGACTAAAACAAAAAAACGTTTCATAATAAATCCACCTTTTTTATCTCGTTAGGATTTTTTAGATTTATCCGTATTATTCAACTATAATTTCCATTTTAGAATTTTTTTCAACACTTACTTCTATCATAGAAAAAGAATAATTAGCTTGAATCAAATGCCAAACCCCGTAAGACTCTTTTAATTCATTAAGGAAACGAATAACAGCGCGTCCATCATATTTAGGGTCTAATGCAACAACACCGATATAGTCATTTTTCTCATTACATACTTTATAGCCCGTTATTGCTGCGTTACTTTTATTGCGTTCAATTTTTTGAATTTCATTAACAATAATACATTTTTGCGGAAAAGGTTTAATTTTTTTCATATTCACTCTCCAACATTAGATATCTTGGCTTTCTCTATTCCAAATAGAGTCAATATTTTAGGGGAAACCAAATCCATAAAATCTTTACTCCCTCTATAAAACATTAACTTATATTCCTTTTCTTCTGTATCATAAGACAACCTGCCACGAGGCAAAAAGTCATATTGATAACAATGATATTTTCCATTTAATTGTTCTTGAGATAAATTACCCCAGACATCTTTATGTTGTTTGCTATATGTTAATAATATTTCTTTTGTATCCACATCACAGGGGTATGTTTC
>CAZVPW010000004.1:0-30519 GCA_964629115.1 uncultured Acidiphilium sp.
TATTATTACCTTTGCGGACGCGCGATTGGAAAATATTTTATTTTTAATTTAATTTTGTGAGATAAGTCGGCGACGAATATAACTCTTCTTCTTAAATAATTAAAATTAAATTAATTCTGATTTTTTTTTATCCACCCAAAAAATCAGTATCCACATTTTTATCAACTCGTTGTCCACCTACTTTTTCGGGTTTTCCACACCTTTAAATTTTTCAAAATCTTCGATAAAATCGTTGTTTTTAAGTTTAAATTTTAGAGTTATCCACAAATCCACCGAGATTACTACTATTACTATTATAAATAATGAATAAAATAATATATCATCAATCAACACGCGAGAGGAAAATAAATGAAACTTTTGGTAAACGGAAACGATTTGTCTAACGCCGTAATGAAGGTATCCAAGGCAATCAGCGTCAAAACGTCCAATCCGATCTTGGAAGGAATCAAAATCGAAGTTAAGGGCGACGAGATGAAACTCGTCGCGACGGATATGGAGATTGCTATCGAAAAAACTATCAGAACAGATACTTTTGAAGAGGGAACCGCCGTTATCCCCGGAAAACTTTTTGCCGAGTACGCGAAAAAACTCGAGGGAGAAGATCAAGTCGAACTTATGATCGGCGACGATAAAAAACTCAAGATAACGTACGGACAATCCCAAGGATTTTTGGCGACTATGAACGCCGACGAATTTCCCTCGGTCAGAACGGATATAAAAGACAAAGCCTTTTCGATTTTGCAAAAGGATTTTAAAGACGTCGTAAACAAGACGGTATTTTCGTGTTCGACTGACGAGAGCAGACCCATTTTAAAAGGAGAACTCTTCGAGGTTAAGGGAGATGTTTTGACTTGCGTCGCTCTCGACGGATTCAGACTTGCTATCGCCAAAAAGAAAATAAGAAATTCGACGGCTGATTTCAGAATAGTAGTTCCGGCAAGAGCAGTTTCGGAGATTTCGAGACTTCTCGATAAAGACGAAGAGGAATTGACGTTCGTTTTCGAAGATAAGAATTTGATGATCGACGTCGACGGAACCCTTTTCGTAACGAGACTTTTAGAGGGAGAGTTTATAAATTACGCTCAAATCATTCCGACCGAATTTTTAACGACCGTGAGAGTCGGAAAAAATATGTTTTTAAACAGTTTGGAAAGAGCGTCGATCGTCGCGAAAGAGGCTAAAAATCTCGTAAAACTCGAGATAAAGGACAATAATATCAAAGTTCAATCCAATTCCGAAAGCGGAAACGTAAACGAGAACGTCGTTGTAAATATCGAGGGAAAAGACATAAATATTGCCTTCAACTCCAAGTATATTTGCGACGCGTTGAGAGCCGCCGGAGACGAATTTTTGAATATGTATTTCAACAGTTCTATCTCCCCTTGCGTTATAAAGCCTTTCTCGGGAGACGAATATCTCTATCTTATCCTTCCGATAAGAATAAATTCTTAATTAAAAATCCAAAAAGGCAATAATCGATTGACAAAAAATAAAAAATTTTATATAATCGCATAGCGTTTAGATTCGGTAAAACGGAAAATTAGCCGAAATTATAAAAAAGAGCTATAAAAGGAGCAAAAATATGAAAAGAACTTACCAACCCAAAAAGAGAACGAGAAATAAGGTGCACGGTTTCAGAAAGAGAATGTCGACCAAGTCGGGAAGAAACGTTCTTAAGAGAAGAAGAAACAAGGGTCGTAAGAAACTCTCTTACTAATAAAAAGTTTTGATATACAGATTGAAGAAAAAAAGCGATTTCGACAAACTTTTTCGAAAGGGGAAAAAGGGGTTTTCAAGATCGCTTACAATGCTGTATTTTCCGTCGGATTCTTTCAAAATAGGGTATTCTGTCAGTAAAAAACACGGAAACGCCGTGACAAGAAACAGAATAAAAAGGCTTTTGAGAGCGAGCGCGAGACAAGCGTTCAAGGACCTTAAGAAAAGTTACAGAATAGTAATTTTGCCAAAGGTTAGAGACAAATATTCTTTCGAAGTCTTTTTAAACGATTTGAACTACCTTAAAAAGAAGGAAAACCTTTAATGAGAATTATAAACGAGATTTTTATAAAAATTTTGAAATTTTATAAAAAATATCTCTCCCCGAACTTAAACTCGGGGTGTATATTCACGCCGACTTGCAGCGTTTACGCTATCGAGGCGTTTGAAAAACACAATTTCGTTACGGGTATTTTTCTCACCGTTTGGAGAATACTCAGATGCAATTCTTTCAATAAAGGCGGTTTCGATCCCGTTCCCGACAATAAAAACAAACTTAAATGGCTTATGTGATTCTCCGTCGAAAAAATAAATAACGGCGGAGTATTTGTTATAAAAGGAGTCGGATGTATATATCTAACTTACTGGCTAACGTTTCGTCGACCGTAACTTCTTACGGCAGCGGAGCGTTTGGTTCGTTTACGGCAAAATACGCGTGGATTTGCGATATTATTTCCAAAATAATAAGTTTTGCGGGAGACGTCGGTCTCGGAATAATATTGTTCACCGTAATTTTAAAATTAATAACCTTAGCGCCGGACATTATATCGCGCGTTTCGATGAAAAAGAACGCCCTTAAAATGGAGGCGATGAAAGACGATCTCGAAAAGTTGCAGAAGCAGTACGCTAAAAATAAAGACCTCTATCAGCAAAAAATGATGGCTCTTTATAAAAAGAACGGCTATTCGGCTTTTTCGGCTTGTCTTCCGACTATAATAACCTTAGTCTTTTTCTTTATCGTTATAGCGGCGTTTAACTCGTATTCTCAAATAAGCGAGAGACAAGTTTTCGTCGATATGGGATCGGCTTACGATACGGCAATTAACGATTTTACCGACGGCGACGACGCCGTTTTGAGAAAAAATTCGGACAATACCTATTCGCTCGTATTCGAAAACGTCTTAAAGGAAAAAGGTCTCGAGGATTGTTTTATATATGAAAACGGAGAGTTTTTCGTTAAAAGCGATAAAGTATCCTCTCTCGTATCCGTTTATCCATCTATCGCCGATTTTATAAACGAAAGCGGTATCGTAGAATCTCACGAGGACGTAATTCCCCTTTTATACGCCTCTTTGGAAGACGCGATAATAACCTCTAATTTCGAAAAATCGGAGATAACTTCTCTTTTAGATCAAGGACTTATTTTCGAAGATACTTTATACGGAGTTACTTTCAAGACCTTTAAGAAAGATGGCGGAAAGGCTTTGGTTCTTCAAAAGTCGGAATATTCGGCTTTAAAGGCAAGATATTGTCTCGAAGACGGAACTTTAAATTACGCCGGCATAAAGTCCGATTGGTCGTTGTCCGGTTACTCCGAAAAATATGAAAAGAGCGCCGAGAATTTCGCTACCGAGAAAATTCTCGTAGATTTTGTCGGCGAGGACTATAAAAAGACGGTGATTTACGAAAAAGCGAGAAGGGCTTCGGCAGAGGCGTACGAGAATAACGACGCGAAGTCGGTTATTTTTCCTTGGGTAAAAAACATTTGGTCGCCCGACTGCGCGTGGACTTCTGTAATTCCTAGTCACTCCGATCTCGTCTCTAAACTCGGAGGAACCAAAAACCCCGAGAATCTCGGCGTTTTGATAAACGAAAACGTATATAACGAATTGACGTATTATCTAGGACAGTATAAACAATCGGGATTCAGTTTTAAATACGGAAACGGTTGGTTTATTCTCGTCGCGTTGTCCATTCTGACCATGCTTTTGTCCACGGTCATATCTCAAAAGACCCAAAAGACTCAGATGCAACTTTCCACTGTCGAGGGAGACGCTTCGACCGCCGCGTCGACGCAAAAGATGATGACGTGGATGATGCCGATTATGTTCGGTATATTCGCGTTTATTTACTCGGCGGCGTTTTCGATATATATGGTTACGAACTCGCTTTTGTCCACGGCGTCGACCGTACTTATAAACAAGATCGTAGAACTCAAGTTTAACAAAAAAATAGAAAAAGAAGAAAAAGATAAAAACGATCGTCCCAGATACGGGAAGATAAGATAAAAGGAGTAAGCAATGGAATTTACGGGAAAAACCGTCAAAGAAGCAATTGAGAACGGTTTAAACGAGTTGGGAATCACCGAGGATAAAGCGGATATAACCGTTTTGGAAGAACCCACGAAAGGATTTTTGGGAATCGGAGCAAAAAACGCGAAAGTCGACGTATCGGTTAAAAAGACCGACGGAGAAAGAGCCGTCGATTTCGTAAACGGACTTTTGGAACTTATGAACGTCGAGGCGAAGGGAAAACTTCGCGAAGAAGACGAGAAGGTTATAATCGACGTTATAGCCGATAACTCCTCCGCCGTAATAGGTTACAGAGGCGAACTTTTGGACGCCTTGCAATCGCTTGCCGGCGCGGTGTATAACAAGGGAAGAGACGATTATAGAAGAGTCGTCGTAGACTGCGAGAATTACAGAGAAAAGAGAGAAGAAACTCTCGTCAACCTTGCTCGCAAACTCGAAGCGAAAGCCGTCAGAATGGAGAGAAAAATCATTCTCGAGTCTATGACTCCTTACGAGAGAAGAATCATTCACTCCGCCCTTGCCGAAAGCCAAGACGTAAAGACTCAATCGGAAGGAAAAGAGCCTAACAGATACGTTTCGATTATACCTAACAATCTTGCCGACCCCGACGATAAGGGATACGTAGAGAGAAGAAACAACTCTCCTCGCGGCGGAAACAGATACGATCGCGGAAACAGATACGATCGCGGAAACAGAAACGACCGCGGAGGAAATAGATACGATCGCGGAAACGGAGGCAATTTCAGAGGCAGAGACGGAAGAAGAGACAGAGGCGACAGAAGTTCGGCTCCTCGTCAACCGAGACCGAAGACGAGCGGATTCGGAACTTTCCTTGGAAACAGTCTTAAAGACGGAGACAATAACGACTAAAATCGCATTCAAAAAGGCTAAAGTCAAGTAAAAAGTAAAGTATAACCCGCGACGGAGTTTTCGTCGCGGGTTTTGATTTTTTAATGAGAAGATTTTAATTTTTTCGTTTTTCTTATATATTGTTAAGAAGAAGTGGTTTAATTGCTCATTTGCGAAAACTTTTTTGAGTTTATTGCGAGTACGTACTTTTCTCCGTCGGCGCGAGGTTTGGTAGAAACCGAAGAGCTGTCGCTTAAACGCCTTTTTACGGTCATTGCGAGGTTTTATAAAAACCGAAGCGCTCTCGCTTGAATTCCTTTTCAATCGTCATTGCGAGCCTTTGAAAAAAGGCGCGGCAATCTCGCTTGAACTATGCCTACGTTTTGAGATTGCTTCGTCACATTCGCTCCTCGCAATGACGATAGGGGGAAATCCTTTTTTTTCATTATTGCGAAGTCGTATTCTTTAAGGTCATTGCGCGCCTTTGAAAAAGGCGCGGCAATCTCTTAACTAACTCTCTTTTATTTCTCGCTTTCGGTCGCTCCGTCCTTTTTTTCGGGCTTGGAAAGAACGATTTTTACGATAAACATGGCAAGCATTATTATCGCTATCGCAAAGAGAGCGTATATAATCAAGTCGACGTAATCTTTAAACAAGAAGGTCAATAGGGTTATTATCCCTCCGGCAATAAGGTTTCCTCCTGCAATCGGAAGAACCGATTCGCGGAACTTGAGTCCGAGAAATACGGCGATTGCCGTTCCCGTCCAAACGCCCGTCACGGGGAATGGTACGGCTACGAAAACGAAGAGACTTATCATCATTATTTTTCTCGCTTCTTTTTCGGGCGAACCGTCCGTCTTGCTCGCGATTTCTGCGGCTTTTTTTTCGAAGATATACTCGATTTTTTCGACGAGTTTCTTTATAAATTTAATTTTCTTAAGCAAATTAAAAATCGGGATAAGCAAAAAGAATTCGGCGACCGAAACGATCGTGGATCCGAGATAGGCTATACCCGCCGTTTGCCAAAGGTTCATTCCGAACAAACCCGTTCCGATCGGAATCGCTCCTTTCAGTTCGATCAACGGGAACATTGAAACAAACAGAGTCGCCGCGAACTTACTGCCGAATAAGTCAAGCAAAAACTTGCCGAGAACTTCAGCCATTTTTCCTCCCAAAAGAGCCCGAGCGGTTATCCGTAAAATAAAATTTCCTCATACGAACGACAAACGCTTGCTCTTTTTTTAATAAAAAGATATTATATATTTCGTATTTTTGCGTTTTTTGACGCAAATTACTCGTTCATTATAACAAACGATAAGTTATATGTCAATCGGAGAAAAGCATGGAACTTCAGAAACTGTTGTCCAAAGCCCGTAGAGCGGTCGAGGATTATCAAATGATATCGGAAGGGGATAAAGTCGCCGTCGGACTTTCGGGCGGTAAAGACAGCGTGACGCTGCTGTGTATTCTCGCTTCCTTAAAGAGGTTTTACCCTAAAAAGTTCGACCTCGTAGCCATAACGGTCGATATGGGACTCGGAGCGGACGAAAACGAAATCGAACAAACGAGAGAACTGTGTTCGTCTCTCGGCGTCGAATACCATGTCGAACGCACGCAGATAGGGCAAATAGTCTTCGACGTAAGAAAGGAATCGAATCCGTGCAGTTTGTGCGCGAATATGCGCCGCGGAGCGCTTAATAACGCCGCGAAAAAACTCGGTTGCAACAAAGTCGCGCTCGGTCATCACGCCGACGATTTGATCGAAACCCTCTTCTTGTCGCTTTTTTACGAGAGTCGTCTGTCGACGTTCGCTCCCGTAACTTTCCTCGAACGCCAAGAATTGACCGTTATAAGACCGATGATTTATATTCGCGAAAAAGAGATAAGCGGTTTTGCGAAAGACAAACCTATTATAAGAAACCCCTGCCCCGCCGACAAACACACGAAGAGGCAATATATCAAGGATTTGTTGAAAACTCTGGAACAAGACAACAAAAAAATAAAAGAGAACGTCTTGGGAGCGATAACCCACCCCGAACGCAACGGTCTTTGGGATAAAAACGAGAAACTCGAAGAAGAAAGAGCAAATATACAAAAAGAGAAATAAACCTATTTATTAAATCAAAAAAATAAGAGCGGCAAACCGCGAAGCGAGTCTCGAAAAGTTAGACGACTTTTAGAGACTCGACGGCGCCGCTCTTTTATAATATTATAAAAACCGACGATAAACGACTTATTGCCTTTCGTTTGACTTATAAATCGCCGACCGCGTTCTCCTTTTGTTCTTTGACGGTCGTCGCGACCGTTATTACGCAAACCTCTCTTGCTCCCGCTTTCTTTAGTCTTTTCGCAACCGCTTCCGCGGTCGCTCCCGTCGTCATAACGTCGTCTATAAGAGTTATCTTCTTTCCGACGACCGTCGACTTATCGCAAACGGAGAAACTTCCCTCGAGGTTCTTTTGTCTGTCCGAGTACGATTTGCCGACTTGACTATCCGTTTCTTTCGTTTTGACGAGGACGTCGAGCAAGGGAACTCCGCAGAGGGAAGAAAGGTTTGCCGCCAAGAGTCGGCTTTGATTATAACCGCGTTTTCGGGTTTTCTTTCGGGTCGTAGGGACGTAAACGAGACCTTCGGTTCCGCTTGCCGAAAAAGTCAAAATTTCAAGGAGTTCTTTGGCAAATTCTTCGGCGAGATATTTCTTGCCGTCGTATTTCAATTTCTTTAAAAGTCCGCCCGATATCTCGCCGTAAACGAACGCGCTCCTCGCTCGGTCGAACGACGTCAGTTTGTTCTTGCAGCGGTCGCAATAAGGTTGAGGAAATGGGGTTTTCGCTCCGCAATGGTCGCAGATATATCCGTCGTTCCTCTCCAACTTTTTTAGGCATCGCTCGCACAGTATCTCGCCCGTGAAACTCTCTCGTCCGCAAAGCGAACAAGTCAAGTCTCTCGGGGCGAATACGCCTTTTAAGAAATCCGTTATTTTCCCCATATTTATCCCCTTTGTTTCGCGAATTTTCAATAGTCGCCGAACTTGTTTTTATGTCGCCGTTTTGCCTTATAAAAAAGGCTGCCGCCGAAAAAATCGGGGCAGCCGCGCGTTTTAGCGATTAGTTATTTCCTTCGGGCGTTTTTTTATAGAGATTGTCGTTGCAATCGGTGAAGATTTCGTCGTTTTCGTAAACGTCCAAAGCCGAAGAGCCTTTGAGAACTTTTCTAAGTTCGGAGCAGCCGTTGAACGCTTTGTTTGCCAAAATTCCGCTCTCGGAAATTTTGAGATTGTACATTCCCGAGCAACCGTCGAACGCGAGCGTCTCGATTTCGGAGACTCTCGAAAGGTCGAGCGTTCCTACCGAATAATCGGTGGTCTTTCCGAGCGAAACGCAGTTAGCGAACGCGCTTTCGCAAATCTTCGCGATTTTGTCGAACGATTCGTCGGTTGCGGAAACGTTTTCGATAGCCGAGCATCCGTTAAAGGCTTTTTCGCCGATTACGATATTTTCGCCGTTGATTTTAACGTTTTTAAGAGTCGTACAACCGTTGAACGTGTTTTCGAGAATTACGTTTCCGTTCAAAGTAACGTCGGTCAAAGTATTACAACCGTAGAAAGCGTATCCTTGAACGGCGCAGTTGTCGTAACTGACGACGGTCGCTTTGATCGCTCCCTCGGCGTTCTCGTCGCAAACGAGGTGTTTGTCGCCGTCGATAATATACCAATAATCTGTGGTTTCGGTCTTGATTTCGCCCGTTACGGTAACGGTTTTAAGAGTGGACGGGATATAATAGGTCGCCGTACTGCTCGTTCCGTCGTTATAAGTTTGCGAGCAAGAAACGAGAGCCGCGGACGAAGCCGTTCCGAACACGTATCCGAAAAGTTTCTTTTCGTTGTGAGCTCCCATGCTTTCGCCGACGAAGGGAAGAACGATCTCTTTGAGAGAAGAGAGGTTGGAAAACGCTCCCGATTCTATTTTTTCGACAGACGAGGGAACGACGAGTTTCTCGACGAACGAAAGGTCGGAAACGGCGCCCGATTTGACGGTTTTTACGCCGTCGGGAATGGTAACCGTTTTAACGGTGTTTTCGTCGTACGTTTTGTTTTCGTCGTTGTTAGCCGTAAAGCCTTTTGCAAGGGCGTCGTAATCTTTTTCGGAAATGAGATCTTCGGCGGCGTCAGAGACTTTGTACTTATTGAGAACTCCGTCGGAATCGACGTCCCAAGTATATTGAACCTTACCGTCTTTCGAATCGTCGTTCTTGCAAGACGCCAATCCAACAAGAAGGGTCGCCGAAAGAGATAAAGAAACAATAAGCGCGATAATTTTTTTCATTCTTTTGCTCCTTGACTTCGAGTTTTTACGCTCGCGCGTCAATAATAAAATAATTATAGTCTATAAGAGTTTACCACTATTCGCCGATTTTGTCAATAATTATGCCGACATATTTTCCGCCGCGTTTGTTTTTTTGTCGATTTTCTTCTCCTCGGCGCTTTTTCTTAAAACCCGATTTTTTGTAATTTTTTTGTAGAGCGGATTCGTTGTTGGCGGACGAACTAAAAAAAAAGAGACTCTCTTTGAGCTCTCTTCTCGGCGAAGGGGCTTTGTTTTCGGTTTTTATTGCAATCTCGGCGTTTTTGTCTATCGGCGGCTTAAGCGTTTTGAGACGTTTCGGAGGCTCGTTCGAGTCGTTTCAGCGCCGATAAGTTGCGACATAAGTCGATTATCGCGCGTTTTAGCGTGTTGACGGTCGCGAGTTTCGGCGTTTTAAGGCGCGAGTTTTTGCGGCGCGCCGAGCGGAGAACGGCTTTAAGTTGGGGTAAAAAGGACGCCGCTTTGAGTTAAGCGGCAAGGTTTTGCGGTTTAAAAGCAGATCTTGTTCGTTTGAAATAGACGCGATGGCGACGAAATGCTCTTTAATGGCAACCGCCGCAAGTTTTGCAATTGCCCGTACAGTTAATTTTTGTTTTTCCTGTCGAAGAATAAACGTTGCCGCTGTAAATTTTCGCGGCTTTTTTACCGCACTCGGGGCAATTGACTTGGTCGTCGTATTTTTTGACAAATTCTTCGAATATTTTACCGCACTCGGGGCATTTATACTCAAAAAATGGCATAATTTTTCTCCTTTGTTTTTATTAATCGCAGATTTATAGTTTATTGTTTATTGCTCATTGTTTTATTACGTTTTTACTGTCGTTGCGGTGGTTTTGCGGAAACCGAGGAGCCTTTGCTTGAATCCCCCTTTTTTCACGGTCATTGCGCCTTTGAAAAAGACGCGGCAATCTTGCTTGAAACATTTATCGTTTGAGATTGCTTCGTCGCTTTACTCCTCGCAATAGAGTTGTCACGAAATGCCACTATTTATAAAAATAGGTGTGTAAAATGAGTTGGATTTTATAAAATTTCTATAAATTTCACCCACTTAAAATAGAGTTTTTTTATAAAAATTTTAATCTTAATTTTCATTTCGTGACAACTCTAATGACAAGGGGTAAGACTAGCCGCCCGTTTGATAACCGCTCCGTCGCTTCGATCCTCTCAATGCCCGAACGGAATACCTCTCGCTTAAGAGGTCTCGGTCGCGGCTCTTTTCCCAATGCCCTCGAAAAGAAGGCGCAGTCGATTATTCTTGTCTGCTTTTCTCGACGAGCTCTTCGGGAAGAAACGCAAGATATGGCGACGGGTTTCTCGGGTATGAACGACCGGGATAGTCCTTTCGGTAAGAATACGTCGCCGCGAATTTTTCCTTCGCCCTCGTTAAGGCGACGTAAAATATTCGCCTTTCCTCGCTGTCGTCGCCGCTTTTTACCGCTCCGTATGACGGGAGCTCGTTTTCGCCCGCTCCGACGAGAATAACTTCTTTAAACTCGCAACCTTTGGATTGGTGAGCGGTTATGAGGGGAATTTTGTCAAACTTCTTTATAATTGTATCCATTTGACTTCCCGAAAGCGATACGTCTCTCAAAAACTCTTTTAACGAACTTATAGGCGAACTTCTTGCGCCGTAACTTTTCAACGTTCTATATAAATCGTTTGCCGATTCTCTGTCGGCTTGAGCCGATTTTCCCGTCGAGAGCGATACGGTTTCTCCGATCTCTCGGCATAGAGACAAATAGTCTCCGACTTCTAAAAATCGGGTCGCGGTTTGTATTTCGTCGTAAAGATCTCGGAATAACGGCAGATATTTCTTGGTCGCGACGCCCCTTGACGGAGCGGACGGGATTAAAAAAGTTCGTATGAGAATTTCAAGAATTTTCTCAGTCGCCGAAACGTCCGAAAAAGCATCGTGAGCGCGTTCGTTGGTTATTTCGAAAGAGTCGCACAGCGTGGACAGTTTGTAGTCTCGAGACAAGGGATTGAACAGAGATACGATTTTTAAAGTGTCGTATTTATACGGAAAATTCGAGTCTATGCCGTTTTCCGAAAGCTGTCTCTCCAAAACGAGGTCGTCGAACGACGACGAATTGTGCCCGACCAAAACGCTTCCGTCGGCAAATTCGACGAAATCTCGAAGAACCGAACGGGCGCCTTCTCCGCCGTTTTTCTCGATATAATCGAGGTCGTAACCGTGAACGGCGAGCGCTTGAGCCGAAATTTCCTTCGTCGGGATTATAAACCGATTGAAAACCTCTTTCACTCCGTCCGCGCCCGTTTTGACGGCGGAAATTTGAGCCGCTTGATCGTTTTCGACGTCCAGCCCCGTCGTTTCCAAGTCGTATACGACTATTTTATTCTCCCTAAAAGCTTGAATTAAGGGGTAAAAATAATCCCCGAATCGATAGGTTCTTTCGCTTAAAAACTGCCCGACCGATATCCCGAGAGCCGAATAGTCTTTCAGGGCGGCGATCATGGGCGGCGTTAAGCCTTTCGCTTGCTTTTTCGCGAGTCTTAAAATCGACGCCTCGTCGTCAGGGTTGACGATAAGTCTAAAAAAAGCGAGGAAATCCTTGACGATAGGCTTTTTATAAAACTGAAAATTCGCGTCGGTCGTGAAAAACGACAGTCTGTTTTCAACGGGCAAACGCGCGTTGATTTTTTGTAGTTCCGCGTAAAGTTCGCCGACGTATCTATTCGATCGAGCCATTACGCAAAACTCAGAGTTATCGCCTTTAAACTCGCTCGCGCGTTTGAAAATCTCTCTCGCCTCGCCATCGATTCCGGCGCATGCGACGATCTCGAGCGGGGCTTCTTTTTCATCGCTCGCGTCGGGAAGAGGAAGATTCAAATTAAACGCTTTGTTTAGGTAATAAGCCGAAGCGCGAGCCAAGGTTTTGGTAGAACGCTTGTTTTCTAAAAGGGTTATTTCTTTTACTCGTCTGTTTTTCTTAAAGTCTGCTATGACGTCAAGCGGCTTGGATCCTCGCCAACCGTATATCGTTTGGTTCAAATCTCCGCACATCATAACTTGAGAGTCTTTAAAAAACCCCTTGACAATTTCGTATTCCGCTTCGCTCGTATCTTGCATTTCGTCGACGATAATCAACTTATACGAGGGTTTTTGAAAGTCGTTGTCAAAAATCGCGGCTTTCGCGCAGAAAATTAAATCGTCAAAATCGAAGAGAGCGGATGCGTCGAGCCTCGCTCTATAAGCGTTCATAAACTCGTTGGACTTTCTCTTAAAAAAGCGTATGAGATTCTCGTCCGTATACTTGGCGACCCCTTCTTTTACCAAAAACAAATCGTTAAACGACGGGCTGTTTTTAAAGAGATTTTCGGCGGCTTTATCGTAGCCGTCTTTCGAAAAGAAAGAGAAACCGAGTTTATCCCTCTCGTGTTTTAACGCCGAAGCGAGGTTTGTTAGGTTTTTGTTCGATAGGGGAACGGTTTTGTCCGTCGGTTGATAGTCGCCTTTTAGGATAAATTCGTTCAGCAATTCGCGAAGAAGCTCGCCGCTATCGATTTCGTCGGCTATTTGTCTATGCGAAAACCGCCCGGTTTTTCTGCCGTATTCGAGAGAAAGCCTATAACAAAATCCGTGAATGGTAAAAACCTCCGGAACTAAATTTCCGCAGTATTTCGTCGCGTCTTCTCTCAGTTCGTCGGCGGCTTTTACGGTGAACGTCAAACATAAAATTTCGTCCGCCCCGATCCCTCTTTTCGTCGCAAGCGCGATTTTTTGAGCGACCGTAAAGGTTTTTCCCGAACCGGCGCCGGCAAGAAGAAGAACGTCGTTTTCAAATTCGTTTACGGCTTCCGCCTGTTTCTCGGTTAACATAAGGATATTTTAGCGCTTAGACAAAGCCTTGTCAAGAGCATTTCGTTTATGTCTTTTTATTTAAAAAAATCCGCAAAACGACTCGTTTTTATAAGAAAAAAACTATCTCTACCGCAAGTAGAGTTCGGGTTTGACTCTCTACCGCGGGGATTTAGGTTAGTATACAAGAAAAAATAAAGAATAGACAACAAACGAGGCTTTTAAGCGCTATACTATAAGGCGAGGATATGAGAAACGAGCCGAGAAAAGGCGAAACGATTTTGCTTGTAAAACGGCGCGCTTATCGTTTGAAGTTATCCCCGTTCGGGTTTATCGAGCGAGTTTCGCAAATCCGAAAACGCAAGTCTAAAAAAGAACGTCCGCGTCGACTTAGTTTGGTTGTCGCAAAAAATAAAAAAGTTGAAGAATAAGGAGATTTTATGAGTAATAATTACGTTTTAAGCTGTTCGAGCACGACCGATCTTTCCGCCGAGAAATTAAGATCGAGAAATTTGCATTATATGACCTTTAAATTCCGCGTCGACGACGTCGATTACGCCGACGATTTCGGGGCAAGCTTACCTTTCAAGGACCTTTACGCAAAGATGGGCGACGGGGCAAAGGTCAGCACGACGCAGATAACCGCGCAAGAATACGTCGACGAATTCGAACCCATTTTAAAAGAGGGAAAGGATATCGTTCACATAACTCTTTCGTCGGGTATTTCGGGAACGTATCAATCGGCGCTTTCGGCGAAAAAGGAACTCGAGGAAAAATATCCCGAGAGAAAAGTTTATATAATCGATTCTCTCGCCGCGTCGTCCGGATACGGAATGTTGTCTTTGAAAGCGGCGGATTACAGAGACCAAGGTCATACCGCCGAAGAGCTTGTCGAATACGTTGAAAATCTCAAGCTTAAAATTCATCACGTATTTTTCTCGACCGATCTTTCCGCGTATATTAGAGGCGGAAGAATTTCCGCGGCTTCCGGGCTTATCGGAACTCTTCTCCGCATTTGTCCTTTGATGTACGTCAACAAAGAGGGCAAACTCATAGTAAAAAAGAAATTGATCGGCAAAAAGCGCGCGGAAATAGAGCTTATGAAAGAAATGCTCGCGAACGTTCAAGATGGAACCGATTACGACGGCGAGTGCTTCCTTTGTCATTCCGAATGTCGCGACGACGCCGAATATCTTGTCGGCGAGATAGAGAAAACTTTCCCCGCTCTTAAAGGTAAATGCGAAATATACGATATCGGCGCGACGATAGGTTGTCACTCGGGACCGGGAACCGCCGCGGTGTTCTTTATCGGTAAAGAAAGAGTGTAATTGACTTGATAAAGACGCGTTTTTGATTTTTTATCGGATTTGCGTTTGTAATTTGTAAATAAATCGACAAAAATACTTAAAAGCGAACGAATCGTTCGCTTTTTTCTTTGGGCGGAGTTGTTTTTTTGGGGTTATTGCAAGGAGCGAACGCGAAGAATTTCTCAGACGCGCGGAATTTTTCAATTTTGTATTTGTGGGGAGCGAATGTGGCGGCGCTTTTTCAAGCGAAAGGCTTTTTTGTTTTAATCATTGCGAGGAGCGAAGCGACGCGGCAATCTCGCTTGTAAATGCTACCATTTTGAGATTGCTTCGGTTTTTGAAAACCTCGCAATGACTTTAAAAAAATGCGTTTGCAATGACTATTTACCCCCTAGTCACTGCAAGGAGCGAACGCGACGAAGCAATCTCCGGCGAGCGGCGCGGTTCAAGCGAGATTGCTTCGGTTTTTGAAAACCTCGCAATGACGATACAAATAAAGGAAATAAAATCTTGCAATTACGGTATAAATTAAATTTCGCAACGACGGGCGAAAAAACTCATAACGGCGTTAGGAAAAGACATTCCAAAGACAAAGTGAAAAAAGACCTTCCCAAAAGACAAAGTTAAAATAAAAAACCGCTCGCAAGCCTTATCGCTTGCGAGCGGTCGAAAGTCGTATTCCGTTAAACGCCGGTTGTTTCTTTAGCGAGCCGCAAACAACCTTGCGGTTTCCGTTGCCGTAATTTTGATAGAATATTTGACGATTTCGTCAATCGATTTGCGAACGAGTATCGCTCCAACCGTTTTTCTTAACCAATAGTATGGATTGAGTCCGTTCAAGACTCGCAAAAAAATCGAATACGCTCTGCTCGTTCCTTTTACGACTTTGTTTCCTAAAACGGCGTTTACGAGTTTTTCGACGTCGGCGATCGTGGAGAGTTTCGCCGTCTTTAAAGCCTCTATGCCGCTCGCGTCGAGCGTTTCTTTTATCTTGCGGACGATTGAACGAGAGAAGTCGAAAAGTTGTCGTTCGGAAAAGTCTAAGAGGGGCTTATAGGCGTTTGGGCGAAGAGTCGTCGCTACGTCGTTGATTATGTCAAAATAACTTATATTCGACTTATAGCCCGACTTCTTGTTTCTTTTTTTGCCAAAAACTTTGCGGATTATCGCGCCTTTGGCATATTCTTTATAAATCTTGCAATGCTTCGCGATTACCTCTTCGACGGCTTTTTTGTCCTCGTTCGAAAGGCTTTCGGGAAGCGAGTTGTCGACGATTTTTGCGATTTTATTTTTCGTTTTGTTAATCGTGAAACAAGCCGCGACGAGCGCTCCGAACCAAAGCCCGGAAAGCGCGGCGAGAATGATTTTTAAAGCAAGCATACTCCCTCCTTGACGTCGACGTCGTCGTTCGTCGGCAAAAAGTCGCCGTGGCAGAGGTCGTTAAGGTTTAAGGCGAGATTGTCGAGAGAATCGAGCAAAAAATTGTCCGCGACCGAGAACAAGGCGACCGAACCGATTTTTTTCGCCGCCGGGACGAGGGGTTTTAACGCCGCTTTGGCAAGACGCGAAAAAGTCCCGGAGTTGTCGGTTTTTTTGCTTGAAAAAATCTCTACGACGATCGATACGCTTAAGTTGCGAGGATTTTTTTCGCTCGTTTTATTTATTTTTTCAAAAACCGCGTAGGCAAGGTTAAAGGTTTTCGAAAGGAGAATTTTCTCGGCGGCGAGTTGAATCGAAAGAATCGCCGCGTCCATAAAATCAAGAATTTCGTATATGCCGAATTCGAGGGGGACGCTTACCCCTTCGGGTAAAAATTTGCTCCCGACAAAAAGGTCGTATCTCTTGGTTTCGTTTGCGAAATACGCGTCCGAGAGGTTCTCGGCGAGCGTTTTCGCTCCGAGAGACAAGGCTCTGATTTCGCGATCGATAGTTTTTTCGGAGCCGACGCTCAAAAAGGCGTCCTTGGCATTTTCGGCAAACGCGGAGACGTCGACTTTGGGAATTGTCGTTCTCTTTTTGCCCGTTCGCGAGGACAAAGCCTTTATCGCTCCGACGCTAAACAGCGCTCCAAGAGCGGCGAAGACGAGAAATATCGCGAACGAAAAGGTTGCCGAACTTAAAAAATCGACGATATATTGCATAATTATATTCCGAGAGCCATGGACGCAAGGGAGATTATCGAACCGGAAAGCGCCCCGATAAGGTAGAGGGTTGCGGTCAAAATCACGTTGCGTTTTGTCTCTTTCGCGTTTTTAAACAAAACCGCCAATCCTACTCCGGCGTTGGAAACGAGCCCCGCGGTCATCGCTCCGAAAGAAATCGTCCCTTGGGCGTAAGCCGTCGCGATAACGGCGGACGAGGCGCAGTTGGGGATAAGTCCGACGAGCGCGGTTACAAAGGGCGAGAAATATTTGGTATTTTCCAAAAATACCGCGAGTTTTTCCTCTCCGACGATTCCTCCCTCGGCGAAAAATATGCCGAAAACGAGAGTTACGACGAAGACGTAACAAAAGGTTTGCAAAGCGTGAAGGAGCGGAACGAAGACGTATCTTTGCCAAAACAAGGTTTTTTCGTCGCCGTCGGATTCGGCGTGGTCGTGGCAATGGGCGCAAATGTCCTCGTGTTCGAAGTCTTCGTTGCTCTTGACGACGGGGGTCGAGGTTCTCTTGTCGAAAATTGCGTTGGCGATAAAGCCCACGGCGATTCCAAGCGTGATTTTTATGACGAGTAAGGGAATCAACGACAGCCTTTTGTCGCTCGATATGAGAATGGAAAACGCCTCGTCGCTCGTCGCGACGAAAACGCTCAAGAGAGAACCGACCGCTATCAATTTTTTATCGTATAACTTTGCCGCCATAACCGACACGCCGCATTGCGGAAAGGCTCCGGCGAGCGATCCGAGAACGGGCGCCGCTTTCCCCGAAAGGAAGGCTCCTTTTTTTGCGAAATTGGCTTTTCGTTCGACAAATTCTATGACGACGTAAGTGAGAAAGATAAGCGGGAGCATTTTTAAACTGTCGAGAAGACAGTCGAGTATTATTTCAAGCATTTTTACCTCCCGATAAACCGCCGAATCGGGCGGACGAATCGTTTTTTTGCGTTTAATTTTTTGTTGAAAACTTTTTTGTTTGAAATATTAATACGAGCGAGCGCAAGCGACTTTCGCGATTGCGCGAGCGCGGTATTGCGTCGTTGTTAAACGATATAATAAGAACGGCTGTTATTTGCGGTTTGGCGAATAACAAAAGCGATAGCGACGCAAAATTTTTTTTTGCAAGTCGTTTAACGTTATTATATATTGTAAACGAAAACGGACAAAATCGCAAACGTTTTTGCTCGGCAAAACGTAAAGCCGCGGAAAAAACCGCGGCTTTACGTCATAATGGAGAATGATTTATAAAAACAAGAAAAAACTTTGTGTGGGCTTTTTTACGGTCGGGGCGATCCCCTTCCCAAGTTACAAACATATCTTACCCTATATTTATGTTGCCCGTTTGATTGCAAAATATAACTTTCGTGAAAATATTTTCACGCGGAATTTAAAAAAACCGCCCAAAACGGCGATTTTTCGTCAAATTATTCGGTTTTTCGAGCCTTGTTAAGATTAAAACCGCTCGGTTGTTCTCGGTTAGAACGCTTCGAACTGCGGTTTCGAACGACGAGGTATTCTCCGCGCGGTTCAGAACGGCTAGTATGTCTTTGTCGAGAGACTTTGGTAGATTTTGAGAAGCCTCGCTTATTTTCAAGTCCGACCAAATCGTTTGGATAGGCTCGATTTAAACGTTTTCAAAGGCTTGAACGCCGTAAAGGCAGAGTGAGTGATCCTCTTCGCCCGTACCGCCGCTGACTCCGAGTCCGCCGACGATTTTGTCGTTTTTCGTCAAGGGGATTCCTCCGCCGATGACGATGATTTTGTCGAGGTTTTGCAAGCCGTAAAAGGTTTGCCCCTCGCGAGTTAGCTCGTTTAAGGAGAGGGTGTCGGTCTTCAAAGCGACCGCCGTGTACGCCTTTTTCAAGGCTACTTCGAAACTTATCAAATAAGCGCCGTCCATAACGTCGACGGTTATTGGCGCTCCGTTTGCGTCGCATACGCACACGACGGCTTTCATTCCGCGTCGAGCGGCTTCCTCTTCGACTTTTTTGACGAGTTCTCGGGCTTTTTCTAGCGAGAGACCGTTCGTATCGGTCGCTCTTTTGACGACTTCCGCGACGATTTTTTCGAGGTCGATATCCTTTGCCTCGCCGCTCGAATAGCGGGTCTTTTCAACTTCCTTTCTCGCCGCGCCTTTTTGGTCGGCTTGCTTGGCTTTTACCGCGAGATAATCAGACAATCGGTTGAGGTATTTTACCGCGTTTTCGCAAACTGCGAACTTGAGGTTTGCTTCGACCAGTCTTCTCTCGGCTTTTCTCGCCGCTTTCGCCGCGACGTTGATTTTGGCGGATTGCTCGTTAATCGGCTTATAGCCCGATGTTTTTTCGATTTTAGAGAGAGAATCTTTCTCGAGAAGAGATATGTCGGATTGGCTTAAAACAAAGCGTTGGCTTTGCGGCAAACTGAAACTCTCGACGATTTTGTCGAGAACGGACAATATCTCGTTCGCTTGGTCGGCGGTTTCTCGGTCGCTCGTCGCTCTGTATAGGCAAATAGCGGCGGATAGTTCTTCTATCGCCCCTATGGCTTCGAAACGCGCGTCCGATTTTGAAATTTTAAGTTGGGAAGAAAGGGTCGATTTTCCGTCGTCGCCCGTTCTTTTGCCGTAAGTCGTCATCCGCCTATTTGTCCTTTTAATCCGAAAGAGTTAACCGTTTGCAAAAGTTCGTCCATTAGTTCTTTTGACGGCGGCTCTATGTTTGACAGAGCGTATTCTCTGCCGAGTCCTTTGTATTTATCCGCCCCGATTCTGTGATAGGGCAAAACGTGCATTTCCGAAACGCCGTTTAAGCGGCTCGCAAAACGAGCGATGTCGGCGATTTCTTCTTTGGTTGCGTTGAACGTCGGAATTACCGGCGTTCTGACGATGAGTTTAACCTTTCCCGATCGGGCGATTTTTACCGCGTTTTCGAGAATTCTCTCGTTCGGTCTCGTCGTGAAGAGTTCGTGTTTGGCGGAATTTATATGCTTTATATCCAAAAGGTAAACGTCGAGATATTCGAGATATTTCTCGATCGTTTCAAACTCCGCGAACCCCGTCGATTCCATAGCCGTGTTTATGCCGCGTTCTTTTGCGGCTCTGAGAAGCGATATGGCGAAATCGGGTTGAGTCAACGATTCTCCGCCCGACAAGGTCAGTCCGCCTCCCGAACGCTTATAATATATTCTGTCCTTTTCGACCGTCTCGATAACTTCGGCGACCGTAACGTCTCTTCCGACTATCTTCTCCTTTCCGCCGAGAGTCATTTTTTCAATCGCGTAAGATTGGCTTTCGGGGTTGCAGCACCATTTGCAGCGCAAGGGGCAACCTTTCAAGAATACGATCGTTCGAATTCCCGGCCCGTCGTGAACCGAGAAGCGTTGGATGTCGAAAATCCGTCCTTTTGTAAGGAGGTAATTTCCCATTAGAAGCCTCCCTGTTCGGTACGGTTGATAATATCCTCTTGAAGAGAACGGGATAAGGTCGTGAACAACGCCGAATATCCGGCGACTCTGACGACGAGTCCTTTGTAGTTTTCGGGGTGTTTTTGAGCGTCGCGCAAGGTTTCGCGGCTGACGACGTTAAATTGCATATGACTGCCCTTTCTGTCGAAATAGCCTTGAACGAGGGCGACGAAATTCTCGAGCCCGTTTCTGCCGGCTAAAGCCGTCGGGTGGAATTTCATATTGTAAAGAGTTCCGTTGGACGCGATGAAATGGTCGAGGTTGGAGACCGAGTTGCACGCCGCGGTGGGACCGCAAGAGTCTCTTCCGGCGGCCGGGGAAACTCCGTCCGCGATCGGGGTGAACGCGAGTCTGCCGTCGGGCGTCGCTCCCGTTTGGGCGCCGAGCGGAACGTTCGCCGAGACCGGATAGAGTCCGGCTTGGAATTTTCCGCCGCGCGGATTGGAATATTTTTGAAGTTCTTTTGTGTAAACGTAAGCGACTTCTCTCGCCATATCGTCGATTTCTTTAATATCGTTGCCGTATTTCGGAAGCGATTCTATATCTTTCAAAAGCGCGTCGTATCTCTCCTTGTCCGCGGAGGAACACGGATTTTTCTTGACCGCGGCGTAAACGTCCGAGACGTTTATCTCGTTGACATTCTTGCCCTTGGCGACGAGTTCTTTGCAAATCGTAACGGTGAGTTTTTCCGCCGAGCGGTCGTCGAGGTCTTTTCCGAAGTTGTTGTCGAGCGCTTCTTTGACGAAGGAAAGGGTATATTTGCCTTGCTCGAAAACGAGTTTCTTTATCGCGAACATAGCGTCCGCCATATTGGCGACGCCGAAGCCTTGAGGTCCGGTGAAGTTGTAGGTTGCTCCGCCTTCTTGAACGCTCTTGCCCTTTTTGACGCAATCCTCGATCATAACCGAGAGGAAGGGAAGGGGGCATCTGTCGGCGTGAGCCGAGTCGATGGCGTTGTCGGCGTTGACGAGAAGGGAGACGAAGTAATCCGATTGCGCTTTATACGCGCCGAAGAATTGTTCGAAAGAAGAGAACTCGGAGACGTCGCCCGTTTTTAAACCGACTCTTTCTCCGTCTTCCTCGCCGTTCTTGAAGACCA
Source organism: uncultured Acidiphilium sp. (assembly GCA_964629115.1). Classification (GTDB taxonomy): domain Bacteria; phylum Bacillota; class Clostridia; order Christensenellales; family Borkfalkiaceae; genus UBA10281. Next base: position 21,065 of record CAZVPW010000004.1, read on the forward strand.
TCTCGAGGGGGCGAAGCATATTGAAGAAGGCGGCGTCGTGCCAGCCGTCCGTCTTTGCGGCTTTTTGAGGTTCGACGCAACCGATGATATTGTAATCTCTCGCGTCTTCCAAGGTAAGACCTCTCGACATGAGCGAGGGGATAATGACTTCGTCGTTATAGTACGCCGGGAATCCTATTCCGGTACGGGTAAGTTCGGCGGCTCTTATCAAAAATTCGTGAGGAGAACCGTTCCAAACTCTGACCGAGAAAGAGGGTTGAGGCAAGAATACGTGCTCGGTCGCGGTGATCGCCATAAAGGACAGATCGTTGGTCGCGTCCTCGCCGTGTATATTTTGTCCGCCGACGATGAGGTTTTGGAACAAACTGTATCCGGCAAAGCCCTCCGCCGACGCTTCGTCGCGGCATTTGTTGAGGTCGTTTAATTTGACCCATACGCAATCGATAAGTTCTTGAGCCGCCTCTCTCGACATTCCCTCCGAGCGCGATTTTTCATAGAGGGGATACATATATTGGTCGAATCTTCCGGGGGAAATTGAGTGCCCGCTCGATTCGGTTTGCAAGAGCATTTGGACAAACCAAAAACTCTGGCACGCCTCGCGGAAGTTGCGAGCGCCGTATTCGGGAACGCGGTCGCACGCCTCGCTAATTTCGAGAAGTTCGGTTTTTCTCTTCGCGTTCGGTTGGGTCGCCGCGAGGTCTTTCGCTAAACGGGAATATCTCTTGGCGTATCTTATCGCGGCTTTTAAAGATATGAGAACGGCGTCCAAAAAGGCGCGTTTTTTGCAGTAATTTCCGTCGGAAATCTTAGTCGAATCGATCTCTTCTTCGACTTCCTCGATATATTTCGAGAAACCGTAGGTTATGACCTTGCCGTAGTCTACGGTGACGTGTCCGATTCCGTTGTAAAAATAGTTTCCGGGCGTGAAGACGTTGTGTTTCATCGCCGTAAGCGTCTCTTTCGCCATGTAGGACGTCGCGAGTTCGCTCGTTGTTTTTCCTTTCCAGTACTTATTGACTTTGGTCAAGGTTTCCTTTACGTCTGCGGATATATAGAAGGGGTCGGCGGATCTCGTCGCTACCGTATCGAATTCGTTTTCGAGCCATTCGTAAGAAAACTCGGGGAAGGTTTGGCAACTTCTCGGCTTTTTGGTAGCCGAACCGACGATAAGTTCGTCGTCTCTTATCGTTATCGGAATGTTGTCGAGAATGTGTTCGAACGCCTTGGCTCTGCGCATAATTATCGGCTCGCCCTCGGTCGCCATATACGACTCGGTCAAAAGGGCGGCTCTGTCCGCCTCTATTTGCGGCGGTTCTTTGAACAAGTCGGCTTTAAGCTTGTCGATTCTCGGCGATTTCTCAATTCTTTCGGAATAAAATTTTGCCATATTTCTTTCCTTTTCGCCGCGGATATATTGCGCGACGATAATATATTCGCTTTTATTATAATATAAACCTTTGCGCTTGTCAATAGTTTTATTGTTTTTTGTTGTTTTGCAAAGGTGAAAATTTTAAGAGTTTTCGGTCGGTTTTTTGTGGTCGGGCGAGCATTTTTTGTAAAATCGTCGGTTTTATCGGCGATTTTGTATTGGTTGTGGATTTTTTATCGAGCGTCGAAATTTGCAACAAAACCACAACAAATCATATAAAACAACAAGATTTGGGTTTTTTGTTCGTTTTTACCGCAAGAGAAAAAGGTTGAAAGTCGACTCCGACGCCGTCGTCGCGAGCGATGTTTGGAGTTAATCAAAATAAGAAAGTCGCCATATAGGTTGTTTATTTGCCGTTTTAGATAAAAGTTTGCGAGTCGCCGTCTTAACCGAGACGAGTAAAAATCGCGAGCCTTTAATGAGACTAAGTCACATTAAGATGAAAAGCGCGTGATATTTGCTCTGAAAAACTGAAAATAACTTGACGAAAACGAGGGGTCGGGTTATAATCTAAGCGTATGAAGAATCAAACGGCGACCAAGGTTGCGGAAATAAAAAACAAAGTATATAACGTCGGCGTAAACGACTATGAAACCGACCTTTTCGAGGGACAATATAAGGTTCCGAACGGGATGAGATACAACTCTTATCTCATCGACGACAAAAAGGTTTGCGTTATGGATACCGTCGACGAGAGATTTGGAAAAGAGTGGCTTGACAATATCGAATCCGTTCTCGGCGATAGAGAACCCGACTATCTTGTTATTCTTCACGTCGAGCCCGATCATTCGGCGTCGATTACGCGTTTTATCGAGAAATATCCGAGCGTTACGGTCGCGGCGAATTCTAAGGCGTTCGCGATGATAGACAATTTTTACGGCTTCGATCTCGTCAAAAACAGATTGATCGTTGAAAACGGCGGCTCGCTCGATTTAGGCTCTCGCTCGTTGACTTTCGTATCGGCTCCCATGGTTCATTGGCCCGAGGTTTTTGTCGCCTACGACAGGGAGGATAAAATCCTCTTTTCGGCGGACGCGTTCGGAACGTTCGGGGCGGTCGACGACAAGGAATTTTCGCCGCAAGTTAGAATCGACGAGGCTCGCAGATATTATATAGGCATTGTCGGGAAATTTGGCGCGGCGACTCAAACGTTGCTCAAAAAAGCGACGGCTTTGGATATTGAAATCGCGTGTTCTCTTCACGGTCCCGTTTTGAGAGACGAACTCGCCGAATATATTCGTCTTTACGACGTATGGTCGTCGTACGGCGTTGAAAAAGAGGGCGTTTTGATAGCCTATTCTTCGGTGTACGGACACACTGCGGACGCGGCGACGCTTCTCGCCGACAGGTTGAGAGAGAAAGGCGTTTCGGTCGAGATTTTTAACCTTGCTCGCGACGATATGTCCGACGCGGTCGCGAAGGCTTTCGCGTATGGAAAAGTCGTCTTGGCGACGACGACGTATAACGCCGGAATCTTCCCCGTTATGCGCGAGTTTATCAACGAACTCGTCGAGAGAAATTTCAAAGGCCGCAAGGTCGGCTTTATCGAGAACGGGTCTTGGGTTCCTATGGCAAAGAAAATTATGTTCGACAAACTTTCCGTTTGCAAGGATATAACTTTTGCTCAAAACTCGGTTACTATTCTTTCGGCTTTGACCGAAAAGAACAAAGAAGAAATCAACGCGCTCGCCGAAGAACTTGCGAGCGCTTGAGATAAAAATATAAAGAGAGGTTAAAATTATGAAAAAATGGAGATGTCTCGTTTGCGGACAAATAATCGAATCGGACGTTCGTCCCGACTTATGCCCCGTATGCCGCGCCCCCGGCGAAAAGTTTGTCGAGGTTAAAGAGGACGATATGAATTGGGCTGCCGAACACGCCGTAGGAATCGCCAAGGGCGTTCCCGAAGACGTTATCGAAGGACTTCGCGCCAACTTCAACGGAGAGTGCTCCGAAGTTGGAATGTATCTCGCTATGGCGAGAGTCGCTCACCGCGAAGGTTATCCCGAAATCGGATTGTATTGGGAGAAAGCCGCTTACGAAGAAGCCGAGCACGCCGCTAAATTTGCCGAGATGCTCGGAGAGGTTCTTACCGATTCTACCGAGAAAAACCTTAGAGCGCGCGTAGAAGCCGAGAACGGCGCGACCGCCGGAAAGGTAGAGCTTGCCAAGAGAGCGAAAGAACTCAATCTTGACGCTATCCACGATACCGTTCACGAGATGGCTCGCGACGAAGCGCGTCACGGCAAGGCTTTCAAAGGTCTTTTGGATAGATATTTTGGTAAATAATCGACTAAATAGGCGAGAATATTATTAATTGAGCAAAAATTATTGAATAGGCAATTTTTTCAAACGATTAAAAACTTCGCCAGATAAGCAAACAAAAAGCCCCTTGTTTTAGTTCGAGGGGCTTTTTATTTGTCTTGCGTTTTTTTCTCTTTTAAGCGAGGGGCTTTTTGAGTCCGAGCGAGGGGTTTGGTTTTCGAATTATATATCGAACCGCTTTAAAAAGGAAAGGTCGGTCGCCCATTCGGGGACGAGGTTTCTTCGGCGGTGGATTTCGTTTGCTTTGCCGAGTTCTTTTCGGTAGTCGGCGTAAGAACACCCGTTCACTTTTGTAAAGTGGTCGATGGCTCTGTCTTCGTCGCCTTTAAGTTGCGTTCTCCCGATGTGGATAACCGCGTGACAGTCGTGGCATATTGCGACGACGTCTTCGAGTTTTTGAACGGCGAGTTTCTCGTCGTAACTCCACCTCTCGTGCGCTTCGAGCCGAGCAGTCGGTCTGCCGCATATGGAACATTTTCCGTTTGCTTTGGCGTACGCCGCGCGGCGAATTTTATCCCATTGCGAGGGCGTTAAAGCCGAGCGTAAATTGGAGTACCAACAACCGTCCGGAACGAGTTCAAAAGTTAATTTATACCGTTTATCTTCTTTCATAAACCCCTCTATAAGTCGATAAATTGAGTTTATTTGTCGGGTAAATAAGGTTAACCTTTAAGTTCGACGACGGCGCGGAAAGAGTCTTTGTCGTCGGTTTTTGCTGCGACGAGGTATGCGGAGTCGTCTTTTTTATAATATACGTCAAACTCGGAGTTTGCTTTCATTTCGGAGACGTAATTGATTTCCAAACTCTTAACGTCGATTGCTCCGTCCGCGGAAAGGGCGTCTAAAATGAAGTCGAGGTATCTCGCGTTGTTGACGTGTCCGTTTTTATCGAGATCGGTAAAGGTTGTTTTGGAGTGAAAAAGGTCAAATCCGTCGGTTGAAAAGGGCGGAATCTTTTTGAGTCCTCCGTCGTATTCTCTCGTTTTTACAAAGTTCTCGTCATTGTATTTGATGTTTGTTCTTAAGGCGAGGCGTCTCGTTTTACAGTTGCAAAAACACCATTTGGAATTGCCGATAATCAACTTATTGCCCGACTTATCGCGTATAACGTACTCTCTGTCAAAGTCTATTCCGTTGGGCGCTAAGGGGTAAGTTTCGACGCTTAGCGGCGTTTCGGACGGCGGCGCGGCGATGATGTCGTAACGGCAACGAATCAAAACCCAAACGAGGTCTTGTTCGGCGAGTTTGTCGAATCCGACCCCGAGGGCGTCCGCGTGTCGAGAGGCGGCGTTTTGAAAAGCGTTGAAAACGGCGGACGGCTTTATCTTGCCGTTTGCGTCGAGCGCGTTTATTCCGAATGAAAAATTCTCGATATATTTATTCATTTTTAGCAAAGCAAGACGGCTTGTTCGGGAATTTCCATCGCCGTCTTATTGTCTCCTTTAACGATAAAGAAATGTTGATGATAGGTTTTGTGGGGGATTAAATACACTCTTTTTCCTTTCCAAAGGTTTTCCAAATCCTTTTTCAAGGTTTTTTTTCGAATAAGATAGTCGGCGATTTCGACGTTTAAATCGACCTTTGCGTTGTTGTAGTCGTCGTTGAAAAGGTCTAACAAAGCCGTTCTTATGCGCATTACGATATAGTCGTTGGATTGTATTCGCCCCGTTCCTTGGCAGTACGGGCAGTCTTTGACGAGCGCCGAATAACTTTCGCGGCGGCGTTTTTTTCTCGTGATCTCAACGAGCCCGAGAGGGGTCATACCGATGACTTGGCAGCGCTCTCTGTCTTTTTTGAGTTCCTCGTTTAAGACTCTCAAAAGTTCGTTTCTATGTTCTTCGGTCGTCATATCAATGAAATCTACGACGATTATTCCCGAAATGTTCCTAAGTTTAATCTGCCTCGCGATTTCCGCTGCGGCGAGAAGATTGGTTTCGTAAACCGTTTGTTCGAGATTTTCCGAGCCCGTAAACTTGCCCGTGTTTACGTCGACGACGGTCATTGCTTCGGTTTTGTCGATGACTATATACGCGCCGTTTTTCAAGGCGACGTTTTTCGCGAGCATATCGTCGACGTCGGCGTCTAAGCCGTAATACTCGAACATATCGACTTTTTTATTATAATATTGAAGTTTTTTCTTTAAGTTTCCGTCGATGCGCTTGGCGTATTTGACGAGTTGGTCGAAGAGGTCTTTGTCCGAGACGACGAATTTATCCACGTCGTCGTTATAGACGTCGCGAATGAGTCTTAAGCCCATATTGCCCTCTTCGTAGACGCACGCGGCGGGTTTGGATTTTGCGAAATTTTGCTCGATCTCTTCGTATTGAGCGACGAAATATTTGATTTCTCTTTTTATGTCGTTTTTGCTTGCCGTTTCCGCCGCGGTGCGGATTATGACTCCTTTGCCCTCGGGGCGGTATTTTTCGGCGATTTTAAGAAGTTTCGATCTCGTTTCCTCGTCGATGATTTTTTTTGAGACGCCGACGAAAGAAAGGGTCGGCGTGAAAACGACGTATCTTCCGGCGAAAGAAACGTGTCTCGTGAGACGGACGCCTTTGGTTCCGGCGGGGTCCTTGACCGCTTGAACCATTATTTCGTCGCCCGGTTTTAAGTCGAGGACGGACGGGATTTCGACTCTTCCCTCCAACTCGCTTTTATCCATAAGCATATCGTCCGCCGAGAGATAGCCGTTTCGGTTTAATCCGACGTTGACGAACGCCGCTTGCATTCCGCCGAGAACGTTTTCGACCCTTCCTTTAAAAATGCTCCCGATCGGCGGGGCGCTATTCTTTTTTTCAACGCGGTATTCGACGAGTTTGCTTCCTTCCGCAACCGCTCCGACGTAATTGCCGCAGACGCAGTCGACGTATAAACTAACGGGCATTATACATTCCTTTTCTTGTTTTTTGTAGGCGCTTTTAGCGCAAACCGCGAAAATTATATCAAAAAACTCGACTCGTTGTCAAGCGGAGACGAGGTCGGGCGGTCGTCGCTCGGGGTTTCGGATGGACGATTTTGTTTAAAATAAATAAAAAACCGCGAATAATCGACTTATACGCGGCTTTTTATGATTGACGAATTGGTTTTTATTTAAGTAGGATTTCCCTATTCGTTCCGTAGAACACGTCTTTTTGGTTGGAGACGAGTCGGCAAAACTCTTCGAATTTATCCCAAGAAATATACTCGGCGTCCATTTCGAAAGAGTGACCCCAGATATAGAAAACAGAGTCTTCCGGGGCGTCGTTCGAAAGAAATTTTTTCGCCAAAGAGAAGAGATTGTCGACGTCGATATAGTAAACCGACGGTTGGAGTCTGAAAAGATTTTTGGGGAAAGAGAAGTCGTTTGACGAAGTTATCGTTCTCGCGTACTTGATTCCCGTACGAGTCTCCGCGAGTTTTGCGACCCTTTCGTCGTTGTTGACGCATCCGCCCGGATACGCCATTCCGACGACTTCGTATCCGAATACGTCCGACAATATCTTTCTGTCCGTTTCGATTTGGAAGACGACGTCTTCGTCGGATAGATCGACGAGAGTCGGGTGGGAAAGAGTATGAGCGGCGACTTCGTGCCCTTCGTACGCTCTTCTTGCGTCCGCGACGGAAATTTTGTCGAAATTTACCGTTCGTTCGTTTCTAACGAGCGTTCCTTTGGTTCCGAGCAGCGCGGAATTAAGGTTGAACGTCGCTTTTAATCGGTATTTGTTCAAAAGTTCGATAAGTCTAAGGTCTTGTTTGACCCCGTCGTCGAAACTAAAGGTCAAAGCCTTTTTCTTTCCGTTTATCATAAAGTCCTTTTTTTGAATAATCGACTTATAGCGTTGCTTTTAGGCAGCGTTGAATTGTGTTGCCGCGCGAGTCGGCGCTTGGAATCCGAGCCGCTTTTAAATTTTAAAGCGCCGCGCTCGGGGCGTTTTCGGAGGCTAAATCGTCAAGGTTTAAAATCCGATTTCCTTTCTGCATTCGACGAAGGCTTTGACGCAGCGTTCGATATCTTCTTTGGAGTGAGCCGCGGACATTTGAGTTCTTATGCGCGCCTTGTCTTTGGGGACGACGGGGTAGAAAAATCCCGTGACGTAAATTCCCTTTTTAAGCATCAAATCGGCGACCTTTTGAGCGAGCGTCGCGTCGTAGAGCATGACGGGGATAATCGCGTGGTCTTTTCCGGCGAGGTCAAATCCCTCTTTTTCCATTTTGCTTCTAAACAAAGCGGCGTTTTCAAAGACTTTATCTCTAAGTTCGCTCGAACGCTCGATTTTTTCGAAGACTTTGATTGTCGTCGCGCAGATTGCCGGCGCGAGAGTATTGCTGAAAAGATAGGGGCGGCTGCGTTGACGGAGAAGGTCGATAATTTCTCGTCTTCCGCTTGTAAATCCGCCGCTTGCCCCGCCGAGAGCCTTGCCGAAAGTGCCCGTTATCAGGTCGACTCTTCCTTCGACTCCGCAATATTCCGCCGTTCCTCTTCCGTTCGCTCCGACGAAACCCGTCGCGTGACTGTCGTCGACGACGACGAGGGCGCCGTATTTTTCGGCGAGGTCGCAAATTCCTTTGAGGTTGGCGATTATTCCGTCCATCGAGAACACGCCGTCCGTGACTATGACTTTGACCTTGGCGTTTGCGGCGGTCGCCTCTTTGAGTTTTTCCTCGAGGTCGGTCATATCGTTGTTTTTATAGCGATATTTGGTCGCTTTCGAAAGTCTGACGCCGTCTATAATGCTCGCGTGGTTGAGTTCGTCTGAAATAATCGCGTCGTCTTTTCCGGTTATCGTCTCGAAAAGTCCGCCGTTGGCGTCGAAACAACTCGAGTATAATATGGTGTCGTCCGTTCCCAAAAAGGAAGAAACGACTTTCTCGAGTTCTTTGTGGATCGTTTGCGTTCCGCATATAAAACGAACGCTTGACATTCCGTAACCGAAGCGGTCGTAACTCTCTTTCGCCGCGGCGACGAGTTCGGGGTCGTCGGCAAGCCCGAGATAGTTGTTGGCGCAGAAATTGAGAACGCCTTTGGTTGCCGTCGTGTCTATTTTCGCGCCTTGCGGAGTGGAAATGATTCTCTCTTCTTTCCACAAGCCGCTCGCCTTTATGTCGTCCAATATGTCTTGAAAATATTTTTTATCGATCATAACTCACCTATTCGTCCAATCGAGGATGATTTTGCCCGATTTTCCGCTTCTCATCATATCGAAGCCTTTTTCGTAATCTTTATAACTTATCTCCGCCGTTATTATCTTGGAGATATCCAATCCGGATTTGATCATCGCGGTCATTTTGCGCCAAGTTCCAAAGACTTCTCTGCCGTAAATGCCTTGAACGGTCAACATATTGAATATGATCTTGTTCCAATCGATTTTGACGTCGGGACCTTGAACGCCGAGCAGCGCTATTTTGCCGCCCATAATCATATTGTCGATCATTTCGGAAAGCGCGACTCCGCTGCCGCTCATTTCGAGACCGACGTCGAATCCGTCTTTCATTCCGAGCGAGCGGCGAACGTCGCTTACGCGGACTTCCTTGGTATTGACCGCAATAACGCTCGGGTTGACCTTTTTCGCGAGTTCCAAACGCGGTTCGCTTATATCCGTCAGAACGACGTTTTTCGCGCCGACGAACTTGCAAATGGCGGACGCCATAATTCCGATGGGTCCGGCGCCCGTTATCAAGACGTCTTCGCCGATCATTCCGAATTTGAGAGCGGTGTGCGTCG
>CAZVPW010000005.1:0-28963 GCA_964629115.1 uncultured Acidiphilium sp.
TTATTAGGAGGATATATGGCGCTTTTAAAAATATTGCAAATAGGAGATCCCGTTCTCAGACGGAAATCGACGCCCGTAGAAAATATTGACTTCAACTTGTTAAAATTGCTCGACGATATGAAAGATACCTTGAAAGACGCTAAGGGCGCGGGTCTCGCCGCTCCTCAAATCGGTCTTAACATAAGGGTTTTCGTCGTCGACGTTGACGAGGGGTATTTTGAGTTTATCAACCCCAAAATCCTCGGTTCGTCGGGGTCGCAGTACGGGGTCGAGGGCTGTCTTTCGGTTAAGGGAAAATGGGGAGACGTCAAGCGTCCCAAAAAAGTTACAATCGAGGCGACCTATAGATTCGGCAATAGATTTAAACTCGTTGCCAGAGATTTTTTCGCCAAGGCGATTTCGCACGAGTTCGATCATTTAGAGGGAGTTCTTTACGTCGACAAAGCAAATAATTTGAGGGACGAAACATAATGAAAGTCATATTTATGGGCACGCCCGAATTTGCGGTTAAACCGCTTGAAAACCTTATCGCGTCAAAAAAACACGAGGTAGTCGTCGTCGTATCTCAACCGGACAGACCTGTCGGAAGACGGGCTATCGTCGCCCCGACCCCCGTTAAGGCGGTCGCGTTAAAACATTCTATTCCCGTCTTGCAATTTGAAAAGATTAGAGACGGGGGCGCCGAAAAACTCGGAGAGTTTAACGCGGATATAATCGTCACTTGCGCTTACGGTCAAATTCTTTCTCAAGATATAATCGACCTCTGTCCTTTCGGTGTCGTAAACGTTCACGCTTCCTTGCTTCCGAAGCTTAGAGGAGCGGCTCCGATTCAATACGCCGTTATTGGCGGCGAGAAAAAAACGGGCGTCACGTTTATGCAGACCGATATAGGTCTCGACGACGGGGATATCATAAAGTCTTTCGAATTAGATATCGGGGAAACCGAAACTTCGGGCGAATTGGCTCAAAGGCTATCCTTGCTCGGAGCCGAAAAAATCGACGAAATTCTCGACTCTTTATTTCTCGGAACGGCGTTGAAGACAAAGCAAGACGACGATCTTGCGACTGTCGTAAAAACAATAAAAAAGAGCGATATAATCGTTGATTTTAACACAGATTGCGAAAGCGTGAAAAACTTTATTAACGGGCTTAGTCCGACGCCCGCGGCGAAGTCTGAGATAAACGGATTCGGCGTTAAGTTTTTTAGAGCGGCGAAAATCGAAGGGTATGACGGCGAGAGCGGAGAGGTTCTCGCGGCGGAGAAAAAACTCGTCGTCGCGTGCTTAAAAGGAGCGGTCGAAATTCTCGAAATTCAAGCCGACGGCGGAAAGAGAATGTCCGCTCGCGATTTTTTAAACGGAAGAAAAATTAAAGTCGGAGACGTATTTAAGACGGAAAGATGCTAAACTCATTTTACGACAGTTATCGAATCCTTTCGCTCGTGTACTCGAACGACGCCTTTTTAAAGATAGCGGCGTCAGACGTTTTCATCGAGGAGAAAAATAGGGCGAGAGTAACAAAGATTTGTTACGGCGTTCTCGAACGGGATATCGAGTTCGAGTACGTTATGAGCGTTCTTTGTCAAAAGAGACCTAAACAAGCGATTAGGATTATTTTAAAAATCGCGATGTACTCGATAAAGTATTTGCAAACGGCGCCTTACGCCGTCGTCGACGCGGCGGTCGAACTTATAAAAAAACTAGGCAAGGGCGGAGCCGCGGGATTTGCAAACGCCTTTTTGAGAAAATACGCGTCGGCAAAATATCCGCTGCCGACCGATAAAATTAAGAGACTTTCGGTTGAATATTCCTATCCCGAATTTGCCGTTAAGAGACTTATTGACGACTACGGCGAAGAGAGGGCGAAGAGGCTCATGAACATCGTCGGGGAGAGGACGTGCGTCCGTTTTGCGGACGACGTCGACGGGGAAAAGTATCTTTTGGATAGACGATGGTCTTTTGAATCGACGCCGTTTAAAAATTGCTTTTTCATAAAAGGTTTTAAGAGAGACGCCGATTTTGACAAGGGAATATACACCTTTCAATCGGTCGGCAGCGTCGCGATTTGCAATGTCGTCGAAAGCGGAGATTCTCTTTTGGACGCGTGCGCAGCTCCGGGCGGAAAGAGCGTCAATTTGGCGAGTAGATTTAACTCGGTCGTATCTTTCGAGTTGCGTCCGCATAGAATCGAACTAATAAAAGAGTACGCGTCGAGAATGCGCGTTTTAAACGTCACGGCGGTAAACCGAGATTCGTCCGAATATTGCGAGGAATACGAGGGAAAATTCGACGCGGTCTTATGCGACGTTCCGTGCAGCGGTTACGGCGTCGTTGGCGACAACCCCGACATAAAACTGAGAAGAGGAGAGAAGGACGTTTTGTCGCTTGTCTCCGAGCAGAGAAAAATACTCGATACATGCTCTAAATACGTTAAAGAGGGCGGTCGACTTTATTATTCCACTTGTTCGATTTTTAAAGTCGAAAACGAAGAAAATTGCCTGGATTTCTTAAAGAATCATTCGGATTTCGAAGAGGCGGAGTTTTCTTCGCCCTTGGAAAATGAAAAAATGGCGGTCGGCAGATCGTTTTTACCGGATACCGCGTACGGCGCCGGGTTTTACGTCTGCGCCTTTAAAAAGAAGAAAAAACAATGAAAGTATTGCAAGATTTAAATATCGACGAATTGAAAGAACTATTTCTCTCTATGGGCGAAAAACCTTATAGAGCGGAACAAGTTTTCAGAGGATTCGCGTCCGGAAAGGCGATTTCGGAAATTACGGACGTCTCAAAAGCCTTTCGAGAGAAACTCGTCGAAGAATACGCCGATAAGGCGGTAGAAATCATAGAGACAAGGACGTCCGAAATCGACGGGACGACAAAGGCTCTTTTTCGCATGAGCGACGGAAACGTCGTCGAGGGCGTAGTTATGAAGTATAAATACGGAAACACTCAATGCGTGTCGACGCAAGTCGGCTGCAGAATGGGTTGCGCCTTTTGCGCGTCGGGCATAGGCGGTTTGGTGAGAAATCTTACTCCGGGAGAAATATATTCGGAAATTACGGCGATGAACCGTCTTTTGGGCGGAACGACCGACAAGAGACAAATAACGAACGTCGTCTTGATGGGAAGCGGCGAGCCGCTTGACAACTACTCGAACGTCGTCAAGTTTATAAGGTTGCTTTCCGCGGATAAAGGACTTAACGTCAGCCCGAGGAACGTGAGTTTATCGACGTGCGGACTCGTTCCGAAAATGCTTGATCTCGCAAACGAGGGGTTGGACGTCAACTTGACCGTATCGCTGCATAATCCCTTCGACGAAAAGAGAAAGGAACTTATGCCGATCGCAAATAGTTACAAGATATCCGAAATTCTCGACGCGTGTTCCAATTATTTCCAAAAAACGGGAAGAAGATATATTTTCGAATATTCGCTCGTTAAAGGTCAAAACGATACCAAAGAGTGCGCGGACGAATTGATTCGTCTTTTAAAAGGAAGACCGTGTCACGTCAATTTGATAAGACTTAACGAGGTCAAAGAAAAAAATCTCGCGGCGACGTCGGATAAGGACGCGTACGGGTTTTTAAAAATGCTCGAAAGGGGCGGAATTTCCGCAACCGTGAGGCGTCAAATGGGCGTCGATATAGACGGCGCGTGCGGACAACTCAGAAGAAAGTTTTTAGCTAAGGAGGAAAACTCGTTCTGAAAAAGGGTAGAGTAGTAAAAATCAGATCGGGAAAATATTTCGTCGACATAGACGGAGTCGTGTCCGAATTCGTCGCCAAGGGAGCGCTTAAAATCAAGTCGGACGGAATTTCGACGGGGGATTTCGTCGAGACCGACGAATCGTCCGTAACGAAAGTTTTGCCGAGGAAAAACAAACTTTCGCGACCGAATATAGCGAACGTCGACCTCGTCGCCGTCGTTGTCGGAACGCCGCCCGAGCCCGACTTTTTTTTGATTGATAAACTTATAAGCGTATGCGAGATTAAGGGAATTGAAGTCGCGATTGTCGTCAATAAGTCCGACCTCGGCGACTCGACGGCTAAAAAAATCGTAGAGAATTACGGCAAAGCCGTTAAATCGATTTTTGTCGTTTCGACGAAAACGAGAGACGGATTGACTTCTCTCTCCGATTTTTTAACGGGCAAACTGACGGCGTTCGTCGGACAATCGGCGGTCGGGAAAACTTCCCTTTTAAACGCTTTGTTCGGACTCGAACGGACGGTCGGGGATTTAAGCGAGAAGACGAAGCGAGGCAAACAAACGACGACCGCGTCGCTCATTTACGACGGCGGACGGGCGTTAGTCGCCGATACTCCGGGATTTACTGCTTTCGATTTGGAAATTTCTTCGGACGACTTGCCTTTTTCCTATCCCGAATTTCAGCCTTTTTTGCAAAGATGTCGGTTTTCCGATTGCAAGCATTTAAACGAGCCCGACTGCGCCGTGAAAGACGCCGTAACTCGCGGCGAGATAAACAAAGAGAGATATTCTCGGTATAAACTTATTTACGACGAAATAATAAAAAAACAAACGAAAAACGGAGGAAGATAAATGCCCGAAAAAATTATGATTGCGCCGTCTATGTTGTCGGCAAACTTCGCGATAATGGGCGAGGAGTTGAAGAGAATGGAGAAAAGCGGAGCCGATTTGATTCATTTAGACGTCATGGACGGGGTTTTCGTTCCGAATATAACCTTTGGAATTAAAATGGTATCCGATTTAAGACCCTTGACTTCGCTTCCGTTCGACTGTCATTTGATGATCGTAAATCCCGAGAAATACGTCGAGCGCTTCGCAAACGCCGGAGCCGATTATATCACCGTTCATTACGAGGCTTGCGGCGAAAATCTCGGCGAGGTTCTCAAACTTATCAGGTTGTTCGGAGTCAAGAGCGGTCTCGTTATAAACCCAGATACGCCCTTTGAAAAGATCGAGGAATATATCTCGCTCTGCGATATGGTTTTGGTTATGAGCGTTTTCCCGGGTTTCGGCGGTCAAAAGTTTATTGCCGACGTATTGGAAAAATGCGCGAAAATCCGCGAAAAAATCGACCGCGACGGTCTCGACTGTTTGCTTGAAATCGACGGAGGGATAAACTTCGCCACGGCAAAAGACGCCGTAAAAGCCGGTTGCGACGTCTTGGTCGCCGGCAGTACGGTTTTTAATTCCGCAGACGCCGCCGATGCGATTAAGAAACTGAGGGGATAAAAGAAATCGTCCTAATTCGACTTAATATACGTTAAAAAATAAGATCGCTTTTTTGCGACGAAAAATAACTCGAGACGCTTTACGCCCCGAGTTATTTTTATAAAAACGAGGCGCGGTTTTTCGCCGCGTCTCGTTCGAAGAAAGGTAAATTTTCTTAAAAAACGATATCGAGAAGTTCTTTAAGGTTTTTAATTTCGTAGTCGTACGGTACGCCGAGCGGGTTAGGTTCTTCTTTCGGGTTGAATCTGCACGAATCGATTCCGTTGGCGTTTGCGAGTGGAATATCCGAGACGAGAGAGTCTCCGACGACGAGCGTTCGTTTGGGATCGAAGAAGGGAATGGAGTTTTTAACGGCGGAAAAATACTTGTCGGACGGCTTGTTGAATCCGATTACTTCGGAAATGAAAATACCGTCGAAAAATTCGGTTAAAGAGGATTTTTTGAGCCTGCTTCGCTGAACCTTTCGAGTTCCGTTGGTGATGAGATAAACCCGAGCGCCTCTTTTTTTGAGAGTCTCCAAAACTTCGCGGCTTTCGGGAAATTCGACGCATATCTCGCAAAGGCCTTGTTCGTATTCGTCGCGGAATTTTTTAACGTCGAAGGAGACGTTCTTCAAAGATGCGTACTCTTCGAATCTTCCGTAAATAACTTCTTCTTTCGTCATTAATCCCTTGCTCATCAAATCCCAACGGCGTTGGTTTATTTTGCTATACGTCTCGTAGTCTCCGTTTTGGAAATCGACTCCGAGTCGACGGCAAACGTTATAAAAACTTCTTTCGCCGATTTTGTGAAAATCGTATAAGGTATCGTCGGCGTCAAATAGAAAAATATCGTATTTCATTCCGTTATGATACCAAATTCTATTGAAAAAGGCAAACAAACTACCGAAAAAGTTGACTCGGACGATAAAAAAATATATACTTATATCGCATAATAACCGAAAATTCTTTGGAGGTAAAAATGAGCAAGAGAATTTATAAGTTGTTCCCCGAGACGAAAGATTTCATCTGGGGAGGATACAAACTCGCGAAAGAATACGGAAAAGTTTCCGATAAAGATAAAATAGCCGAAAGTTGGGAGTTGTCTTTTCTTTCTGACGGACCGAGCAAAATCGACGACGGGAGACTTTTGAAAGACGTTGTCTCCGACGAAGATTTGGGCTCGAACGTCTTGTCCTTTGAAAAATTCCCGATGCTTATCAAACTCATCGACGCGAAAGAGAATTTGTCCGTTCAAGTCCACCCGAGCGACGCCTACGCTTTAAAGAACGAGGGGCAATATGGCAAGACCGAAATGTGGCATATCGTAGATTCGGACGAGGGATCGGGCATATATTTCGGCTTCAAGGAAAAATCGGATAAAGATTCGTTCCTTGCCGACGTCGCCGACGGAACGGTTTTAAACGACCTCAACTTCTATCCCGTTAAAAAGGGAGAGACGTACTTTATCAAGTCGGGAACCGTTCACGCTATCGGTAAAGGCGTTACGGTCTGCGAAATTCAACAGAGCAGTAATTTGACATATAGAGTCTACGACTATAAGAGAAAGGACGCCAACGGAAACGAAAGACCACTTCACGTCGAAAAAGCCGTTAACGTAATCGATTTCAACAAGACCGAAAAGAGATTTACCGACGTTAAACTCGGAAACAAAACGCTTATCGGCGCTTCCAAGTATTTTTCGACGTATTCGGCGGAAGTTAACGGCAAGGAAGAGTTTGAGGCCGATAAAGGCTCTTTCGTTTCGGTAACTTGCGTCCGAGGAAACGGCGAAATCGAAGGACAAAAGATTTCTCTCGGAGATACCTTTTTCGTTCCCGCCGCCTATGGAAAGTTTGTTCTTAGCGGAGATTTGATGGTTATAATGGCGGAAGTCAGAAGATATTACGTCGGAATCGATCTCGGCGGAACCTTCGCAAAGGGAGCGATAATAAACGATAAGGGCGATATAATCGAAATAGATAAAACGCCGACCCAATCGGAGACGGGCGCGGAAAAGGTTATGGACAACGTCGCCGAACTTGTCAAAAATCTCTTAAAGAAGAGCGGAATTGCCGTCGAGGACGTCGAGGGTCTCGGAATGGGCGTTCCCGGAATGATTGACGCGAAAAACGGATTGGTCGTTTATTCCAACAACTTGAATTGGAAAGACGTCAAAATCGCCGACGGAATCGAAAAGAGAACGGGGCTTAAAACGGTTATTGCAAACGACGCGAACGTCGCCGCTTTAGGCGAAGCGACTTTCGGCGCTGCGAGCGAGGTCGACGACAGCGTTCTCTTGACTTTGGGAACGGGCGTCGGAGGCGGAATAATCGTCGGAAACAAACTCGTCGAAGGTCACAAATCGGCGGGAGCCGAACTTGGGCATATGGTCATACGTTACGGCGGAGAGCAATGCACTTGCGGAAGAAAAGGGTGTTTGGAGGCATACGCGTCGGCGACGGCGTTAATAAGGGATACCAAACGCGCGATGTCCGAGCATAAGGACAGTAAAATGTGGGAGATAGGCTCGTTGGATCTCGTCGACGGAAAGACGGCGTTTGATTATAAGGACGTCGATCCTTACGCAAAAGAGGTCGTCGATCGCTACGTTGAAATGTTGGCGTGCGGAATATCCAATATCGCGAATATTTTCAGACCTCACGCCGTTCTTCTCGGCGGAGGCGTGAGCGCGCAAGAGGACAATCTCGTTCTTCCTTTGCAAAAAATCGTCGATAGAGAGATATTCGCCGGTTCTTTAGGGCCGAAATGTCCGATTAAAATCGCAAAACTCGGAAATAAAGCCGGAGTTTTGGGAGCGGCGGCTCTTTTTATGAATAAAAACGACTGAAAACGTTTTTTAAGCGACTAAGTCTTGACAAAAAAACTCAAATTATTTATAATACTATAAATAACTTGTCAAAATCGAAGTTTTTCGCTTGGCGAGATAAAACCGAGAAGAGAAATCGGACGGTATAACAAAAGGAAGAATTATGTCTTATTTTAGAATTTCGCTTGCGGGCGATCTCGGAAGCGGCAAGAGCACGGTCGGTCAAATTTTGAAAGACAGATTTAACGCGGACGTCGTATCGGTCGGCAAGATTCAACGCGAAATGGCGGAAAAACTCGGTATGAACACGACCGAGTTTAACGTCTATCAAGAGGAACATCCCGAACTCGATAAAGAGCTTGACGATAATTTGGCGTCGTACGAATCGAAAGAGGGAAGTTTTATCTTCGATTCGCGCATGGCTTGGTATTTCGTTCCGAGCGCTTTTAGCGTTTATTTAAAATGTTCCGCCGACGAAGCGGCAAAACGAGTCGCTTTGGCGAAAAGGGCGGACGAGCCTTACAAAGATCAAGAAGACGCTTTCAAAAAATTGCAAGAGAGAAGAGAAAGCGAAATTCAAAGATATAAAAAATTCTACGGCGTGGACATAATGAATATGACCAACTACGCTTTGGTCGTCGACACGACGGGCAAAACCCCCGAAAGCGTCGCCGAGGAAATAGTTTACGCGTGGGCGCAGACGATAAAAAAGGATTGAGAGGATATAATAATGCATTGGGCAGAGAGAATTGCTGACGAATTGATAAGCGAGAATCCGAACAAGGAAGAGTTTTTGTGCGTTGCCGGCACGAGCCCTTCGGGATCGGTTCATATTGGTAACTTCAGAGATATTGCAACGCCGTTTTTTGTTGCAGAGGCTCTTAAAAGAAAGGGAAAAAAGGCTCGTTTGATGCTTTCTTGGGACGATTTCGACAGACTTAGAAAAGTTCCCAAAAACATTGCGGCTATCGCCCCCGATTTTGAAAAGTATATCGGTATGCCGTATTGTATGATTCCCGATCCTTACGGAAAGTATTCGTCTTTCGCCGAGTATAACGAAAAGGAATACGAAGAATCCTTAAAGGAACTCGGAATCGATATAGAGTACAGATACCAAGGCGATATGTATCGTTCGGGCAAATACGTAGATGGAATAATTCTCGCGATGAAAAAGAGAAAGGAAATCTACGATATCCTTATGAATTATAAGACTCAAGACGGAGACGAAGGACAACGCGAGACTTATTATCCCATAAGCGTTTATTGCTCGAAGTGTTCGAAAGACTTCACCGAGGTTTTATCTTACGACGAAGAAAAAGAGGAAATAACCTATAAATGCAAGGCGTGCGGAAACGTCGAGACGGTTAGTTTGAGATCTTACTTTATGATCAAACTTATGTGGAAGATCGACTGGCCGATGCGCTGGGGATACTAAGGCGTAGATTTCGAACCGGGAGGCATAGATCACGCCGCGGCGTCCGGATCCTACGTCGTCGCAAAGGATATCGCAGCCGAAATTTTCGGAGTTAAGGCGCCCAAGTTCCAGCCCTACGGTTGGCTTTCGATCGCCGGGCTCGGAGATATGCACTCGTCGACTGGTAACAATATAACTCCGGGAGCCGTTCTCGAAGTTTACGAACCTGATATGGTTCGTTGGCTTTTCGCTAAATATGCTCCGACCGACGGATTTGCTTTCAACTTTGACGACACCATTATTCGTCATTACAGCGAGTTCGACAAGGGCTTGGAAAGCGTTAAAAACGGCGAAGCGGACGAATATAACAAATCGGTTTACGATTTGTGTATGATAAACGGAACGAATGTTAAGGCAAAAGTTCCCTTCGGCGTTTTGGCGTCCGTCGCTCCGATCGTCGACTTCAACGCCCAAGCCGTCAGAGAGATTTTGGCGAAAATCGGAGTCGAGTTCGACTCGAGAGACGAAGAGAGATTGCTTAGAGTTAAGAATTGGATAACCAAACATCAACCGTCCAAAATGTATAAACTTCTTTCCAAGAGAAACGACGAATTTTACGCGACGCTTTCGGACGAAGAGAAGTCCGCGATCAAAAAACTCGCCGAGTTTATCTCTTCCAAAGAGTTTATCGGAGAGCAAGAAATTCAACAATACCTTTACGGCATTATAAATAAACCCGAGTTGACCAAAAAGGAAAACACCATTCGTCAACAAAGATTTTTCGCCGTATTCTACAACGTTTTGTTCGGAACGGACAAAGGACCGAGATTGTATTTGTTCTTGTCCGCTATCGACAAATCGAAATATATCGATCTCTTGACGTTTTGATTGGCGTTTTAAAGAGAAAACGTAAAGAAATGGGCGGATTTTTTAATCCGCCCGATTTTGATAAATTGAGAGGATAAAATGGATAATTTTAAATTTGGAGACTTAAAATACGTTCGCCCCGATTTCGAAGATATAAAAAACAAGGCAAACCTTTACGCCGAAAAGATGAAATCGGCAAAATCTTACGAAGAAGCTCGCGGAGTGTTTTTTGAATTTGGCGAAATATCGGATAAATTCGGAGATATGACGACGATTGCGAGCATAAGACATACCATTGACACGACCGACGAGTTTTACGACAAAGAAAACGATTTTATTCAAGAGACTTACCCGACGGTTATGCCGAGTTTGCTCGCCTTTTCCGACGCGTTATACGAGAGCGAGTTTAAATCGGATTTCGTCGCCGAATTCGGCTCGACGATGTTTACGAGAATCGAATTGCAAAAGAAGTCGTTTTGCGAGGAAAATATTCCCTTAATGCAAAAGGAAGCCGCTCTTTGCAGCGAATATGAAAAGATTATCGCTTCCGCGGCGATTCCGTTCGACGGCGAGGATCGCAATCTTTACGGAATAATGGTTTATTTCGAAAGCCCCGACAGAGAAGTCAGAAAAGCCGCTTACAAGGCTTACGCCGACTTTTTTCAAAGTCACGAAAAGAGATTCGAGGAAATTTGGGATCAACTTATTAAACTTAGAAATCAACGCGGACGCAATTTGGGGTTTGAAAACTACGTTCCGCTCGGATATCTCGAACAAGGAAGAACCGACTACGATCAAAACGACGTCGCGTCTTTCAGAGAACAAGTCAAAGATGTTTTGACGCCTCTTTGTCAAAAGTTATACGACGCTCAAGCGAGGAGAATCGGCGTCGATAAACTCATGGCGTACGACGAAAAACTCGTCTTTACCGACGGAAACGCCCTTCCTATCGGCGACGACGATTTTCTCATCGAAAGGGCGAGAGAAGTCTATAAGGATATGAGCCCCGAAACGGGCGAATTTATCGATTTTATGATCGATAGGGATTTGCTCGAAGTTAAAAACAAACCTAAAAAGGCGTCGACCGGGTATATGACCGCCTTGAATACTTTAAAGGCTCCTTACGTCTTCTCTTGTTTTAATCACACGGCTTTCGACGTCGAGGTTTTAACTCATGAACTCGGTCACGCGTTTGCGGGCTACGAGGCGATGAGAAACCAGCCGATATCCGATTATTATTCGGTCAGCACGGATATAGCCGAAATCCATTCTATGAGTATGGAGCAGTTTGCATATCCTTACGCCGAGAAATTTTTCGGCGATAAAGCCGATAAATTCAGATTCTCGCATCTTCAAGAGGCGTTGACTTTCGTGCCTTTCGGGGTCGCGGTCGACGAATATCAACATATCGTTTACGCGAATCCCGATTTAACCCCGTCAGAAAGAACGGCGGAGTGGAAAAAGTTGGAAGAAAAATATATGCCGTGGAGAGATTACGGAGATATCGAATTTTTCGCAAAAGGCGGTTGGTGGTATCACAAAATTCATATTTTCCTTTATCCGTTCTATTATATAAACTATACGCTCACAACTATCGGAGCGATGGAGTTTAAAAAGAAAATGATTGAAAATCCGACCGATGCTTGGCGCGATTATTTAAATCTTTGCAAGGTCGGAGGAAGCAAGAGTTACAGAGAGACCTTAAAATACGCAAACCTCTCGCTTCCTTTCGAAGACGGAAGCGTTAAAAGAGCCGTGTCTTACGCCGAAAATATTCTTCTCGGCGATTTGGATAAATTTAAAAAATAAGAGGGATTATCATGAAATTTATTTTTCCTAAAAGAATAGTTTTGTCCGACGGAGCGAAAAACGCTCAAGCCTTGTTAAATGAAAAGACATTGCAAATCGGTTTAAATGAAACCGATCTTTGCGAAATGCCCGGCGGTTCGAGTATTATTCTCGACTTTGGAAAAGAGTTGGTCGGAGCGGTTAGGATTATTTGCTTTATCTCGGGCGGAAGCAAGAAAATCAGAGTCAGACTCGGGGAGTCGGTAGGGGAGTCGTCGAGCGAAATAGGAATTTTCAATTCTACAAACGACCATTCGGCGAGAGATCAAGAGTTTTTGATTCCGTGTTATAGCGATCAAACCTTTAATTCGAGCGGATTCAGATTCGTCAGACTCGACGTCCCGTCAGACGCCGCGTTCTCCTTAAAGAGCGTTGTCGTTCGCGACGATTCCTTGGATAAAGAATTCGAGGGCTCGTTTAAGTGCGACGACGAGAGGTTGAACGAAATTTTCGAAGCGGCGGCGTATACCGTTAAACTTTGCGTTCAAAACGGAATGGTTTGGGACGGAGTAAAGAGAGACAGACTCGTGTGGATCGGAGATCTTCACCCCGAACAAACGAGTTTAAACTGCCTTTATTCGGACGCCTCGTTCGTTAAAAACTCTTTGAAATTTGCTCAAGAACAAACGCCGCTTCCGTTATGGATGAATACCATTTCGACATATTCTCTTTGGTGGATTATAAATCTCCGCGATTACTATTATAAGACGGGCGATTTAGAATTTGTCTCTTCGATGAAAAACTATTTAATCGGTCTCCTCGCGCAAATCGACGAATGCGTTAAGGAAAACGGAGAAACGACCTTTCCGTTTAGTCTGATCGATTGGCCGTCTCATCCCGAAACAGAGAAAGACTCCGTAAAAATAAAAGATGAGCAAATCGGCGTTCACGCCGTGACCGTGTGGGCAATGAGATTGGCGAAAGACCTTCTCGCGGCTCTCGGAGAGCCTATCGATAAGGTTGATACGACGCTCGTAAAACTCTCAAAAATTTCCCATACTGTCGAGAAATTTAAACAAATTTCCGCTTTGAGACTCGTCGCGGGAATAGGCGACGATAAAGATTGCGCTCTTATTTTGAAGGACGGAGCGAAGGGTATGTCGACGTTTATGTCGTACTATATTTTAAAGTCCGTAACCGATCGCGGATACGGAGCCGAAGCCTTAAAGATGACGAAGGATTTCTATGGCAAAATGCTCGACCTCGGCGCAACGACTTTCTGGGAAGACTTCGATCTCGAGTGGGCGAAAAACGCGTCGAGAATAGACGAAATTCCCGAGGAGGGAAAAGTTAACGTTCACGCCGAAAAAGGCGCCTTTTGTTACGTCGGGTATCGTCACAGTTTGTGCCACGGATGGTCGAGCGGTCCGGTCGCCTTTTTGATTCGTTCGATCGCCGGAATAAACGATACGTCGATCGGCGGCAGAGAAATATCTATAAAGCCAAATTTATGCGGTTTGAAAAAAATCGACGTCGCTTATCCGACCGCTTGCGGCGTCGTCAACGTTAGAATTCGAGACGTCGACGGAAAAACGACCGTAGAATACGACGCTCCCGAAGGCGTAAAAGTCAAGGTTCTTTAATCAAAATAAAATATCTTTTCGTTTCGAAAACAGCGCGAGAACTCGCAAAACTTTTCGAGACGATTTTTTTATCTCGAAAAAAGTTGAAAAAAAATTAAAAACGTGATAAACTTAAAAGGTATTGGTATTTTATAAAAAGGGGTATTTTACCCAAACGGAGGAAAAATGGCGCATACCGATTATAATTCGCAAGATATTAAAATTCTCGAAGGACTCGAAGCGGTCAGAGTCAGACCGGGAATGTATATAGGTTCGACGGGGCCGAAGGGTTTGCATCATATCTTATGGGAAATCGTCGATAACGCGATTGACGAAGCCGCCAACGGATACGCCGATAAAGTCGAGGTCGTTTTGTATAAAGACGGCAGCGTTTCGGTAGAGGATAACGGAAGAGGAATTCCGACCGACATTCACAAACAAGCGGGCGTGTCGGGCGTTCAAGTCGTCTTTACTCAACTTCACGCCGGCGGCAAATTCAATAACGAAAACTATAGTTTTTCGGGCGGATTGCACGGCGTCGGAGCGTCTGTTACCAACGCTTTATCCGAATGGTTGGAAGTTGAAGTCTATAACAAGTACGTATACAAAATGCGTTTTCGCAGTTATTACGACAAAACCTTGAAAAAGGAGATTTCGGGCGAACCCGAAGCACCGTTGGAGAAAACAAAGATAAAAACCGAAAAACAAGGCTCTTTTATTAGATTTAAACCGGACGCAAAGGTTTTCGAGACGGTCGAATTCAATCTCGACACGATTGCAAAGAGGCTTCGCGAACTAGCCTTTTTGAATAAGGGAATAACCATCAAACTCGCCGATTTAAGAGACGACGAGAAGTTTTATAGCAAGACGTTTAAATACGACGGCGGTCTTATAGACTACGTTTTGTATATGAACGAGGGAAAGCAAAAGTTATACGATCTTCCCGTTTACGCTAAAACCGAAAAGGACGGAATTGTCATTGAATTTGCAATTCAACATACCGACGGTTACGCAGAGAGCGTTTTTTCTTTCGTAAACAACATTCCCACTCCCGAGGGCGGAACGCACGAGATAGGTTTCAAGTCGGGCGTCACGAGAGTTTTGAACGAGTACGCAAAAGCCAACAATCTCGTAAAGGATAAAGACGTCGTCTTTACCGGAGAGGATTTCAGGGAGGGGATGACGGCGATTATTTCCGTCAAAATGAAAAACGTCGAGTTCGAAGGTCAAACAAAGACAAAACTCGGAAACCCCGAGGCTAAGAGCGCGGTGGAAAGCGCGACTACCGAAGAACTCGGAGCAATTATAAAGAACAAGAAAACCAAGCAAATTTTCGACGCGATGATAAAAAAAGCGGTCGGGGCGGCAAAAGCGCGCAACGCCGCGAGAAGAGCGAAGGAAGTCGCGAGAGCCAAAAGCGGAGCGGACAGCGCCAAACTCATAGGAAAACTCGCGTCTTGTTCGAGCAAAAAAGCCGAACTTAACGAAGTTTTCATCGTCGAGGGAGATTCCGCGGGCGGAAGCGCGAAGCAAGGCAGAGACAGACAACATCAAGCCATTCTTCCCCTTAGAGGAAAGCCTCTCAAC
Source organism: uncultured Acidiphilium sp. (assembly GCA_964629115.1). Classification (GTDB taxonomy): domain Bacteria; phylum Bacillota; class Clostridia; order Christensenellales; family Borkfalkiaceae; genus UBA10281. The sequence goes on from CAZVPW010000005.1 coordinate 15,297, forward strand.
GCCGAGAAGAAGAGAATCGAAGAAGTTTTAAAGAACGAAGAAATTCGAACCATAATCAGCGCCCTCGGCACGGGTATCGGAAACGATTTCAATATTTCCAACTTAAATTACCACAAGGTTATTATACTTTCGGACGCCGACCAAGACGGCGCGCATATCAGAGCCATTCTCTTGACTTTCTTTTTCAGATATATGAAGCAGTTGATTCAAGACGGTCACGTTTATATCGGAATGCCGCCATTATATAAGGTATATAAGAAAGACACGGTAGTATACGCCTACGACGACGCCGAGTTGCAAAAAGCGATAGACAAGGTCGGAAGAGGATATCAACTTCAAAGATATAAAGGTTTGGGAGAAATGAATCCCGAACAACTTTGGGATACGACGATGGATCCCGCGAAGAGAGTATTGATGCAAGTCACGATCGAAGACGCGGCGGAAGCCGAAAAACTCATAACGACGCTTATGGGCGACGATATCGACGGAAGAAAGGCGTATATAGCCGAACACGCCGACTTTAACAAAGAAGACGCGTTTATGAGCAAGGTCAACGTAAACAAAAATAACGGTTAAGGAGGACGGAGAAAATGGCGGAAGAAATAAAAGATTCGATAATAACGAGCCCTTTAGAGGATGTCCTTCATAAATCTATGATTCCGTACGCGGAGTACGTTATTTTAGACAGAGCGCTTCCCAGAGTCGAGGACGGATTAAAGCCCGTTCAAAGAAGAATTCTTTATTCTATGTACGAACAGGGAATGACGCCCGACAAGGGATATAAGAAGAGCGCGAGAGTCGTCGGAGACTGTCTCGCAAAATACCATCCCCACGGCGACAGTTCGGTCTACGACGCGATGGTTCGTCTCGCTCAACCATACAATATGCGAATGACCCTCGTCGACGGACACGGAAATTTCGGTTCTATCGACGGAGACAGCGCGGCGGCAATGCGTTACACCGAAGTCAAACTTCAGCAGTTGGCTTTGGAACTTTTGACCGATTTGGATAAAGATACCGTCAATTGGTCTCTCAACTTCGACGATTCGCTCAAAGAACCCGACACTCTTCCCGGAAGATTTCCCAATCTTCTCGTAAACGGCGCGACGGGTATAGCGGTCGGTTTGGCGACCAATATTCCGACGCACAACTTGGGCGAGGTCATCGACGGCGTAGTCGCTTATTTAGACAATCCGAAGATAAGCCTCGATGAGATGATGAAAATCGTCAAAGGACCCGATTTCCCGACGGGCGGATATATAATCGCAGGAAACGAACTCAGAACGGCGTACGAGACGGGAAAAGGCAAAATAACCTTAAGGGCGAGAATTAACGTCGAAGAACTCGACAACGGAAAGAAAAATCTCGTCATAACCGAATTGCCTTATCAAGTCAACAAGGCTCAACTTTTAAAGAAAATAGCCGATTTGCAAGAAGAAAACAAGGATATTCTCGGCGGAATCGCGGATATTGCCGACGAATCCGACAGATCGGGAATGAGGGCGGTCATAAGACTTAAAAAGGACTGCAACGTCCAAGCCGTACTCGATTTCCTCTTTAAATATACTCAGTTGCAATGTTCTTACGGCATAAATATGGTCGCGATAGCGAACGGCAAGCCCAAACTTATGGGTCTTCTCGAAATTTTAAAATATTACGTCGAATATCAAATCGATATCGTCGTCAGAAGAACCCGTTACGATATGAACAAAGCTAAAGAGCGAGCTCATATCCTCGAGGGCTTGATTATAGCCGTAAACGATATCGATAGGGTTATCAAGATAATCAAAACCTCGCCTGACACTCCGACCGCTAAGGCTAATTTGAAAGAGGCGTTCGCGCTTTCTGACAGACAAGCGCAAGCGATTTTGGACTTGCGTCTCGCGAGAATCACCAAACTCGAAGTCAACAACTTGAAAGAAGAGTTGGAAGGGCTTCGAAAACTCATCGCCGAACTTCAAGAGATTCTCGACAGCAAAAAGGCTCAAAAGTCGGTCGTAAAAAAAGAAATTCTCGCGATAAAGAAAAAATATCGCGACGACAGAAGATCGGTTATCGTTTCTTCGACCGAGGAGATTAAGTTTACCAAAGCGGCGGAGGAGAAATATCTCGAGGACGTCGTAATAGGTTACAACCTCAACGGGTCGCTCAGAAAATTAAAGTCGACGTCGTACAAGAGAATATCCAAAAAAGAAGAACCGAGCAAATCGGAAGTCTTCTCGTTTAAGGTCGAGACGGATACCGACCACGTTCTTTTGATGTTTACCAACAAGGGCAATTGCTACAGAGTCGATCCGGAGGCTCTTCCGGATACGAACGGCGGAATAAAATTCGCTCAACTCGTCAAGAATTGCGAAAAGGACGAAGTTCCCGTTTCCATTCTCGCTATAAAAGACGGAGAGGCGGACGAAAAGAATTTATTCTTCTTTACGAAACGCGGAATGGTCAAGCTCACCCCGAAGAGCGAGTACGACGTCAAGAAACCTTCTTTCCAAGCAATCAAGCTTAAAGACGGAGACAGTCTCTTTAAGGTCGAAGAGGAAATACCCGAGTCGGATTTCTTCTTTGCGTCCAAAAACGGATATTGCCTTAACTGTTCGGACATATTCCCCAAGCAACTCAGAGCGTCCGGCGGCGTGAAGGGTATGGAGCTAGAAGACGGCGACGAGATTATTTCCGTTTCGCAAATAAGAAAAGACGGAGAATACGAGATTGCCGTCGCGACTTCGTTCGGAACGTTTAAAAAGGTCGATCTCTTTACCATTAGCAAACTTGCGAGAGCAAGAAAAGGAACGAGACTCGCCGACGTCGGGTCGGACGGAAAAGAAAGTCTTATTTACGCCGAGCCGATCGGAGAAACCGACAACGTCAATTTGTTTATAGAAGACTCGGACGGCAACGTCTTTTACGCTCAAACGAACGATTTACCCTTTGAAAGCAGAACGACGAAAGGCAGAACCTTGCCTTCGCTCGGTATTTTCGCCGCAAAGACGGCGCGTTCCTTTCGTCCCTTTCAACAAACAAAAAAATAACGATGTCATCGAAGAAAACGAATTCGATTTAACAAAAGATACGGACGGTATGGAAAAAACAAGAACGGATATTCTAATCGAAAAATCAAGAACGTACTATAATTCGGCGATAAAAATTATCGCGGACGTATATGACAACGTTTTCTCAAAAGACGCGTCTTTTAAATACGATAAGCGTTTTTTGCTCGCCGAATACGATAAGTATCTCCAAGCTGCGTTAATCAAAATATGCGCCTCTGTCGACGGGTTTAAAAAAGGTCAAATGAACTTTTTGGAAGGAGTGTTTGATTATGGGAAACTCGTCGACGGCGTCGATTATAATTTCTTCGCCGATTGCGTTAGGGATATGAGCGATCGTCTCGTCTCTTCGGCAGACGAGGCGTTAAAGACGCTTCCCGTCGCTTTCAAACTCGTCGGAGCAATCGACAGCGGAAGAAAAATCGGCGTTACGAGAGCGCTTATAGACTGTTCGGTCAAGATTGCATTCAATTTCAAAATTATAGAACCGACTGCAAACGTTAAGGATAACTCGGATATTATTTCGGCTTTTAGAAGTGTTTACGCCTTTGCGAGAGCCAACGCAATCGATTTAAGTTAAAAGGTTCAAAAGACGATGTCAAAGATCGATTATCGCGAGATTAATCAAAAATTTAATACGAAAAGCGACTTGAAAAGAGAGGACGAGAGGTTCTTGAACTCTCTTTCTTTGACCGCCGACCGAATAATCAAAAACGCCGCCTTAAAGCCGTTCGTCCTCTTATCTGGACCTTCCGGTTCGGGAAAAACGACTTCCGCCGGTTTTTTGAGAGATATTTTGACGCGAAAAGGGCAAAAATGCCGAGTCGTCTCTTTGGATAATTATTTTAGATTGATTGATAAGGACCTTATAAAAACCGTCGATCTCGAGTCTCCCGAAAGGGTCGATTCGATACTTTTGAGCGAGCATATCGAAAAAATGCTCAATCTCGAAGAAGTCGAGACTCGTCGTTTTGACTTTTTAAATTGTAAAAACGAGCCCTCCGGCGTCGTTTACCGCAGAGAAGAGGGAGAAGTCGTCATTTTCGAGGGGATTCACGCTCTAAATCCGTCGGTCGTTAAAATTCCCGACCATAAGTCTTACGGAATATACGCCAGCGTAACGACGGAAATTCGGACGAAAAACGGGGCGTTGACTCCCAATTTGCTGAGGTTTATTCGCCGTCTGTCGAGAGACGCTCTTCATCGAGGACGTAACCCGGAAGATACGGCGGCGTATTTTGAAAGCGTCGAACTCGGAGAAAAGAACTTCGTCGCGCCGTTTATCGATGGAGCGGACGAATTTATCGATACTTTTATCGGTTACGAGCCAAAAGTTTATTCGAAAATTCTAAAAGATGAGATCGGATTGTCGTCCAACCGACTTATAAATAAAGTCGAGGATCTTCTTTCGTCGTTCGATCCGTTAGATCAAAATTTAGCGTCTAACGATTCGCTCATAAGCGAATTTGTGTTTAAATAGAAAAAATCCCGAAGAGACTCTTCGGGATTTTTCTCGGTTAACGGTCGGTTAATCGTTTAATTGGTCGTAATCGTCCGCTTTCTTGTCGTTTGCGTTTGAAAACTCGGCAATTTTGTTTTTGATTTGCTCTTGTCCGTCTTTGACGAGTTTTCGCGCTTTATAGGAATTTGAGACGAGCAACGCTCCTCCGATCATTCCTAGGACGATTCCGCAAGCAAAATTTTTATCCATTCCGACTCCTTTCGAACGGACTTTAAGTCCGTTCGTTATAAGTTTGCGTAATTTGTCGAATTTTATGCGAGACGGCTTAGAGAAAATCGACGGCAAATAAAAAAGTAAAGCGATAAACGGTTGAAAAAATCCGTCGAATGCGCTATTATATAGTAGCGGAGATTATCGGTCTTTTTTGTCGCAGCAAATGAAAAACCGCCGCAAATAAACGAAAAGGAAAGTATTTTGGGAAAGTATATTGCGTTTGATATCGGCGATAAACGCGTAGGGGTCGCCGTTTCCGATCCCTTTGACGAAATGGCTTTGCCTCTTGAAACCTACTGGAGAAAGGGTTTTTCGAAGGACGTCGAATATTTGTCTAAACTTGCCGAAAGCAAGTATGCGCAAGTTATCGTGTGCGGTCTTCCGGTCAATTTTGACGGTTCGGTTTGCGAACAAACCGAAAAAACGAGAGACTTTATAGAGCAGTTGAAAAAAGCGACAAAAATTCCCGTCGTATGTCAAGACGAGCGATTTACGACCAAAGAAGCGAGGAGACTTCTTCTCGAAGCGGATATGAATCGAACTAAAAGAAAGGACGTTATCGATAAAATCGCCGCGTCTTACATTTTAGAGGATTATTTAAGAAAAATAAAAAACGGCGTCGAGCGAGCGCCCGAAAAGGAAAACGTATGAGCGATAAGTATTTTGAAAACAACCGTGACAAAGACCTCGACGACGGAATCGTCGAACTTGCCGGAGACGACGGAAATCTCGTCAGATTTTACCATATCGGCACGATCGATTTCGAGAACGAATGGTTTGTATTCTTTCAACCCGCCGAACCCAAGGACGGCGTCGATCCGGACGAGGTCGTAATTTTTAAATTGGAAGGCGACGAGAGAAACGAAACCCTCGTTCCCGTTACCGACGACGAGATTCTCGAAAAGGTTTACGCTAAGTTCGTTGAGGAAAACGACGACTGATTTTCACGCTTAAAAAAGCATAATTTGAACGTAAAACAACAAAAAACCGAGGAGCAATCGACGATTGTTCCTCGGTTTTTTTATAAGTCGTCTACGTCTTGCGTAGGCGCTTCCTCTTCTCCGAACTCGTTTACGGAGTTTCCCGTATAGCTGCCGAGCGGATCGAAAGAAGAAGTCATATTCGGTTTTAAACCCTTATTTTTCTTTCTTTTTTTTATCGACAATTTTTGGCGTCTTGGCTCTTATTCGTCGATTTCGATTTGGAATTCTTACTTCCGCAAGTCTTAGCGTTAGTTTTCTTCATATCAATCGTTCGTCCCGCGAAAAAGGCGGCGTAATGGGTCTATGCTCGTCTTTTCGCTTTAGACTTTTCCCTCCTTACGATATTATTTTGCGCTTAAACCGTCAAATTATACTTTTTTTCGACAAAAATCTTTACTTATTTTTTACTAAAATTTCGCCCGTTCTCGCGTCGGTTAAGTATTCGATGAAGTCCTTCTCTCCGATAAAATATATGCGATACCCGTAAAATTTCTCTTGCTCGTCGAGAATGATTTTGATTTCGAAATTCTCTTCTTCGTTAAAAAAGGTCTCGAGTTCTTTTTGGGAAAATTCAATCGTTTTATCGAGCGCTTTTTTGTAATTTAGCAAGTCGTTCGGGATTTTAGAACGCAAAAAGAAGTTTTTCTTTACGCCGTTTATAGTCAACGTCCCGTTAATCTCGCCTTGCGGTCGGCTCGAGATTTCAAAGTCGGCGAAAGCCGAAGACGAAAGCGGTTTATATTCGAAATCGCCGAAATATCTTGTTTCTCCCGATTTAAATTCTATAAGCGGAGCCGACTTTATCGTCGTTATGTCGCTAAAGACGATTTTAAAAGATAAAACGAACTTTTGTTTGCCGACGAAACCGTCCGAAAGAGAGGGATTTTCGCCGATTTTAGGGTAACAATAAAGTTCTAAGTCGTCAATTTTAGCGTAAAGGGCGTCGACGGAGACGAGACTTATCTTTTTGCATATCTTTTTTTTCTCGTTCGAACAAGACGAGGAGAGCAATAACCCCAAAAGGCAAACGAACAAAAAGACTTTTTTCATTGTATATTTCCTCGCGATTATTTTTATGTTTTAACATTTCGAATAATGCTATAAAGTTGATTTTTGCCGAATTATGCGCTAAAATAATAGAGCATTATGAAGAAAACAATCATCAAATCGGCTTTGATAGCGACGCTGTCGTTTTTGTGCCTTATCGTCGTCGCTTTTTCGGCGACGATTATGGTTTCTCCGAAAACCGTAGCAAAACTCTGCGAAAACGTCGGCATTTACGACAAAGCCGGAGAACTTTACGAAAATCAATATGAAAAGACGAAAAAAATCGCAGACTTAAAAGCCGTCGTCGATTTTTATTCCTATCGAGAGGAAAACGCTAAGGTCGCGGAGTTCGGCGTTAAATTGACTTACGATTATTCGTCGACCTTTAAGCAATATCTCGCGTCGAGCGACTTGAGCGAATATAACGTTTATTGCGAACGCGTTTCGGCGGCTTTGTTCGCCGTCGACGCAATTCCGTCTTTGGCGAGATACGCTTACGAAGTTTCGTCTTCCTACCGAGACGGAACGGCTCTCTTCTTCGTCGTTATGTTGTGCGAACAAACGAGGAGCGAAGACTTAGCTCTAGCCTTGATAAACGCCGACAAACTTTTTAACGATAATATCTCGTACGGTCGAGAAGAGTTGAAAAACGATTTAAACAGCTTAAAATTGAATTTTAACATATAGAGGAACTCGATTATGAAACACGAAAGAGTTTTGGTGCTTGACTTTGGCGGTCAGTACAATCAACTTATCGCGCGTAGGGTCAGAGAGCAAAACGTTTATTGCGACCTTTTACCGCGCGATATTTCAATCGAACGCATAAAAGAATACGCCCCAAAGGGCATAATCTTCACGGGCGGACCGAACAGCGTATACGATCCTCAATCTCCTCGCGTCGACAAAGAGATTTTCAATCTCGGTATTCCCATACTCGGAATATGTTACGGCGCCCAACTTATGGCTTATTCGCTCGGCGGACAAGTTAAAAAAGCCGAGACGAGAGAATATGGAAAAAGCGACGTCGAGTATTTTGATTCGGCTATATTCGACGGCGTCGATAAAAACAACGTTTGTTGGATGAGTCACACCGATTATATTTCGGTTCCGCCGAAGGGGTTCGAAATCATCGGAAAAACCGAAACTTGTCCGGTAGCGGCGATGGCAAACCCCGAAAAGGGATTTTACGCCGTTCAATTCCACCCCGAAGTCGCTCATACTAAACAAGGAACGACCGTTTTAAGGAATTTCCTTTATAACGTTTGCCATGTCTCGGGCGATTGGACGACGTCCAATTTTGTCTCCGAGCAAGTTAAGAAAATTAAAGAGAAAATCGGCGATAAAAAGGCTTTATGCGCGATGAGCGGAGGAGTCGACAGCGCCGTCGCGGCGACGTTGATGCATACGGCTATCGGAGACAATCTCACTTGTATTTTCGTCGACCACGGGCTTTTGAGAAAGAACGAAGCCGAAGAGGTTTATAAGGTCTTTAAACTCGAAAGGGGAATGAATTTGATAAAAGTCGACGCGAGCGACAGATTTTTGGATAAACTCGACGGCGTGTCCGACCCGGAAACAAAGAGAAAGATTATCGGCGAAGAATTTATAAAAGTGTTCGAAGAGCAAGCGAAAAAAATCGGTAAGGTGGATTATCTCGTTCAAGGAACGATTTATCCCGACGTCATCGAGAGCGGAAAGGGCGAGAGCGCCGTTATCAAATCCCATCACAACGTCGGAGGATTGCCGAGCGTCGTGGATTTTAAGGAGATCGTCGAGCCTCTTCGCGACCTGTTCAAAGACGAGGTCAGAAAGGTCGGTTTCGAACTCGGCTTGCCCGAAGAAATCGTTATGAGACAACCTTTCCCGGGTCCCGGGCTCGCGATAAGGATTATAGGCGATATAACGAGAGATAAAATCAGAGTTCTGCAAGACGCCGATTATATTTATCGCGAAGAAATCGCCCTTGCCGAACTTAACAAGGAAATTTGGCAATACTTCGCCGTTTTGACAAATTGTCGTTCGGTGGGAGTTATGGGGGATAGCAGAACATATTCTTATACGCTCGCCTTAAGAGCGGTTACGAGCGTAGACGGAATGACCGCCGATTGGGCGAGAATTCCGTACGACGTTCTCGAAAAAATATCGACGAGAATAGTCAACGAAGTTAAAGACGTAAACAGAATCGTTTACGATATAACGTCTAAACCACCGGCAACGATCGAGTGGGAATAATTTTTGGAGGTAACTTATATGAATGACGTACGTCCCGAATCTATGGTTCGTATTACGACTCCGAGCCTTGCGCAAGCCTTTATCGACGAGCAAGTAGCCGCCGTTCGCGCGCAAGTCGGAAACAAAAAAGTATTGTTGGCTTTATCGGGCGGGGTCGATTCCTCGGTCGTAGCCGCGCTTTTAATCAAAGCAATCGGCAAACAGTTGGTTTGCGTGCACGTCAATCACGGTTTGATGCGCAAAGGCGAAAGCGAACAAGTAATCGAAGTTTTCCGCAATCAGTTGGACGCCAACTTGATATACGTAGACGCTACCGATCGTTTCTTGGATCTTTTGGCTAACGTTTCCGAACCCGAAAAAAAGCGTAAAATCATCGGAGCGGAGTTTATAAAAGTATTTGACGAAGAGGCTTCGAAGTTGGAAGGCATCGACTTCTTGGCTCAAGGAACCATTTATCCCGACATTTTGGAATCTCACGGGGTCAAGGCTCACCACAACGTCGGAGGTCTTCCCGAAGATATGAAAATGGAACTCGTCGAGCCCGTCAAGTTGCTTTACAAAGACGAGGTTCGCGTCGTCGGAGAGGCTCTCGGCTTGCCTCGCGGAATGGTTTATCGTCAACCTTTCCCCGGACCCGGACTCGGCGTCAGATGCTTGGGAGCGATCACGAGAGATCGCTTGAACGCTCTTCGCGAAGCGGACGCTATTTTGCGCGAAGAATTCGATAAAAACGGTCTTGCCGGCAAGGTTTGGCAGTATTTTGTCGCGGTTCCCGATTTCAAGAGCGTAGGCGTGCGCGACGGTAAGAGATACGAGGGTTGGCCCGCAATTATCCGCGCGGTTAACACTACCGACGCTATGACTGCGACCATCGAGGAAATTCCTTATCCCCTTTTGCGCCGCATAACCGATCGAATCACGAACGAAGTCGAAGGAATCAACCGCGTCGTATTCGATTTGACGCCGAAGCCGATCGGAACGATCGAGTGGGAATAAGTAATGAACGAAAAATATAACGCGAGATGTCCTCTTTGCGGAGAATATCTCGCGCTTGACGATCAAGCGGAAATCGCTTTTTGCCCCAAATGCGGCGAAAGCGTTTCCGCTTTAAAAGCAAAGAAATATTTCAAGTCGTTAAACGACGTCGGACAAATCTTCAAAACGGCTCACGGAGAAGATTTGGCGAAAATCGGCATATTGCTTGACGAGGCTTACGGATACGTCGCCGCCGAGGAATACGATAGAGCCCGAGAAAAGGTCGACGAGGCGTTTTCCTTGACCGATTCGGATTATAGAGTCTATATGGCGCTCGTCGCCGTTTTGACTAAGAATTATACCGATTTAAACGACCAATCGCATTTGGAATTTATAAACAAAGCGATTGCGCTTGCCGACGCCGAGGGAAAAGCCGAGATAAAAAGAACCTATCGTCCGTATTACGAGAAAAAAAGAATGACGGACGACCAAATCGCCGAATTTGAAAAAGCCGCGTCGAGCGAAACGAAATCGAAACTGGAAAAGAGTTTGAAGAGAAATATTCCGTTTTATGATTTAAAAGAAAGACGGCAACCCTTAAAACTTGCTCTTTCAATTGGTTTGTCCGCGATCGGACTCGTCGGTTTCTTGGCTTTTTATTTTTTGGAGATTTATTCGCTCAGCATAGTAGGCGTCGCGTGTGTTTTAGCCGGATTTCTTTTCTTTAAAGCGTGGTTTACCGATAGGGACACTTTAAAAGCCTTTAACGCTCTTTTGGATTTATACGACGCTTTCGAACAGTTCGATTGCGACGAAAAGGCTAACGAGGTTTTCAAAGCAATGAAAAAACTCTGCGATAGATTTGAGGACAGAGAGACTACGGCGTCTATGACGACGGATCTGACGACGCTTTTAGATAAATTGATTTTGTTGAACGACAAAGAAATCAACGAATTTTTACTTAAAGACGCGTTTTTTTCAAAATACGTCGAAAGCGAGGAGTAAATGATATTTTCCATTGAAAATCAAAAATTGAAAGTTTCGGTCGAGACGCTCGGCGCTCAGTTGAAGTCGATTTACGACAAGGAAAAGGGCGTAGAGGTTTTATGGCAAGGAAACGCGAAGTATTGGAAGGGAAGAGCGTATAATCTTTTTCCGATAGTCGGTAGACTTTTTGACGGGAAATATTCGGCGGACGGTCGTATATTCGAAATGGACAGACACGGCTTTGCCCGCGGATCAGAGTTTATTTTAGCGGAAAAGACCGACGATTTTATGTCCTTTGTTATTTCGAGCGACGACAAAACGATCGAGTCTTATCCTTTTGAATTTATTTTTAAAGTCGAGTTTTCACTTTCGGGGGCGTCTTTAAAAATAAATTACGTCGTTCAAAACGTCGGAAAAACCGTAATGTATTACGGGCTCGGCGCTCATCCGGGATTCAACGTTCCTTTCGACGGCGGAAAGTTTGAAGACTATTACGTCGAATTTGAAAGTAAATGTCGCCCGTCTCGCATACTTTTCACTCCCGATTGTTTGATTTCCGACGCTCGCGAGGATTATCCTTTGCAAGACGATACTCGTTTAAATTTGGATCATTCTCTTTTTGACGACGACGCAGTAGTTTTGGAAAACGTTCCGTCCAAGCTTTTCTTAAAAAAGAGGGACGGCGACGCGTTTATTTCGGTCGCGTATCCGGATATGCCCTTCGTGGGTCTTTGGCATGCTCCGAAAACCGACGCGCCGTACCTTTGCGTTGAGCCTTGGCAAAATCTCCCGTCAAAAGACGGAGGAATAGAGGAGCTTAGCCAAAAACAAAACGTCGGAAAACTCGAAATCGGCGAAAAGAGAATTTCGCCGATAATCGTAACCGTAAATTTATAAAATAAAAGCCGCTTAAAATAAGTTGTTTCCAAAAGATTTTTTGGATTTGAGCCTATATAAGCGACTTTTTTTATTCGTATTTTCGATAAAGTCCCGAAGTTTGTTTCGTTATAAACTTCGCGGCTTTTTTTGCTCCCTCGACGAAAAGATTTTTAGAAAGCGCGACGTGTTTTAAGGATATGACGTCGTCCGAACCCATAAATAAAACCTCGTGTTCGCCGAATAATCCGCCTCCTCTTATCGAGTGGACGCGTATTTCGCGTTTGCTCCTCAGGCGATTGATTTGGTCTTCAAAGTTAATATCTTCGCCTTGCGCGTCCTTTATCTCTCTCGCGATTTTTATCGCCGTTCCGGACGGCGCGTCGGCTTTTTGGGCTCGGTGTTTTTCGATAATCTCGACGTCGTAATCGGAAAAGCTTTCCGCGGCGAGACGAACGATTTTTGAGAATTTCGAAAGGCTTTCGGCGACGTTCGGGCATAACAAAATCGGAATCGTGAGAGACGCCTCTTTAATCGCGTTGACTTGCTCGTCCGAATATCCGGTCGTCGCCAAGACGAGCGTCGTCGAATTTTTTAAAGCGTAGTCAAGTATGCCGTCGAGGGCGGTTGGAGAAGAAAAGTCGACGACGACGTCGGAATATAGGTCGACGTCGTAAAACGAGGAGTATACTGGACAATCAAAATCGCCGTTTAAAGCCTTGTCGACGCCGCAAACGACGTTGAACTCAGGGTCTCTTTTTTGGTATAAGAGAGACCCTATTTTTCCGCAAATTCCGCCGATGATAACATTAATCATTCATTCCTCCGATTTTTTTATATTCGCTCAATAAAACCTCCGTTTTCTCTTTGTCGAGGCTTGTTAACGGCAGTCTTGTTTGATAGCCTTTGTTTGCTGCGTGTTCGACGAGTCGTTTCAACGGTATCGGATTCGCATCGGAAAACAAAGCCTCGAAAAATCTATCCAATCCTTTCAGTTCGGCTTTTGCGGTCTTTTTGTAATTCTTTTTAAAATCCTCGAAAATCTCTGCAATTTTAAAAGGTATTACGTTTGACGAAACCGAGAAAAGCCCGCTTGCGCCGATTTTCAAAAACGGATAAAACGATTGCTCGGAGCCGCAGTAAACGGGGAGACGCTCGGAAAAATTGCGCCAAAAATTTAAGCGTCGACGATTCGATACGCACTCCTTAACGCCAACTATATTTTGAAGGTTGGAAAGTTTGACGTACGTTTCGGGCACGACGTCGACGCGTGTTCTCGACGGAACGTTATAGACGAAAAAAGGAAAAGCGCACCTTTTGTCAATTTCGGAGTAATGCGCCGATATTCCCTCTTGCGAGCGGACGTTATAATACGGCGTTACGCAAACGGCTCCGTCTGCTCCGAGTCTTTTTGCTTGCAAAACGAGTTCGACGGTTTTTGCGGTTGAATTCGAGCCGCAACCGACGAGGACTACGGCTTTTTTCCCGACTTTGTTTACCGCAAACGACACGATTTCTTCTCGTTCGCGTTGGGTTATCGTCGGGGCTTCTCCCGTCGTTCCGAGAAAAAGAAGCGCGTCGATTTTTGAGTCGAGTTGTTTGTATATAATTTTCTCAAACTCTTCGAAATCGATTTTATCGTCGGTTATAGGCGTATATAAAGCGGTCGCGATTCCTTCGAATAATTTATTTTTCATAACCCCTCCGATTGTGAAAAGTACGGTTTTTTTCGGGAAATATCGTCAAATCATTTGTATTTATTTTAGATATAGTATATTATAT
>CAZVPW010000006.1:0-15114 GCA_964629115.1 uncultured Acidiphilium sp.
GCGCTTTTGAAAATTATAGAGTCGACGGTCGCGTCCGTTCCTCCGCAAGGCGGCAGAAAGCATCCCCAACAAGACTTCATTCGAATCGACACGACGAATATTTTGTTTATATGCGGCGGAGCGTTTGTCGGATTGGATAAAATCATCGGCAAAAGACTAGACAATTCTTCGCTCGGATTTGCCGGAAAACTCAAGGCGGCGGACGAGAATTCGACGGCGTACCTCGACGAGATTCAACCGCAAGATTTGACCAAATTCGGACTTATACCCGAGTTTGTCGGCAGAATGCCCATCGTCGTCGGGCTCAAACCTCTCGACGAAACGGCGTTGGTTAGGATTATGACCGAGCCGAGAAACGCCATCGTCAAGCAGTATAAAAAACTCGTCGCGATAGACGACGTCGAACTCGTCGTTACCGACGACGCGGTCAGCGAAATTGCAAAGAAAGCGATTGCCTTAAAGACGGGAGCGAGAGGGCTCAGAACGATTTTCGAAAATCTTATGCTCGACAGTATGTTCGACCTTCCCTCCGAGCAAGACGTTCGTCAAATTATAATCGACGGCGAAGTCGTTCTCGGAAAGAAGTCGCCCGAGATAGTCAAGAAAGATATAGCGTAATACCGTTAAGATAAAAGCGTTCGAGGTTCCAAACGGAACTAAAAACGCTTTTTTAAGTTAGATTTTCATTTATTTTTAATAATGGTTTGACAAATCGAAAGAGGGATAGTATACTATATATATAATTGCTTAACTTAGCGTCGACGAGTCTCGTCAAAATAAGGCGAGAGGGGTCGCAAATCGTTTGAGTTTACGCAAAATTAGGAGGATGAAAGATGAACGCCGACGAAAAAGTTTTATCGGACGATTTCGGTTTGCGCCAAGCAAAACGCGGTATCGTTCTCGCTCGCGGAGAGAGGGTCGTCGATTGTTTCGATTACGATTCGTATCAAGTCAAAGATAGGATAAACAGTCAGATTACCGTCGAGAACAGCATATTGCTCACAAATAAAAGACTCGTTCACGCCCGTTATTCGGGAAGCAAAAAGAGAATTTCGAAGAGAGTGACGGAGATTCCCGTAGACAGAATCGAGTGCGTCAATTCTTTTTATAAATTCGCGAGATATTTGAAACCGGCGCTTATCGTTATTTTCGCCGTTCTCGCTTTTTCGCTTCTTGCGATCGGCGCCTTGTTTGCGTTTAAGGTTTTCCCCGCGCTTATAGGAGAGAACGTCGATCTCATTCTTTTCTTGGGTCTTGGCGTAATCTTTTTGATCGCCTTTATCCTTTCGCTCGTTTTGCCTAAAAAGCATATTGCGTTTGGCATAACCGTTTACACGAAAGACAATCCCGAAACGCCGTTCAGAGTGTTCAACCTCTCGACGAAAGCCGGTTCGATAACTTCGATCGCGGCTAAACGCGAAGATTGTTTTACCGCCGATATTACCGAAGCCGAAAGAATGGCTCTCGATTTGTCGAACGAAATCGTTCAAGTTAAAATCGAAAACGAAAAAGAGGAGGAAAAAAAGAATGGAAGCGACGTTGGCTAAGGACGAAGTAGTTTTAAGAGAATACGATTACGCCGTAGTAAAATCCAAGAAAAACGAAGTTTTACATAGCGTTATTCTCACCGATAGAAGAATAATCGCTCAAGAGCAAGGTCCGAGATCGTTCGCGAGAAAGGAAATGCCTATCGAGCACGCCGATTACATATCTACCAATTTCGACAGTTATAAACACGGCGTCGCCTTTGCCGTTCTCTTGCTTACGTTGAGCGTTTTGCTCGCGGTCGGAGGATTCGTTTGGAGCCGCTTTACAGATTTGAGATGGTTCTTGATTCCTTCTTGCCTCGCGGTCGTCGCGTTGGTTTTCGGAGTTATCGTTCTCATTCTTTCGATTTCGAACAAGGGCGCTTCCGCCGAACTTGAAATTAGATCGAGAACTCCTATTTACGAAATGCTCTCGGTCAGCGCTAACGGTATGAGAGCCGAAAGCAAGGTCGACAAAATCAAGATTAAAGTCGACAAAGATATTGCCGAACAATTGCTTAACGAAATTGGAGCCATCGTCGTCGAGAATAGAAAAAGAGCGTAATTTATCAAAAACGAAAAGCCGAGACTTGCGTCTCGGCTTTTAATATGTCTTTTTTGGAGCGGAACGGGTTAAATGTCTTTTCTGGGGTTTTTGCGGAGCGGCGTTATATGTCTTTCGGGGAATTTTGGCGGAGCGAGGTTTAAAATTCGTTTGAAATACGCTCGAAACCTCGATATTCGCTAGGGAAACGCTTGAAACGCGTTCGGCTCTTTCGAGCGTTCCTATATAGCGTTATTCTTCTATCCGTTTAAGATAATCGATTATCTCGAAAAATAGAAAAATGTTTGGTCTTCGCTTGTCTGCTTAAATCCGCAAGAAAGGATCGTTGATTTTGAGCGAATGTTTTCTTTGTAACATTTTGCCCAAGGCTTGACGCCCAGAACCTTTTCAGCAAAATCCGCGCCGATGGCAAACGCCTTTTTGCCAAGGCCCTTTCCTTGGGAGTTTCTCTCGATTCTCACGCCGATTTGAGCCTTGCTGTTATAGGAGAAATTATATATGATTAATTCGCCTATAAGTCGATTATCGACGCTTTTTTCGCGAATGGCAAAACTTATTCCGTCGCCGACGGAGCGGTCGAACGCGACGACGTCGAAAAAGGTGTCGTCGTTGATTTCTCCGGTTATAGACGGGTCGGTTTCGTAGTCGTATCCCCAAAGAGCGTTGTTTTCTTTGTCGACGCAAAGAGCGGCGTAAGCCGCTTTGTCGTTTTCGATTATTTCGCTCAAGACGACTCCGTCCGAGCTTAAAACGGGCGTTTTGTCAAGTTCGAAAAGGGGCGAATCTATTTTTACGACGTATTTATCGACGAGTTTTATGGGCTTGTATTGCGTTTTTGACATTCTCAGTCCCAAATCTCCCGAGTCGTCTTCGCGGTTGACCGTTTTTAAGTCGGGGTAGAGGGAGAGGACGTACTTAACGAAACTGTTGAAGGTGGTGGGATAGGCGCCGAGGTATGATTTTAAGGCTTTTTCGACTCCGATAATCAGGTTTTCGCCATTTTGAACTTCGCCGATCGTTATCGAAATAGGGAGATCGTCGACCCAAAGAGCGCCGCCGAGCATATCTAAATCGAAAAAGGCGTCGACGAGTTCCAACGCGTGTCTATATTCGGCGTTTTCCTCGTAACAAGGCGACGGATGTTCTTTGGCGTAAAGGACGAGCGTTTCCTTGATTTTCGGTATATCCTCTCTTTCGAGGGGTTTAAACTTCGGTTGACCGTAAAGGGATATAAACTTATTTATATGGTTGCGTTGTCCGCTAAACTTTTTCCCTTTGAAAGTCGCCATTTCTTGAGCCGAGTAGACGTAATCGCTCCACTTTCTTTCGTAATTATAAGAAACGTTTTTAAAAAGAGGATTTGCCTTGATTTTTTCGAGAGTTTGTTCGTCTATCCCGTAAAATTTAAGGGGCAAGTCGTTTGTTTTTACGTATTCGACGATTTGTTCGAGCGCTTGTTGTTCGTCGCCGCCGTACGGGTAAGAAAACGAAGGTTCGCCGCAAATGTCTTGTACGGAAACGAACGCCCCGTCTACCGACGCGAAAGCGAGGTTGACGCCCTCGTTCCACATATAAAAACTGCTCTTTGAAATATCGTTTACGTTATATGGCGAAGCGTCGACGAGCGGCGCGTATTTTTTCAATGTTTCGAGCGAGTATTTTTCAAAAGTTATCATATAAGTCGAGTAATTCGTAAATTCTTTCGAGATCGTCGATAGAGTAGTATTCGATTAGGAGTTTGCCCTTGCTTTCCGTTCCCGTAGCCGAGACCTTCGTCCCGAGTTTTCTTTGGAGTTTGTCGAGCAAATCGCGAAATTCGGGACTAAATTCGGTTTTTGACCCGTTCGCTTTGTTTTTCACGAGGTTCTCCGTTTCTCTGACGCTGAGTTTTTTGGAAATGATAATTCTCGCGAGAGAAGATTGTTTTTCGGGATTCAAAGATACGAGCGTTCTGGCGTGTCCGGCGGACAGTTTGTTCGACGAGACGAGGGAGAGAACTTCGGGGCGCAAGGTTAAAAGGCGCAGCGAATTGGCAATCGACGAGCGGCTTTTTCCGAGCGCGGCGGCGAGTTGCTTTTGGGTCAATCCGTATTTTTTCATAACCTCGTTCATTTGACGGGCTTCCGTTATCGGATTAACCGTTTGCGTTTTGAATTTGTCTGCGCAAAAGGCTCGCGCTTCTTTGATTTTTTCGGCGTCTTTCGCGTTTAATCTATCGGTCATAATTATGATTGACGCAAGTCGGGTTACCCGACTTGCGTCTTTTTCCTCGTTATTGTTTATCCGTTTGATCGTTTTCCGAGTTTTGCGGATTCTCCGCGTTCGGAAGTTCGGGTTGTTTTTCGTCTACGGAAGACGTTTTTTCGGGCTTGATGTTTTCGGTCGACGGATTCTCGTTCGACTCGGCGTTCGAGTCTTTAGATGTTTCAACATTTTCGTCTGTTTTTTTTTCGGGCGCGGCGGTCGGACGGTCGAAGCGTTTAAAGGGGTTTTCCAAACGTTCCTTGTCGCGTTTGTCGATATATTCGACGATTTCCGCAACCGATTTTCCTTCCATTATCATATCGACTTCGTCTTGATAAATGGTTTCTCTTTCGATGAGCAAACGAGCCATATTGTCGAGAAGTTTCTTGTTTGCCGAGAGGAGGTCGACGGCTTTTTGATGGGCGTCTGCGATTATGCGACGAATTTCTCCGTCTATCGTAGCCGCCGTTTGGTCGCTGTACCCGGCTCTCGTTTCATAGTCTCTACCGATGAAGACTTGGTCGTTGTCTCCGTAATTTACGGGACCTACGACTTCGCTCATACCCCACTCGGTTACCATTTTTCTCGCGCGTTCGGTCGCCGATTTGATATCGCTCGACGCACCCGAGGAAACGTCCTTGATGATGAGTTCTTCGGCGACTCTTCCGCCGTAAGTCATAACGATTTCGTCGAGAAGTTTTGCCTTGCTGTTATATTGTTCGTCGCCGTCGGGTCTGGTAAGCGTGTATCCGCCCGCCATTCCTCTCGGGATTATCGAAACTTCTTGAACGGGGTCGCAATGGGGGAGAAGACGAGCGAGAATGGCGTGACCCGATTCGTGATACGCGGTGATTCTCTTGTCGCTCTCGGTGACGAGACGACTCTTTTTCTGCGGTCCCATTATAACTTTGTTAATCGCTTCGTAAAGATCGACGTTGGTTATGGCTTTTTCGTTCTTTCTCGCCGCCAAAATCGCCGCTTCGTTGAGAAGATTGGCTATATCGGCTCCGGAGAATCCGGCGGTCATACGAGCGAGGGTTTTGAAGTTGACGTCCGCGGCGAGGGGTTTATTTCTCGAGTGAACCTTTAAAATCGCCTCTCTTCCTCTGACGTCGGGCATATTGACGTAAATTTGTCTGTCAAATCTTCCCGGTCTCATAAGAGCGGGGTCGAGAATGTCGGCTCTGTTTGTGGCGGCCATTATGATGATTCCGTCGTTAGCGTCGAAACCGTCCATTTGAACGAGAAGTTGGTTGAGCGTTTGTTCTCTTTCGTCGTTGCCGCCGCCGAGTCCGGCTCCTCTTTGTCTGCCGACGGCGTCGATTTCGTCGATGAAGACTATGCACGGCATACTCTTTTTGGCCATTGCGAAAAGGTCTCTGACCCTGCTCGCGCCGACGCCGACGAACATTTCGACGAAGTCCGAGCCGCTTATCGAGAAGAAAGGAACGTTTGCTTCTCCCGCGACCGCTTTGGCAAAGAGGGTTTTACCCGTTCCCGGAGGTCCGACCAAGAGAACTCCCTTGGGGATTCTCGCGCCGAGAGCCGAGAACTTTTTGGGGTTTTTGAGGAATTCGACGATTTCTTGAAGTTCTTCCTTTTCCTCTTCCGCTCCGGCGACGTCCGCGAAACGAACCTTTATATTTTGGTTTACGCGAGCCTTGGTCTTGCCGAAATCCATCGCGCTTTTATTGGCTCCGTTAACCGAACGCATGAGGAAAGTTATCGCGAGGATACCGACGCCCAACATTAAAAGGGGCATAATAAGGCTTGAGAAGAAAGAGCCCTCGTTGGGGTCGACGCAGTCTATGACGACGCCCGATTGTTTCAAAAGTTCGAGTTCTTCGGCAAACGTCGATTGCGGATAAAGACTGGTCGTCGCGACTTTGACGAGTCTGCCCTTGGCGTCTTTTTTATACGCCGTTATGTTGTAGATATTGATGGTTATTTGGTCAAAATTACTCGTTTGCGGATCAAACTTAATTTCTTTGTCGTCCTTGGAGATTTGACCGTCGGGCGACGCGTCTCCGCTATCGACGTAGACGATGCCCGCTTCCTTGAAGAATTCGGAAGTCTCGTATTCGTAAACGCTGTCGGAAAAAGTTCCGGCGACGGCGAGAATTCCGAAAATCGCGGCGATTGCAATTATAACGATAATCGCCGTTTTCGATGATTTTTTCATTGCGCCTCCGAGAGCCCGTGTTTCACGGGTAACTCTTATGTTTATAAATTTATTTTAGCGCAAAAATTTTAATTTTACAATAGTATATCCGAAAATGCGGATTTTTAACTTATTTTTCACCAAACGGAAAACGGGCAAAACGTCGGAGCGACGACGAGCGAGAGTTAAAAGAGAAGAGGGATGCGATAAAGACTGAAGACGGAGCGAAAAAGAATAGACGAACGACGGAGAAGACTATAAACGGAGAGGCGAACGGAAACGTTCGATAAACGGATTAAAGAGAGCCGAGAAAACGACGTCGAACGAAGAATAAAAAAAGAGGCTAGCCTCGAAAGGTCGCCTCTTTAATTTTTAAATTTAGATAGATTAAACGATAGTGGACGCGAAGAAGTCCCAAACGCCTTTGAAGAAGGCGGCGAGCCAATCGTTTACGTAGAAGTAAGCGTACTTATTGACGAATCCGTCGGGTTTAATAACGTACTCGTTGAGATATTCGCCGACTACCGAGACGGTGTCTTTGAGGAAGTAAGCGAAGAGGAGTACGAAGAAAATAAGTACGGCACCCCAAGCGGCTCCGAATACGAGACCGAGAATTTTGTCAACGGCTTTAATCGGGTTGTCGCCTTCGGCGAAAGGCTTGAAGATAAGTTTCAAGATTTTGAAGATTATCGTTACGACAATCCACAAAACGAGAGCGATTCCGAGAAGAATTATCCATCTCGCCATCAAAATTCCGCCCGTCCAAGAAGCGTTCAAGGAAACGGCGTAATCGTTAATAAATCCAATGTCGTTGCAGAAAGCGAGAATTCCGCCGAAACTGTCGGCGACGCCGGCGAAAGCGGCCCCCTCTTGAACGAAAAGAAGGTTAAACGTCGGTTTTACGAGTAAAAGAGCGGTTATAAGGGCGAAGAACCATCCCAAAACCGTTACCATTTGTTTCGCGAATCCGCGTATCAAACCAACGAGCGCAAAGAGCGCCAAAACGGCGATACAAATAATATCCGCTATTTCCATAAGTGTCTGCCTCCGTACATATATAATTAATGTTTTTCTTCATTCTATCACATTAATATATTTTTTGCAAGCGTTTAAGAAATTTTTTTCGGTCAATAAATATATTTATGCAAGATTATTCGATTAGGGCCTCACGCGTCGGAGCGAGAGAGGGGTTGGCGAGGGCGATAAAACGCCTTTTGGAGGGAAAACCGCCCGTTTTTGCGTGCGTCGGCACGGACGCGGTCATAGGAGACGGATTCGGTCCGCTCGTCGGGTCTCTTTTAAAAGAAAAACTCGGCGGACGAGTCGTCGCGCTCGGTTCTCTCGATCGCCCGATAACGGCGGTCGAGGCAAAGTCCGCCGCCGAGGCGATAAAGAGGGCGTTTCCTCTCGACAAAGTGGTCGCGATCGACGCGGCGCTCGGCGCAAAAGAGGAAATAGGTTCGATAAAAGTCTTGGAAGGTCCGGTGAAGCCCGGTTTGGGAGTGTCCAAAAATCTTCCCGAAATCGGAGATTTTTCTATTGTCGCCGTCGTCGCCGAGAGGGGAGACGGAAAAAACGGGCTTCGTTCGGCGAGACTTTCTCTCGCCTATTCTCTCGCGAAGATAGTCGCGGACGCGGTGTGCGATTGCTTCGACCGTTCTTCTTCGGTCAACTCGTTTGATTTCGGGGCGTCGTAACGTTCGATGCCCGTAGTTGATTTTGTCAAAAAACAACGAATAATCGACTTATAGGCAGTTTTATCTTGATAAACGGCGTTATTTTGAGAACTTTAAAGAAGATATTCTGTCCGCCGCTTCGAATATGGTCGCTCGGTCGGTAAAGGCGGAGAGACGGAAATATTCGCCGTCTTGTTGAAAGAATCCCTTTCCGGGAGACGCGACGACGCCGAGTTTGTCCGAAAGGAAGGCGCAAAAGGTTTCGTCCGAGAAGTCGTCGGGGCATTTTGCGTAAACGTAAGGCGAACTGTCGCCCGAGACGCGGCGGATTCCGACTTGGCTTAACGCCACGCGAAGAATTTCGGCGTTTGCTTTGTAATACGAGACGCGTTTTTTCATCAAGGCTCTGCCTTCGTTTGACAGGCAGGCGAGTCCGCCTCGTTGGACGACGTAAGACACCCCGTTGTTGGAGCACCCGTCGAAGCGAGTTTTAAGGGCGCCGAGAGTCGACAATTTTTCCGGGATTACGACGTAGCCGAGACGGAGTCCGGTGAATCCAAACCCCTTTGAAAAGGAACGGATTTCGACGGCGCATTTGTCGGCGTTGGGAATTTCGTATATGGAAGAGGGGTAGTCGTCGGAGACGTAGTCGGCGTAAGCCCCGTCGAAGACGAGCAAAGCGTTGGAAGACAACGCGTAATCAATCCATAGGGCGAGTGTTTCCCTATCGAGCGCGACGCCGCTCGGGTTGTTCGGGGAACATAGGAAGACGGCGTCGTACCTTTCTCCGAAAGGCGGATAGGGGATAAAATCCCCGTCGGAGGGGGAATATGCGACTTCGTTGCCCTCGAGCAAAGCAGCTTCCGCCCCGGCGGGGTAACACGGCGTCGGAAAGAGGATTCGAATTCCTCTTTTCAAAAGGCGCAGTATGCCCGAAAGTTGGCTTTTTCCTCCGTCGGACACGAAAATTTCGCTCGGCGAAATGCGGACGTTTTTTCGAGCGTAGTCGTCGGAAATAGCCCTTTTTAATTCCGGAAGCCCCGACGGGGGAAGATATCCTCGAAATCCTTCTCGGGTCGTCATTTCGTCGCACGCTTTTTTCATTTCGTCGGCGACGAGGTTAAACAACGGGAGTTTGACGTCTCCGACGCCGAGATTGCAAAGTTTGTCTCCCCATTTTATTTGCGCTTGTCTTTTTCTGGCGTTTACTCCGTCGAAAAGATAGGACGAGGGCAGTTTTTGAACGTTTTCGTTGAGTTTCATACGATAAAATCTCCGTTTTTAAGTCGATTCGGCGAAGTCGTCCGTTATTCGAGCGGACTCGGTCGTCGCCGAGAGGGTTCGTTATTCGATCGTTTCGCCCGAGAAAATCGGACGGATAGGACCTCCGAGGACTATGTTTTCGGGGGTTATTTTTATCTTATGAATGCCCCCCTTGGTTTCGATTTCGACCGTCGCGCTTTCTTTCCCGATAGACGTCGCGGCTGCGACGGCTATCGCTCCGCTTCCGCACGAAAACGTGTCTCCCGACCCCCGTTCGAAAACTTCGCAAAAGAACCTTTCGTCGTCGATTTTTTTCGCGCTTTCGACGTTGATTCCGTCGGGAAAGAGGTTTGTTTTTTCTATGGCTCCGAAAACGACTTCGGCAGATTTGTCCGAGTCTAAAAAGACGGCGTGCTCGTTTCCGCAATTAACGATGAAAACTCGCGAATTATCGATGTATAGCCCGACTTCTTTGAGTTTTTGAGATAAAAAATCGCCTCGTTTCAAAGTCGGCGGAGGAAAGGTTGCGTCGACGTAGAACGCTCCTTTTTCGACGGATACGGACACGTCGTGAGAGGCGGAGACCGTGTCGACGGTCATACGCGGAGAGTTTGCCGTCTTCGAGAGGAGGGCGAATACCGCCGCCGCGCGCAGACCGTTGCCGCACGAAGCCGCGCGACTTCCGTCCGCGTTGAATATCTCGATGAAAAAGCGATTCGATCCTCGCTTTTCGACCGAAATAATTCCGTCGGCGCCGACTCCGAATCTTGCGTCGCAGTATTTTTTCGCCGCGAGGGATAGGTCGATTTGTTTTGTTTGATCGGCGTCGACGAAAAGATACCCGTTGCCGTTGGCTTGAATCTTGGTAAATTTCATACGATATCGTATGTCGCGCCGCTCGGTTTTATGAATTCGTTCGCGGAGGGCGCGTTTAGGGGATTCGACGCCGCGTCGAAATACTTCGCATATTAAAAGACTTTGACGGCGCGTCGAAAGGCGAAAAGAGAACAACGCCCCGAAAAAACAGAGCGTTTTCGGGGCGTTGTTTAGATTTTATTTTCGGTTGTCGGCGCCGACGTATTTTTCGTTCGCTTGTTTGCGAGGGCGTCTCGGCTTTTTTTCGAGTTTCCCCGTTACGGGCGGAAGATTCGGACGCCGCTCTTGACTATCTTCGGTTCGAATTTGAGTCCGTCGTAAAGTTCTCCGTCTATCTGAACGGTCGCGGACGGGTCGAATTCGAGTTTTACCTCTTCGACGTTCTCAAACGACGCGAAGTCTTGCTCGAGGATTTTGCCTTTCATCAACTTTACGAATGCGAACGGTATGCGAATTTTCTTGAGTTTTCCGGCGACGACGAAATCGAGTTTTCCGTCGTCGAGAATTGCTTTGGGGCACATTCTTATGCCTCCGCCGAATCTGTCTCCGTTTCCGACGCAAGCGATCAATGCCTCTTTTTTAGTATAATTATCGCCGTCTATACGGGTAAAATTGTAAAATTTAAACTTTATAAGGCTAATTATCAGTGAGAAGACGTATTGTAGTTTTCCGCGCAAGAGTTTGCTTTTTCGACAGCGTTTTAAGATGTCGACGTCGATTCCGGCGCCCATGACGTTGAGACCTTTGATTCCGTCGCAAACCATATAATCGGTCGGTTTCGCGACTCCGTTTAAAATCAAGTCGACGGCCTTTTCGGTTTCAAGGGGGATTTGCGCCGCGGCGGCGAAATCGTTTCCGCTTCCGCTCGGTATGATTCCGAATTTAACTTTCGAGCAGTCGAGTCCGTTCAAAACTTCGTGTATGGTTCCGTCTCCCCCGAGGGCGACCACGACGTCGCATCGTTGAGACAAATCCGCGGCGAGTTCGGTCGCGTGTCCTTTTCTTTGGGTGAAGACCATTTCGTAGTCTACGCCCGTTTGGTCTAAAACGCTTGCCGTTTTCTTTGCCGCTTTGGCTGCTTTTTTGCCCTTGGCGACGGGGTTTGCAATTATTCCGATCATTCTCTTTTTCTTCCGTTTTTCCTTTTTCTTGTCGGTCTTCCGTTTTTGTAGACCTTTTCGATTATAGCGCGTTTCTTCCGTTTAAGCAAGCCGTTTTTCGCGTAAAAGCGCGAGAGAATTTTCGGCGCGATAAAACGAAAGTAAATCGAAAGTAAATTTTTTAAGAAAAATTTTTTCAAAACGCTGAAAAATCCCAAAAAAGTTTTTGCCCTCGGTTGACAAAACGAGGCAGATATATATATAATTAAAAAGCAAATATTTTTCGCGAACGCGCGTTTTGGAAGTCGGAAAGAGCCGACGGGAGAGGGCGCGGAGCGGATATGCTCGAAATGCAACAGGAGATGCGCAATTATGAGTAAACTTTTCAAGAGAATGATTTGTCTTTTGCTCGGTCTCGTAATGGGTATCACGGCTACGGTCGGCGGTCTCGCCACTTCCGTATACTATGTGTACGGAAACCTTAAAGTCGTAGACGTATTGCCCGAAGACGACGACCTTGAAAAAGCGCTCGGCGATTTGGGAGACTATTCCGCCGAGGATTTAGCCGCGTTTTTGAAACGCGCGCTCGCCTCGCCGGACAGTTACGACATTGGCGACCTCGAAGAGAAATACGGGTTTAATCTCGTCGATCTCATCAATAAAGCCGCCGGCGGAGACAAACCGCTCATAGACACGAGCAGCGAAGAGAACAAGGCGTTCGTAGACGACCTCAAGTCGGTCTCGCTGTTCTCGCTGCTTAGCGGAACGGTCGACTTTAAGACTTTCCTCGCGGATATACCCGTGGGGGCGGTCTTGTCGTTTATTCCGAGTTCGTCGCTTCTCGACGCGGATAGCCGCGCCAAGATTCGCAGATACAGTCTCGGACAACTTCTTTCGACCGACGAAGTTAAAAATCAACCCGGCGTATTGACCGCGTTGTCCGACGTCGCTATCGGCGGACTCTTGCCGTCGGTATTCGAAAAGAACGAATCGGGAGAATACGTCGCGAAAGAGGGTAAAGCGGACGCTCTCAATCTTTTTGCCAACGTTCGTCTCGGCGGAATTTTCGACGTTATAACCGGAAGTTCGGACATCGGAACCGAAATCGTCGAGGGCGGTCTTTCGTCCTTGGGCGAGCTCTCGTTCGGCGATTTGCTCCGCAAAGTCGGCGTTTCGGAAGAAGGCGAAAACGCGAGCGATCTCCCCTCGAAGTTGGACGATATATTCGGCTCGGCGAAAATCAAATCTTTCTTCGGAAAAGACGTCGCGACCGGCAAATACGAATTCGTAATCGATAAGTTCCTTTCGGCTGTTAAAATCGGCGTTATCATGGGATACGTCGAAGAAGACGGCGTTTGGTATAAGGGCGAAGGCGAAGATCGCGAAGAGGTCAAAGGGCTTTCGGCTCGCCTCGCGTCGCTCAATCTCGCCGAGGCGTATTACGCTCTCGCAAACGGCGGAACGGCTTCCGAAAAGATACATAGTTTGATTCTCGTGTTCGGCGACCTTTCGATCGGCGAAGTTTTCGAGACGTTCGGATACGTTGAAAACGCCGACGGTTGGACTAAGCCCGACGGAACGGCGGTCGAAAGCGAGTTTATAAAGAGCCTCTTCAAACTCTCGGTTAAGGACGTCGTCGGAGACGAAGACGACGAATTGTCTCTCGACAATATCCGTCTCAACTTGGTCGGCGCTTTGAAAGAACATTGCGGCGATATGTCCTTGGCGGACGGCTTGGGAGATATCTTCGACTTGGCGTTTGACGAGAACGGTCTCGCGAAGACCGACGAGGACGGTAATTTCGTCAAAAAGGACGGAACGAGCGTCAACGTCTTCTTAACCAGAATTTTAGACCTTAAAATAAGCGAACTCGCCGATTGTTTCGGCGGCGAAAAAGTTGATTTCGGAAAACTTGCCTCGACGATCGAATCGAGCGTCGGCGGAGTTTGCCTCGGAAATCTTTTCGGCGCAACCAAAATCGACGGAGTTTGGACTAAGGACGGACAAGAAATAGGCGGAACGTCGGCTCTCCTGTACGACGTTCGTCTCGACGGATTGTTTACCCTTTTCAGAGAACTTTCGAAAGGCGGCGACTTCTCCTACGCCGACGTCGTTAAAGGTTTCGCTCCCGAAATTTCGCTCGGCGATTTAGTTTCCCCCGTCTTCGGTCTCGAAGTCGTCGGAGAGGGCGACGATAGAGTATTCGTCGACAAAAACGGCGATAACTTGACGGACGGACTCAATGCCGTTCTTCGTTTGAAACTCTGGCAAATAGCCGCGGGATTCGATAAAAACAGCGATTTCGATCTCAAAGCGTTAATCAAAGACATACCGCTCGGCGAACTCGTAAACGCCGAGAAAGTCGGCTCCGTTTGGAAGTCGGGCGATAAAGTCGCCGACGGCGGACTCGCCGATCTTTTGGATTTGACTCTCGCCGACCTTATCGCCGCGGAAGAGGGCAATAAGAATTTGTCCGACGCGGTTAAAAAGGTATCCGTCGGAGACCTTCTCTCCTTTATTCTCGGATACGACTCGGCGACGAATACCGTATCGGGCGGAACCGAAGTCAACGAATTCGTCGGCAGATTCTTGGAGTGGGATTTCCTTTCTATCGTAAGTTTTGAAAAGGACGAATTCAAGAACGCCGAAAACAAACTTAAATACGTGGTCGGCAAACTCGACGAACAATTCGGCGACCTTGCCGTAGGCGAGGCGTTGAGACCGTTTGCTTGCGGCCGTCTTGCGGACGGAAGTTACGATTTCGTCGTTTCGCAGTTGTCGGGAGTTTTGAACCCCGTTATCAACGTTAAATTCGAAGTATTCTTCGATTTGCTTCTCAAAGATCAATTGACCGGCGACGATATAATGAATCTCGTCGAAAGAATTTTCGGAGATACGACCATTGGTTCGATAGTCGCTCCCGCGGTCGGAATGGATTATCAAGGCGGCGAATATATCGTCGGCTCCTTGAATTTGGGTCAAGCAATCTCGGCAATACTCGATACGAAGGTGATGTCCTTGGTAAAGGCGTTTACCGATAAAGAAAATACCGCTCCGCTCATTGAAAAACTCATCGGCGGCGGAACTAAGGGCGGCGTAATCGACCTCGGATATAAACTCGGAGATTACGTAACCCCGTTCGTAACGAGCGTTTCTTACGACGGAACAAACTGGGTCGTCGACAACAACGGGACGATCGAGCTCGTTTACGAACCCCTCGCAAGACTTTTTGACGTTAAACTTTACGACGTCGTAGACCATATCCTCGGCATTGAGAAATCTTATACCGCCGACGAAAAGAAAGACTTCTTTATAAATATAGCGGACGACCTCACGGTTAAGGATATCCTCTCGATTTCCGACAACCTTGCTTCCTCCGACAAGAATCTCTTGAAATGTTTGAACGCAATCAAACTCGTCGATAGCGACGGAGTCGCAAACAAAGGACTTATCCTCGATTTGATAGACGCGATCGGCGCGAGCAATAAGGTAGACGCGATAATCGACGTCGTCGACGACTATTTGGGTAAAATCAAAATCGGTTACGTAGTAGAGCTGTTTGCCGATACTTCGTCCCTTCCTCTCGTAGTTTCCGATATAACTAACGTTTCGGTTTCCGATTTGCTTAAGATAAAGGGCAAGAGCGGAAACGATATGATACTTTATATCGTCGATACGATCTGCGGCAAGACGAGAACTCTCG
>CAZVPW010000006.1:15214-25802 GCA_964629115.1 uncultured Acidiphilium sp.
TTACTTCGGAAGCGCGGAGATCGGCGAAATAGCTCAAATCGCTCTTGAAAACCTCGTCAGAAAGACCGACAAGTGGTATAACGGCGAAACCGCAATGCCGCTTATCGTAAGCGATATATTCGACGTAAACATTAACGACATAATCTCGGTCAAGGATCAAAAAGGCAACGATATGATACTTTATATCGTCGATACGATCTGCGGCAAGACGAGAACTCTCGGAGACTATCTCATAGACCTCAAGATCGACGCTTTGACCAAGATCGTCAACAAAGCCGTACTCGACAACTTGATGAGAAACGATAGCATATACGATATCGTAAACAACGTACTCACGAACAAAGACGTAGTCGCTCTTCTCGAGCATTACTTCGGAAGCGCGGAGATCGGCGAAATAGCTCAAATCGCTCTTGAAAACCTCACGGTTAGCGAGGGAGTATGGAGCAACAACGGCAAAACGATGCCGCTCATCGTCGGAGACGTATTTAATCTCGAAGTTAAAAATCTCCTTGCGGTTGCGAGAGCTAAGGATAAGGATACTCGTACCGACGAGATCGTAAACCTTGTCAATAAGATTACCGCGGGCGATACTCATACCGTCAAAGTTTATATCGAGGATATACTCGCGTCCAACGCGTCCGGAAAGAACGATTACATAACCAACTACGGACTTTCCAAACTTACCGATATAAAGCTCGCTTATTTCGTAGCCCTCTATTTGGGCAAAGCGACGATCGCTCCCAATGAAAACTTGAAGAAGTTGTTCGATATGGAAATCGGCGTCGCGGCGTTCGATTACGCTCTCAATATAACCGATAACGTTCTTATGGGCGACTTTATGACCAAGATAAACAAGGACGGAAGTTATAACGGAGGCGCTTATTACAATACCGTAATCGACGCGGAAGGAAATGCGAAGAAAGAATGGTATAACGAAAAAGGCGAGAAACAATCCGACCTTATGAATACCGTTTACAACGCGCCTACTAGTTACGTTATATACGCTATTTACGCGTTGACTAACCTTGATATCTTGAACGACTTTCAACTCGGCGTCGTCGCCGCTCCTCTCTATAACGCGCTTTTCTCGAGCAATACCTTCTCGAACAGCGAAATGACGCTTGTGGAAACCGAAACGGAGAACTCCTACGTCGTCAACGGCGCGTTTAAGGAAGTATTCGAAGAGTTTGCGAACAAGACGGTCGGAGATCTCAGAAGCGGACTCAACCTCAAGAACTTGTTCCTTGACAGGCCGCTTGGAGATTACGCGATCGATCTCTTCGTCAGCCTTCTTAAACAACCGAAATTCGGACTCGAAGGATTTGCTTACGAGAATATCAACGACGAGGGCAAGTATGAAACCAAGAAGAATCTCAAAGAGATTTACGGAGTCATACTCAACCTTAACGTAAACGAAATTCTCGAGAACGTTAAGAATAAGACTACGAACGATTATATCGAAGATAAATTTGCCGATATCTTGGTCGGAGACGCTTTGTACGACCTCGTCAGAGCGCTTACCAAAGGTATGTTCGGAAAGGGTTACGCTTACGATAAAATCGTCGTATCCGACGCCGGAGACAGAGCGTTTGATATCAGATGCAATCTCGAGACGGTTATCGAAACCCTGTACAATATAAAACTCGTAGATTTCGTAAACGGAATCAAAGGCGGAGCCGTCAATTACGTTAAGTCGATTTACGGCGACCTTCTCGTCGGAGACTTCGCTTACGATATAGTCAGAAAGGTTACCAAGTCTAAGGTCGGAAAGGGTCTTGCGGTAGACAACGTCAAAATCGACGCGAGCGGCGTTCGTTCGTACGAACTCCATAGCGCCGGAGCCGAAGTCATCAATACGACCTACAATGTCAAAGTTTCGTCGATATTCGACATAATTGACAAGAAGACGACCGCCGTCGATTTCGTCAAAGATTTGTACGGCGACCTTCTCGTCGGAGACCTCGCTTACGATATAGTCAGAAAGGTTACCAAGTCTAAGGTCGGAAAGGGTCTTGCGGTAGACAACGTCAAAGTCGACGCGAGCGGCGTTCGTTCTTACGAACTTGGCGGAAGCCTCGCAGACGTCGTGTCCGCGACCTATAATATAAAGATCGACGACGTATTCGGACTTCTTAACGGAAAGACCAAAGCGACGGAGTTGATAGAGCTCGTATACGGAGACCTTACGATAGGCGATTTCGTTTACGACCTTCTCAGAAAATCGGGATCGAAGGGTGTTGCGAAAGCCCTTTCGGTAACCGCGACCGGATTGGCGAAGTCTTACAAGAAAGACAATACTCTTCTTACCGGCAAGAACGCGAAGATCGTCAGAGCGACTCTTAACTTGACTTTGAAAGATCTCGATAAACTTCTTAAGAACTTGAACAATAAGACGGCGCTTTACGACGAACTCATTAGAATTTACGGATCTCTTACCGTGGGCGAAGCCTTTGGCGCGATCGCGGAAAAGGTCGTCGCAAAAGCTCTTAAAGTCGAGTTTACTTACGACGTTTCCGACGATTACGCTTTGACCGTCGACGGAAACTACAAGGAAGTCTTCGGCGCGATTTTCGCTTCCTCGCTCGAGGATTTGTTGGTCGCAATGAAGAACAATTCCAACTCGAATAAGGCTCTCGAGAAACTCTTTGTCGGCGAAGGCGGTATTTTGACCGATTTTCCCTCTGGAGACGTAATCGCTTACCTCTTGCAAACCAAGGCGCTGAAGAAGACCTTCAAGAACACTTCGATCGAGAAGAATTCGGCGACAGGCAAATGGCTCGTAAACGGTTCTTACGAAAAACCGTTCGGCATACTCTTCAACGACGTATCGATCGGCAAACTTTACGCCGAGAAAGAAAATCTCAAAGACGGAATAATCTTGCCATATCTCGGATCGGTTAAAGCCGGCGAACTTCTCGGCGGAATTTACGACGAGACCGAAGGAGTTTGGTACGACGCCGACGGCGTTACCAAAACCGAGTTGGTAGGTGCGGAAGGGGTTATTAAGACCAAGGTTTACGGCTTGACCGTTTCCGAACTTCTCGATACCGAGTTCAACGTTATGGACGAATTCAACGATATTTACGTCGGCGAATTGCTCGGATATTCTTTCTGCGGATATCATACTTATACGACCGACTCCAACCTCAAGAAATACTTGGCGTGCGACGAAGTCGGACATGCGGATAACTTCCACAAACATTCGGACGGCAAACTTTATACGAAGGACGCCGCCTCGGCGACCGCGCAAATCGCCCTTTGCGATCAAGCGGATCACGTAGACAACCTTCACAATCACGATTTGACTTGCTCGCTTGACCACGCGATTCACTCTGCGGACGGTTGGATAGCCGAAGGCGGAAATAAGATTGCCGTTTTGGAATCGGCTTTGGCGGATTTGCCGCTTGGATATTTAACGAGCGGAAGCCTTGATTTCGCCGATATGTTGAGCGGAGTTACCCTCGGCGACGCGATGGGAATGTATAAGTGCGACGGAACGAACGACGGATGCTTTGTTCCCGGTCACGATGCTCACGCCGTCGGTTGCCAGACCGGTTGGTACGAGAAAGACGGCGATTCTTACGTCTACGTCGGACTCCTTCTCGATAAAATAGCCGATAAAGATCTCGGAGAGGTATTCTCCAACGGTCTCGACCTCGCGGTCGTATTCGACGGAGTTCTTTTCGGCGACATAATGGGTTATAAGTACTGTTACGGAGCGTCCGATTGTACTTACGCCGCCGTCGACGCGACGCACGTTCACTTCTCGACGGGAGAAAAAGTTTGGTTCGTTCTCGACGACAACGGTACGACGATTACGACCGACGACGAATGGAAACGCGCGACTACGCTCGAGACCATTCTCGCTAACATCGAGATGAAAGACGTCATTAACGGAACCTTCTCTATCGAAGACGAGATTAAGGACGTCAGGATCGGTCAACTTATGGGATACGAGTACTGCGACCTCACCGCATCTTGCGTCGTACACGGAGATCACTCGGGCGTAACCGAGGCTAAATGGTACGAGCGTAAAGCCGACGGGTCGTGGGCGGAGTTGACGAGCGCGTTGATTCTCTGCGTAACCGATTTCACGATGAACGATATGAGACAAGGCGATTCGTTCGCGACCGCGCTTAGCGACAAGATCAAGAACAATTTGACGATCAAGGATATCTTTAACGACGTTACGAGCGGACCTCTCTCCATTCTCGACGAGAATACCAAGGTCGGAGAAATTGCGGACGCCATTCAAGAAAAGGTTAAGACGGCAAAGGCAATCGAATTGTACGACGCCGGAATTCTTCCGTTGAATTCCGATTACGCCGCCTCTACCGCGGCGCCCGGCGGAACTCTCGAGCAACTCGACAAGACCTTCTTGAGCGTCCTCGGATTTGTCGAAAACGACGGTATTACGATTAACATCAACCACGATATGGGCGGGTCCGTTCTCCCGATTATTTACAAGATATCGATCGCTTATAAGCCTACGGTTAAAGCCGCCGCGACTCAAGCGAAGACGATAAACGAAAGCGATTTCGAGACCTATAAGATTTACCGCGACGGCGCGACCGTATACGATTACGCGTCCGGAAGAAAACTTTGGGGATCGCTCACTATCGAAGAAATGGTCGAAGTACTTCTCACCACGGTCGACGGAGTTACGAGCATAGCCTAAAACAAACGATTTTGTTCGCCGAGAGCGAAAAACGCTCTCGGCGGCGCAAATAAACGGCTTTTCGTCGGGCGGAAAAACGCTTGACAAAAACAAAAAACAAGCATATAATAGACGAGCATTGAAAAAATGCCAAACCTTGCTTGCGGAGAATCCGTAAGCCGAATAAGTCCGGGAGGTAAAAAAATGAACAAGTACGAAATGATTTACATTTTGGAATCTGCTCTTTCCGATGAAGCGAAAGACCAACTTATCGAGAAGGTCGACGCAACCATCACGAAAAACGGCGGAGTCGTCGAGAAGACGGAGAAGTGGGGAATTAAGAAACTCGCTTATCCTATCGACTACAAAACTGACGGTTATTACGTATACGTTGCGTTCGAAGGCGACAGCAACCTCGTTCAAGAGGTTAAGAGAGTCGTCGGCATAACCGAACACATCTTAAGACGTTTGATAACCAGAAGATGATTTTAAACGACGTTTAAAATCTTACGCGAGGAGAAAAATTATGAACAAAGTGTTTTTGATAGGTAATCTTACGAGAGATCCAGAAATGGGCGAGACTTCGAGCGGAATTGCTTATTGCAGACTCGGAATTGCGGTCAACAGACCTTATTCGAGCAGCGACGGCGAGCGCGCGACCGATTTCTTTAACGTTACCGTTTGGAGAACTCAAGCCGAAAATTGCGGCAGATACCTTAAAAAAGGAAGCAAAGTATCGATTGTCGGAAGTTTGCAAAATCGTTCCTACGAAGATAAGGACGGAAACAAGAGACAAGTTACCGATATAATTGCCAACGAAGTCGAATTTTTATCCGTTAGAAATCAGAGCGAGTCGCAATCGGACTTTGAATCGTCCGCTCCCAGAGCGTCCGCTAAGCCTACTCTTCAACAAGTAGACGACGACGAATTGCCGTTCTGATCCGTTTTGCCCGTTCCATATCGGTCGGGAAGAGAAAATTTTCAAAAGGAGTAAAAAATCATGGAAGAAAAGACTACCGCTCCCGTAGCGCCCGCCGCTGCGGCCGTCGCTAAGAAGCCTATGAGAAAAGCGCCCAGAAGAAAAGTTTGCGCTTTCTGCGTTGAAAAGGCTACCGCGATAGATTATAAAGATACCGCCAAGTTGAAAAAATACGTTACGGAAAAAGGCAAAATTTTGCCCCGTCGTATGACCGGCGTATGCGCTAAGCATCAAAGACTTCTCGCTACCTCCATCAAGAGAGCGAGACTTGTCGCCCTTCTTCCCTTCAAGGGAGAATAAGCCGAATAGGTTTTAGACGAGCCGTCGCTTTTGCGACGGCTTTTGTTGTTTTCAATCTTTTTGGGGAATATCCCGAAATCTTGTCGACGAAAAAGGAGTAAGTATGGAATGGGCGACGGCGGCGTGTCTTTCGGCTCTCTTTGCCGGAATAACCGCGATTCTTTCAAAAATCGGCGTCAAAAATACCGACTCGGATCTCGCGACCGCCATTAGGACGACGGTCGTCTTAGCGTTTGCGTGGGCAATGGTATTCGTCTCGGGAGCATATAAAACTATTTCCTCGGTCGATTTTAAATCGGCGGTATTTTTGGTTTTGTCGGGGCTTGCCACGGGCGCGAGTTGGTTGTGTTATTTCAAGGCTTTGTCGATCGGCGAAGTTTCGAAAGTCGCGGCGGTCGATAAATCGAGCGCGACGTTAACGATTCTTTTCGCGTTGATTTTCTTTTCGTCGGAGAGGTCGAATTGGGGCGTCAAATTGATTTGCCTCGCGGCTTTGACGCTCGGAACTTATTTGATGCTCGATATAAACAAGTCGGACGACAAAAAAGATTTTAAATGGATTTTCTTTGCCGCCGCTTCGGCGATATTTGCCGCCGCGACGTCTATTTTGGCAAAAATTGGGGTCAAAGACGTCGATTCTAACCTTGCGACTGCCATAAGGACGGGCGCCGTTCTCGTTGCCGCTTACGGAATCGTTCTTGCGAGGGGAAAGCAGAAGTCGATCGGTAAAATTCCCCGTCGGGATTTAGGTTTTCTCGTATTGTCGGGCGTCGCTACGGGCGCGAGTTGGCTAGCGTTTTACTACGCTATACAAAAAGGACCGTTAAGCGTCGTCGCTCCGATAGACAAACTGAGCATTTTGGCGACGGTCGGGTTCTCCGTTTTGATCCTCAAAGAAAAAATTAAGCCCAAAGCCGTCGTAGGGCTCGCGTTGATTGTCGCGGCGACCGTTTGTATGTCCGTCTTTGCTTAAGTTTTCGGACTGAGAAGAGGCGGCGTTCGAGCTCCAAAAGGCGAAAATGAAAAACTGAAAATATCAAAAAGCTTACCTTTGACAAAGGTAGGCTTTTTTTATAAAAAACGTTCACAAAGGTATTGCGTAAATGAAAAACGGCGCTATTATTGGCTCGACTTAGGGAAAACGTCGGTTTTCGACTGCGGTTCAGCCGAAAGGAGGGGTTAATGGATGATAAAACGAGAAGAGAGATAGCCGAGGCTCTTAAGCGACGGGCGGTCGGCTACGATACCGAAGAGACGGTGGAGGAGTTTTCCGATTCGGACGGAACGTTGTCGCTCGTAAAGAGAAAGGTGACCAAAAAGTCCGTTCCTCCGGATATATCCGCCGCTAAAATGTTGTTGGATATGGACGAGGACGTCGTCGATCTCGCCGCATTGTCCGACGAGGATTTAGAGAAGGAAAGACTGAGAATACTTGAAATTTTAAAGGAGAGCGTAAAAAATGAAAATAACCAAATGTAATCTCGCCATTAAGTGCGACGCCGACGGTTGCGGGAACCTTGCGACCGAAGACGTTTCGTTCGACGGCGTAACGACCCAAATGAGGTTTTGCGACCAATGCTTCAAAAAACTTCGCGAAGCCGTAAAGAAAATTCGTCTCGAGGGGGAAAGCGATCGTGAAAAAGACAAAACGCGAGTCTAAAAAGGATAGGTATTACGAAGAGCTCGTCGCCGACGTTACCGAAGATTTTTTGAGACGGCAAGAGGAGAGGCGAGACGACGAGCGTAGGTGGGAACTTAATTTGCGTTTTTTAGCCGGCGATCAATACTGCGACTTGACATCGAGAGGAGAAATCGAGGAAGAGGAAAAGAGGTTTTATTGGCAATCGTCCGACGTTTATAATCATATCGCTCCGATAATCGATTCGAGAATATCCCGACTCACTAGGGTGAGGCCGATTATGAGCGTTAGGGCGTCGGGAACGGAAGAGAGCGATATCAAAAACGCGAAACTCGCTTCGGCTTTGCTCGATTCGGCTTATTGCAGACTCTCTCTCGGAGATAAGATATCCAAAGCGACCGAGTGGAGCGAGACTTGCGGATCGGCGTTTTATTACGTCGGTTGGAATTCGGACGGCGGAAAACTCTTGGGCGAAGTCGACGGAAAGAGAGTGTACGAGGGGGACGTTTTCGTCGAAGTCGTATCGCCGTTTGAGATTTTTCCCGATTCCCTGTCCTCGAGCGGCGTCGAGGGTTGCGAGAGTTTGATAAGGGCGAGAGCGATGAGGACGAGCGATATCGAAAGGCAGTACGGAGTCGTTATGGAGGGAGAGTCGATCGACGTGTTTTCGCTCAATAAACGCCAAACGAGCAAAACGGCGATGAGAGACTCGGCGCTCGTCATAGAGAGATACGAGAGACCGAACTCGCGTTTTCCAAACGGAAGAACGGTCGTCGTTTCTCGCGATAAACTGCTCTTCGTCGGAGAACTGCCGTACGAGAACGGGATAGAGGGGCGTCGAGAGATACCGTTCGTCATGCAAAACTCGATCGACGAGGCGGGTAGGTTTTTCGGGGCGTCAATGATCGAGAGACTCATTCCCGCTCAAAGGGCGTATAACGACGTAAAGAACCGCAAGAAAGAGTATATGAACAGACTTTCTATGGGCGTCGTAGCCGTCGAAGACGGCTCCGTGGACGTCGACGACCTTGCCGAAGAGGGATTGTCTCCGGGAAAGATAATCGTTTATCGTCAAGGAAGCGAAAAGCCGAGTTTGTTGAATATGGGAAGCGTTCCGAGCGATCTTGCGAGAGAAGAGGAGAGACTTCTTAGCGAGTTCATTCTCCTTAGCGGAGTGAGCGAGTTTTCTCGTTCGACGGACGTCGGCGTCGGGGCGTCGGGAGTCGCGTTGCAGTTGCTTATGGAGCAAGAGGATTCGCGTTTGAACTCGACGAGCGAAAACGTCAGAGCGGCGGTCAAAGAAAGCGCGAAAAGGATAATCAGAACCTTCAAACAATTCGCTTCCAACGAAAGAATTTTGAAAGTATCCGGAGATAAGGGAAAGGTCGAGTTATACTATTTTAACTCTTCGAACTTGACGTCGGACGACGTGGTTTTTGATACGGAAAACGAGTTGTCGTTTACGCCCGCTCAGAAAAAAAACGCCGTTTACGAACTTATATCCGCGGGTTTGTTATCCGATGCCGACGGAAAGATGTCCGAGAGAACCAAGGCGAAAGCTCTTGAAATCCTCGGGTTCGGTTCGATGAACAACGCTCTTGACGTCGAGGAACTTCATCGCAACAAGGCGCAAGAAGAAAATATTTCGGGCTTTATGGAATCTATCGACGTCGACGAATTCGACGCCCACGAAATTCACGTCAAAGAACACACGAGGTATTTGCTTTCGAACGAAAGCGAGAAGACGAGGGCAAACGCGGAGAGACGCGAGAACGCGCTTGAACATTTAAGAAAACATAAAAGGGCCGCCGCCTTGGATAAAGCGGCGGAATAAAAGGAAAATACGGGAGGACGTAATATGAAGCAAAACGACATTGAACAAGCCGAAACGACGGCGCATACCGCGGAGGCGGAGTTGAAAACGGGCGCGGCGGTCGCCGAGGTCTCATTGGGGAAGTTTAAAGACGTAAAGTCGCTTCTTACGGCGTACGAGAGTCTTGAATCGGAGTTTACCAGACGCAGCTCGCGATTGAAGGAACTCGAGGGAATCGTCGCTTTAAACTCCGAAAAAACAACGCCGACGGGCGCTTTTTCGGAGAAGAGAGCGGACGAAAGGGGAAATTGCTTGAACGCGCCGAGCGAGAAAGACGGCGCGTTGAAGGGCGGCGCGGTCAAAGGCGAGGCGGGCGCGGAGTCGTTGACCGAGCAACTCAAGGCGAGATTGCTCTCTTTAGAAGAGCGGTTCGAAGCGGCCGAGAAGGCTCGATCGGCTATCGAGGCGAACGGCGATAAGCAAGCCGTAACCGAGCCTAAGCGGACGGACGCCGAGAATGGCGAAACGAACGAAAGGAGAGGAATCTCTGCGGAAGAGATAGTCAAAGAATATCTCTTGCAAGTATCGAGGGGCGCCGCTCGCGTCCCGAGAGGCGGAGGGGCGGCGGTCGTCGCTCCGCCGCGAAAACCAAAGAATTTTGCGGAGGCGGGGAGGCTTGCCGCCGCGGATATTAAAAATCGAGGAGGATAATTTATATGGTAACATTGCAGAGCGCCGACAAGGCGTTAAAAACTCTTTATCTCGACGTCGTCGCGGATCAACTCAATACCGAGGTTAATCCGTTTTTGGCGAGAATTAAGCAAACGACTTCGGACGTATGGGGCAAAGAGGTCAGAAAGCTTGCGAGATACGGCATAAACGGCGGTATCGGCGCCGGGACGGAAGACGGTTCTTTGCCGATCGCGTCGGGGAATAATTACGAACAACTCGTTTGTTCGTTGAAGAACTTGTACGGCACGATCGAAATATCCGATAAAGCGGTCAGAGCCTCGGCGAACGACGCCGGAGCCTTCGTCAATCTTTTAAACGACGAAATGGAAGGTTTGGTCAAGTCTTCGGCGTTGAACCTCGGTAGAATGTTGTTCGGAGACGGTTCGGGGGCTCTCGGACTCGTCACCAACGTCGAGGACGGACGCGTTTACGTCGACACGATAAACAACGTGATGCCCGGAATGCTCG
>CAZVPW010000007.1:0-25261 GCA_964629115.1 uncultured Acidiphilium sp.
CTTATGTTGAACAGAGTGTATTTAAAGGAAATCTTCGCCGACAAGGAAAAATTCGGCGGCAAGAAGATAACCGTCTGCGGCTGGGTCAGAACGCTGAGAGATTCCAAGGCTTTCGGCTTCGTCGAACTTAACGACGGAAGTTGTTTTAAAAACCTTCAAATCGTTTTCGAACGCGAAAAAATAGACAATTACGACGTAGTCGCCCGTCAAAACGTCGGGGCGTCTCTCGTCGCGACCGGAACGCTCGTTTTAACTCCCGACGCCAAGCAACCGTTTGAACTCAAAGCGGAGTCGATTGAGATCGAGGGAACTTCTTCGCCCGATTATCCTTTGCAGAAGAAGCGCCACTCGCTCGAGTATCTCAGAGAAATCGCTTATTTGAGACCGAGAACGAATACTTTCGGCGCTGTGTTCCGCGTCAGAAGCGAAGCGGCTTTCGCCATTCACGAGTTTTTTAATTCGAGAGGGTTCGTTTACGTCCACACTCCGCTCATAACCGGCAGCGACTGCGAGGGAGCGGGCGCGATGTTCCAAGTCACGACCTTAAACCTCGACGACGTTCAAAAGAACGAAGAGGGCAAAGTCGATTATTCCGCCGACTTTTTCGAAAAACAAGCGAGCCTTACCGTTTCGGGACAATTGTCCGCCGAGGCTTACGCAATGGCGTTCGGAAACGTTTACACATTCGGTCCGACTTTCAGAGCCGAGCGTTCGAACACGGCTCGTCACGCCGCCGAGTTCTGGATGATAGAACCCGAGATGGCGTTCGCCGATCTCGCGGACGATATGGACGTCGCCGAAGCGATGGTAAAACACGTCATTACGAGGGTTATGGAAAGATGTCCAAGCGAACTCGAGTTTTTGAATAACTTTATCGACAAGGGGCTTTTGGACAGGCTTAAGAACGTCGTCGAAAACGACTTCGTCAGACTTCCGTATACCGAGGCTATTAAGATTCTCGAGCCCGTTAAGGACAAGTTCGAATATCCCGTCTATTGGGGTTGCGATTTGCAGAGCGAGCACGAGAGATATCTCACCGAACAAGTTTACAAAAAACCGGTGTTTTTAACCGATTATCCCAAGGAGATCAAGGCGTTTTATATGCGCTTGAACGACGACGGAAAGACGGTTGCCGCCGCCGACTTGCTCGTTCCGGGAATAGGCGAACTCGTCGGAGGAAGCCAAAGAGAAGAGAGAGAGGACGTTCTTTTGAAGAGAATGAACGAACTCGGTCTCAAACCAGAAGATTACGATTGGTATATAAATCTCAGAAGATACGGCGGAACCAAACACGCCGGATTCGGACTCGGTTTCGAAAGAATGATAATGTACTTAACCGGAATCGCCAACATAAGAGACGTTATTCCATTCCCGAGAACGGTCGGAAATCTCGAATATTGATAAAATTCAAATCTCGAATATCGATAAATTTTTAATAAGGAGACGCCGATTATATGAAAATAATCGTTGACGCGTTCGGGGGAGATCGCTCGCCCGACGAGATAATAAAAGGAACATTGGACGCCATAAGGGAAAAAGACGGATTCGACGTCGTCTTTTGCGGACAAGAACGCGCGATAAACGCGATTTTAGCGGCGGAGACCGATTACGACGCGTCGAGGGTTTCCGTCCTCGACGCCCAAGACGTCATAACTTGCGACGAAGCGCCCGTCGAGGCGGTCAAGAAAAAACCGAATTCTTCGATTGTCGTTTCCGCGAAAGCCCTCAAAGAGGACTCTTCGGTCAAAGCCTTCGTTTCCGCCGGTTCGACGGGAGCGGTTTTGGCCGCGGCAATGTTTTTAACGCCGAGAATTAAGGGCATACTTCGCCCGGCTCTCGCGCCCGCTCTTCCCAACAAAAAGGGGGGACAAACCCTTTTGCTCGACTGCGGCGCAACCGCCGACGCCAAGCCCGTTCATCTCGCGCAATACGCGGTTATGGGCAGCGCGTACGCGAGCGAGATTTGGGGAATTAAAAATCCCAAGGTCGCGCTTTTGTCCAACGGAACCGAAGACGCGAAGGGCAATGCCGTCACGAAAGAGGCGTTCGCTCTTTTGAAAGAGAACAAGAGTATCAACTTCGTCGGAAATATGGAAGCGAGGGAGATTCTCTCGGGAGATTACGACGTCGTCGTTTCCGACGGGTTTAACGGAAACGTCGCCTTAAAGAGCACCGAAGGCGCGGTCGGTTGTATTTTGTCTTTCTTGAAAGCCGAAATAAAATCGTCAAAAAAGGCGATGATAGGAGCGCTCTTTATGAAAGGGGCGTTCGCGAATCTCAAGGATAAACTCGATTACAACAAGAGGGGCGGGGCCGTCTTGCTCGGAATGGAAAAGGTCATCGTCAAGGCTCACGGCTCGTCCAACGCCGTCGCTTTTAAGAGCGCGGTCTTGCAAGCGCGCGACGCCGCCGCGACCGACCTCTGCGGAAAAATCAAGAGAGCGCTTTGCTCGGACGGAGACGATAAATGATTTTTATGACGAGCGATTGCGAAGAGAGAATAGGCTACTCTTTTAAGGATAAATCGCTTTTGAGAAAGTGTTTCACTCACCCGTCTTACGCTCACGAGCGAGGAGGGGAGCACAACGAGAGGTTGGAGTTTTTCGGCGATTCCATTTTGGGATTCGTCGTTACCGAGTGGTTATATTCCAAATATCCCGACCTCGGCGAGGGGGAGTTGACTTCGTATAAGCAACAAATCGTCTCGAAAAAGCCGTTGGCGGCGGCTATAGCCAAACTCAAACTCGACGATTACATATTGTTCGGCGAAGGGGAGAGGAAAAATTCGGACGAGAAACACGAGGCGGCGAGAGAGAATCTTTACGAGGCGTTGCTCGCGGGGATTTACGTCGACGGCGGACTTTCCGTCGCCGCCGATTTTATAAAGAGAACTCTTTTGTCCAATTTCAGACCTAAAGACGTAGACGGCAACGTAGTCGAGGATAAGCGAACGGACGGGAATTTTAAGGGCAAACTTCAAGAACACGTTCAAAAAAACAAACTCGGGGATATCGTTTACGAGGAAAAATCCAAGAGCGGACCGCCGCATAACCCGATTTTCGAGATGGAAGTCTCGGTCGGAGGAAAGGCGCTCGGCAAAGGAAAGGCGGGAAAGAAGAGCGAGGCGGAACGTCTCGCGGCAAAGGCGGCTTTTGAAAAACTGACGAGAAAAAACGGCTCCGACGGGGATAAGAGAAAACCGCCGAGAGCAAAAACGGATAAGAATTTTGATTCCGAACGAAAAAGAGGTTCGGAGAATCGAAAAAAAGGAAATATCGCCCGCGGCGAACGACTCGAGCGGCGAGGCG
This sequence comes from uncultured Acidiphilium sp., assembly GCA_964629115.1. Taxonomy (GTDB): domain Bacteria; phylum Bacillota; class Clostridia; order Christensenellales; family Borkfalkiaceae; genus UBA10281. Next base: position 3,309 of record CAZVPW010000007.1, read on the forward strand.
AAAAGGAGAAAGATTAAGTGAATTTTAAAAGAATCGAACTCGTAGGGTTCAAATCTTTCGCCGATAAACAGGAGATTCAATTCGACAACGGGGTAACGTGCATAGTCGGACCGAACGGATGCGGAAAGAGCAACGTCGCGGACGCGATCAGATGGGTGCTCGGCGAGCAGTCGGCAAAGTCGCTGCGCGGCGCGAGTATGCAAGACGTAATTTTCAACGGCACGCAGAACAGAAAACAGTTGTCCTACTGCGAGGTTTCGCTCGTTTTCGACAATTCCGATCATATTTTCAAAGACCTTGAGTTTAACGAGGTTGTCTTCACGAGAAAACTTTACAGATCGGGAGAAAGCGAATATTACGTCAATAGAAAATTGGCGAGACTTAAAGACATAGTCGATTATCTCCGCGAGGGCGGAATATCCAAAGAGGGATATACGATAATAGGGCAAGGCAAGGTTTCGGAAATCTTGTCTTCCAAGCCGACGGACAGACGAACCATCTTCGAAGAGGCTGTCGGCATTTCCAAAACCAAGCAAAAACGTCTCGAAACGATGAGAAAACTCGACAGAACGCGAGATAATATCATTCGTATCGTAGACTTGACGAACGAGCTTGAAAGGCAGTTGGAGCCTCTCAGAAAACAAGCCGACAAGACGAGAACTTATCAAGCCTTGACGGGAGAACTCAAATATCACGAAGTCAACGCCTATCTTTACAAATCGGCGCACGCCGCGTCGACCAAAGAGGCGATATCGGCGAGGATAAAGAGTTTGTCCGACCAATTCGAGGAGAGAAGCGTCGAGCTCGATTCGGCTATAAAGTCGTACAACAGACATCAAAGAGAGATAAACGACGCCGACGAATACGTGAAGCAAGTTAACGACGAGCTTTTGGAGAAAACTCGAGAGTTTGAAAGACAATCGGGAAACGCCAAGGTATACGGCGAAAAAATAAACTATTTCAGAAACGAAATCAAGAGACTTAAAGACGAGATAGTCTCGGCGGATAAAAAAGCCGCCGAACTTGCAGAGGGCATAGAAGAGGGCGGCGTTCAAATCGCCGAAGCCGAAAAGCGTTCGGCGGAACTCGACGTCAAGGCGGCTCAAATCGCCGTAGACTTGTCCAAGGCGATCGCAAAAATAAACGAGGGAGAACTTCTCGCGAAAGCCTCTCAAAACGCAATTTTAAAAAGCGCGGAAAGCCTCGCAGATTTAAAACAAAACATAGGCGCGCTCTCGTCCGAGAAGGCGGCTATGATTTCGAGGCAAAAAGAGGCGAACGACAAAATCGACGAATTGTCGAGCAAATTGGCGGCTCTCTTGACCGAAAACGCCGCTAAGCAAGCCGAACTTTCCGAGACCGAAAAACGCGTCGCAAACGCAAAAATCGACATTAGAGACAAGGAAAACGATATCGCGGCGACGAATACGTATATTTCCGACATTAACGCGAGGATATATAAACTCAATTCGGAAATATCGGCGTTGGAAGCGAGCAAGAGAACCTATTCCAACATTCGCGAGAATTTCGAAGGTTTCCCCGTCGCGGTGAGACATTTGCTCGCCTCGGCGAAAAACAACCCCGAAATCGCAAAGAGGATAAAGGGAGTCGTCGCAAACCTCGTCAAGACCGAATCGAAGTTCGAGACGGCGATCGAGACGTGTTTCGGAGCCGCCGTTCAAAACGTCGTGACGGCAAACCCCGACGACGCTCAGTATCTCATTCAATACCTCAAGAGAACGGAGGGCGGAAGAGTTACCTTCTTGCCCGTTTCGTCGATGAAGCCGAGAGCGGACGGAGGAGACATTCGCCGAGCTCTCGACGAAAGAGGAGCGCTCGGGCTTGCGACCGAACTCGTTTCGTACGACAAGTATTTCGACAACGTCGTCAAGTTCCTTCTCGGAAACACGCTCGTCGTCGATACGATAGACAACGCGACGTACATAGCGAAAAAATACCGTTTCGGATTTAGAATCGTAACGCTCGACGGCGACGTTCTCTCGTCTAACGGCTCTATGTCGGGCGGATCGAGACGTCAAGGCGCGTCGGGATTGCTCTCGATGGATCGTCGTCTCGACGACGTCGACAAGGCGATTAACGATAAAAAAGAAGAAATGGCTCGCAGACAAGCAAAGAAGAGCCAAATCGAAGCGCAAGTCGCCGAGCAAAAGAGAGAACTCGAGAGAGTTAACGTCGAAGCGCAAGAGTTGAGACAAGCGTCGGTCGCCTTGAAAGAACAGGTCGCCGCGCTCGCTATAAAGATAGAGGACGTCAAAAAAGAAACCGAGAGTTATCGTTCGGCGCTCGCCTTGTTTACGGCGAGAATCAACGAGATCGACAGAGAATATTCCGACGTCGAAAGCGGCAATAAAACGCTCGAGCAAGCAAAGGCGTCGGCGTCTTTCGACGCCGAGAAAAACCAAAGCGAGTTCGAAGCGCTTAAGAGAGAAAGAGACAGACTCGTCGAGGAAAATACCAAGGTTCGAGCCGAACTCGGAGCGCTCGCCGCCGAAATCAAGGCTAAGAAAGAGAGCGTCGAGCGTATGCGCGAGGAGAGAGACGGACTTCTCGTTCAAAGAGAAAAGGACGTCGAGACGATTGCCGGAGACGAGGCGATTATCTCCGACCTTATGAACGAGGTTGAAAAGGTCGCCCTCACGGGTTCGCAAAAGGAGTATCTCGCCGCGCTCAAAGAGAAGAGAGCGTCCTTCGAGAGAAGAAAAGCCGAACTCAACGAAAGCGTCAAACAGGACAATTTGCGCCGCGAAATGATTCAAGCCGAGATGTCAAAACTCAGCGAGAAGAAATATTCCGAAGAGGTTGCTCTTTCTAAAGTCGACAGCGAACTCGAATATATGCAACAGAGAGTTTGGGAAGAATACGAAATCACTTACGATACGGCGCTTCCCTTAAAAGACGACTCTTACGACATAACCGTATCGTCGTCCGAGATAAATCGCTTGAAGAAGAAGATAAATTCTCTCGGAAGCATAAACGAGTCGGCGATAGAGGACTGCGAAGTCTTGACGGCGAGATACGAGGAGATGGCGACTCAAAGAGACGACCTTCTCAAAGCCGAGGAAGACCTCAAGAACGTAATCGCGCAACTTACCGACGAAATGAGCGATAAATTCGGAATCGGATTCGCAAAGATAAGAGCCAATTTCTCGCGTATTTTCAAAGAACTTTTCGGCGGAGGTTCGGCGGATCTTATCTTAGAGCAAGGCGAGTCGGACGATCCTTTGGAACAAGGCGTTGAAATAGTCGCCGAGCCGCCGGGGAAAAAGTTGCAAAAAATCTCGCTTTTGTCGGGAGGCGAAATGTCGCTTACGGCAATAGCCATCCTCTTTGCGATATTGAAACTCAAGCCGATGCCTTTCGTCGTTCTCGACGAGATAGAGGCGGCTTTGGACGACGCGAACGTCGAGAGATTTGCAAATTATTTGAAGAACTTCTCCGACAACACGCAGTTTATCGTTATCACGCACAAAAAGGTCACGATGAGTTTGGCGGATACTCTTTTCGGAGTTACGATGCAAGAAAAGGGCGTTTCCAAAATCGTTTCGGTTAAACTCGCCGACGTCGTGGATACTCTTGGAACGTGATAAGCGTTTGAACGGAAAAATAAAAAGGAAGATACTATATGGGTTTTTTCGGAAAACTTTTCGGGGCGTTGAAAAAGACCAAGGACGGATTCGGCGAAAAGCTTCGCCGTCTGTTTGCCAGAGATAAGATAGGAGAGGATTTCTACGACGACCTTTTAGACGTCTTGATTTCCTCGGATATCTCGGTTACGACCGCCGACGAAATAGTCGAAAACATTCGAGATAAGATGATGGAAGAGAGAGAAGACGACAAGGATAAAGTCGTCGAGTATCTCAAATCCGAAATATCCGATATGCTCGATAACGCCGGCGAGTTCGAACTCGAATATCCGGCGGTGATAATGGTCATCGGGGTTAACGGGGTCGGCAAGACCACGTCGATAGGCAAACTCGCCCGTCTCTTTACCGAAGAGAAAAAGACGGTCACCATCGCGGCGGCGGACACCTTTAGGGCCGCGGCGGCGGATCAACTCGAAGTCTGGGCGGAAAGAGCGAACGTGAGAATCGTAAAGAGCGCGGAGGGCAGCGACCCTTCGGCGGTAGTTTTCGACGCTCTGTCGTCCGCCAAGGCAAAAAAGACCGACGTTCTTATCGTCGATACCGCCGGTAGACTTCACACCAAATCAAATTTGATGGAAGAGTTGAAAAAGATGTCGCACGTCGTCGAAAGGGAATATCCCGAGGCTAATTTCTATAAGCTTATCGCTCTCGACGCGACGACCGGGCAAAACGCCCTCTCGCAAGTCGAAGTTTTCAACGAAGCCGTCGGAATCGACGGAATCGTTCTCACCAAACTCGACGGCACGGCAAAGGGCGGATTCGTCGTTTCGTTGTGCAACGAACTCAGCGTTCCCGTCGCTTACGTCGGAACGGGCGAGAAACTCGAGGATATAGATTATTTCGACAAAGAAGCTTTCGTCGAAGCGATTTTCGAATAAAAAATTATATTTTAGAGATGTCAAGTAAAAATGCTTGACATCTCTTTTTTACGGTAGTATAATAGCGATATGAACGCTCGAATCGAGGACGAAATATACTTAAACGAGTTATATTCGGAATATTCTTCCCTTCTCAGCGCGGCTCAAAGAGAAATCTTCGATATGTATTTCGGAATGGATCTTTCTCTCGGAGAAATTGCGGAATTGAGAAACGCGTCGCGTCAGAGCGTGTCGGACGCGCTTGCGAAAGCGAAAAGACAACTTTCTTCGTTTGAGGAGAAGTTGGGGTTGTTGAGAAAGAAAAAAGCCGTTTATCGGCTTATAGGTCAACGTTTCGGGGAAAATTCCGAAATTAAGACCGAGATTGACAAAATTTTGGGAGATAACTAACGGTGGTATTTCAAGGACTGTCCGAAAAACTTAATCATATATTTTCCAAGATGACTAAGAGAGGCAAATTGACCGAACTCGAAATCAAACAAGCGATGAGAGAGGTCAGAATAGCCCTTTTGGAAGCCGACGTCAATCTTGCCGTTGCCAAGGATTTTATCGCCAAGGTAAGCGAGAAAGCCGTCGGACAAGAAATTTTAAAAAGTCTGAGCCCGGCTCAACAAGTTATAAAGATAGTAAACGAGGAATTGACCGTATTGATGGGGTCGACGAATTCCAAACTCGTCGTAAGCCCCAATCCGCCGACCGTCGTAATGATGTGCGGTTTGCAAGGCGCGGGAAAGACGACGCTGTGCGGAAAACTCGCCCTCCACTTGAAAAAGCAAGGCAAAAAACCCTTGCTCGCGGCGTGCGACGTATATAGACCGGCGGCTATCAATCAACTTAAAATAGTCGGAGAAAAAGCCGAAGTCGAAGTCTTTGAAAAGGGGCAAGGAGATCCCGTAAAGATTGCGACCGAAGCCGTCGAACGCGCGAAGAAGTTCGGGTTCGACGTTGTAATAGTCGACACCGCGGGACGCTTGCATATAGACGAAGCGCTTATGCAAGAACTCGAGGACATAACCAAGGCTATAAAGGTCGACGAAGTTCTCTTGACGGTCGATTCGATGACCGGTCAAGACGCCGTTAACGTGGCGAAGACCTTTAACGAAAGGCTTGCCGTAACGGGCGTCGTGTTGACGAAACTCGACGGAGATACCAGAGGCGGCGCGTGTCTTTCGATAAAAGCGGTGACCGGAAAACCGATAAAATTTGCTTCGGTCGGCGAAAAACTTACCGATTTGGAGCCTTTTTATCCGGATAGAATGGCGAACAGAATTCTCGGAATGGGAGACGTTCTTTCGCTCATCGAAAAGGCTCAAGACGCCGTCACCGAAGAGCAAATGGAAAAGATGGAGAGAAAGTTCAAGGCGAACAGTTTCACCTTGGAAGATTATCTCGAGCAATTCGCTATGCTCAAAAAAATGGGCGGAGCGAAAAGCCTTTTGAATATGCTCCCCGGTATGGGAACCAAGGTCAAGATAAACGAAGACGATATAGACGAGAGGAGAATCGAGAGAACGAAAGCGATAATCCTTTCGATGACAAAGAAAGAGCGAGTCGACCCGTCGATAATCAACTTCTCGAGAAAGACGAGAATAGCGAACGGCAGCGGGACGAGCGTTCAAGAAGTCAATCAGTTGCTTAAACAGTTCGAACAGACCAAGCAAATGATGAAGATGATGCGCGGCAAACGCGGATTGAAATTGCCTTTTTAAGGCTTAAAAGCGTTTTTGACTCGCCAAAGGCGATCGAAAAATAAATTACGAAAAACATTAACGGAGGATACAAATCATGGCAGTAAAAATGAGATTGACGAGACTCGGCGACAAAAAGTCCCCTTCTTATCGTATCGTAGTCGTAGACAGCAGAAAGGCTAGAGACGGCGAATATATCGACAAGATCGGTCACTACGACCCGACCAAACAACCCGCCGAAGTAGTTATCGACAACGCTAAAGCGGCAGACTGGCTTTCCAAGGGCGTTCAACCCACCGAGACGGTCAGAGCCCTTCTTTTGAACGCCGGCGTTATCGCGAAGACGGACAAATTGTCCCCTTCTAAGACTAACCCCAAGAAAAAGAAGTAAGAATCGGAGATTGGATTAAATGTTGGAAATCATAAAGTATGTCGTAAATCAATTTGCCGATCGCCCCGACGACGTGGAATACAAAGTCGAGGAGAAAGGCTCTATGGTTGAAGTCACGATACTTATAGACAGCGACGATATGGGCAAGGTTATCGGCCGTCAAGGCAAGATTGCCAAAGCCCTTCGCGTAATCGTCAACGCCGTATCGAAGAAGAGCGGTAAGAGATGCAATATCGAAATCAAGAGTAAAAACTGAGAGAAGATATAAAGCGAACTTTCGTTCGCCGCGTTTCGCTCGGCGGAAATTTTAAAAAATAACCGCGTTTGATCTCGTACGGCGTACGGGTCGAACGCGGTTTTATTTTAACGTTTTCAAAAAAGAGCGATAAGCAAATTTCCGAGTAAGCGATAAACAAGCAAAAAATCACGGGCTATAAGCCGATTAAACGGTAAAAATGAATTTAATTGAAATGGGCGCGGTAGCAAAGCCGCAAGGAATAAAAGGCGAACTGAAAATCAGACTCTTTTGCGACGGATTCGATTCGGTCAAGGATATCAAGACGGCTTCGATCGACGGAAAGGAGTATGAAATCGAGAAGTTCCGTTCGTCGGGAGCCGAAGAGGCTATTGTCAAATTCAAGGGATTGGACGATCGCAATCAAGCCGAACTTTTAAGAGGCAAACCGATGCTTGCGAAGAGAGAAGAGATAAAAGTCGAAGAGGGAAGATATTTCGTCTCCGACGTTTTGGGGTGCTCGCTCGTTCTTTCAAGCGGAAAGGTTATCGGAGAAATCGTCGATATAATTTCGGGAAACGTCGACTATTATTACGTCGAGTCGTCCGAGGGCAGAGCGGTTTTTCCCCTTCTTCCCGACCTATTGATTTCCGTCGATTTGGAGAATAGGAAAGTAGAGGTCGACGCAAAGAGATTCACGGAGGTCGTAATGTATGAGGATTGATATTTTAACTCTTTTCCCCGATATGTTTTCGGCGTTGTCCGAAAGCATAATCGGCAGAGCCGTAAAGTCGGAAAAGGTCGAAATCGTCGTTACCGACATTCGCGATTACACCGAGAATAAGCATAGAAAATGCGACGATTATCCGTTTGGCGGAGGAGCCGGAATGGTTATGACTCCCCAACCCGTCTATTCGGCTATAAACGCCGTCGACCCCGAGCATAAGGCGAGGAGAATTTTTATGTCGCCCAAGGGCAGACGTTTTTGTCAATCGATGGTCAAAGAGTTGTTGTCGTACGACAGAATATTGCTCCTTTGCGGTCATTACGAGGGCGTCGACCAAAGGGTTTTGGATATGTGCGTCGACGAAGAGATATCGTTGGGAGATTTCGTCCTCACCGGCGGAGAAATTCCGGCGATGGCTATAACCGATTGCGTCTGCAGATACGTCGACGGGGTTATATCGGGCGAGAGTTTAAGCGAAGAGAGTTTTACGGATAATCTTCTCGAGTATCCGCAATACACGCGTCCGCAAAACTTTATGGGCGCGACCGTTCCCGAGGTTTTGGTGTCGGGAAATCACAAAGAAGTCGACAAATGGAGAAGGGAGATGTCCGTCAAAATAACCGAAAAGCGTCGCCCCGATCTCATCAATAAGGATAAAAGGAAATGAACGGCGGAGACAGAATCGAAGGATATCGCAAAACTGCGATAAATTGGTTTCCGGGGCATATGGCGAAAGCCCTTCGGAAGATGGAAGAGGACGTCAAGCTTTGCGACGGCATTATATATGTCGTCGACGCGAGGGCGGTTTTCGCGTGTTTCAACAAGCGACTTTTCTCGGTGTTCGGCGGAAAACCGATTGTTTACTGCGTAAATAAAAAAGACCTCGTTTCGCCGAGCGCGATAAAGGATATTGAGAAGTATTTTAAGGCGCAAGGCTTTATTTGCGAACTTATAGAGGGGTTTTCTAACCGCGACGCGCAAAAACTCAGAGCCAAATGCGAACTTGCGGCGAGCGAGAAAATCGAGCGAAACAGGCAAAAGGGAATAACGCGTCCTCTGCGTTTTATGGTTGCCGGAATTCCGAATACCGGAAAGTCGACGGTTATAAATACTCTTTGCGGCTCGAAAAAAGCCGAGACGGGAAATAAAGCCGGAGTGACGAGGAGCAATAAATGGATAAGGATAGGCGGATTCGAACTTTTGGACACGCCCGGAACGATGCCGCCGAATATGGCGGATCAAACTTACGCCAAGCACCTCGCCTATATCGGGTCGATTAACGACGATATTCTCGATATCGAGGAGATTGCATTGGATCTCGTCAAAGAACTCGTCGCGATATCTCCCGAAGAGTTTAAGGCAAAATACAAACTCGAAACGATCGACAAAGAACCGTTCGAGTTGTTTTCGGACGCTTGCAGAAAAAGAGGATATCTCTTGAGGGGCGGCGAACTCGATTACGAACGAGGCGCAAAAGCCATAATCGACGATTTCAGAAACGGAAGAATAGGAAAAATCGCTTTGGAGAGAGCGCCGAGAAATGAACGATAAGACGAGAGCAAAAGTAGAAAACGACAGAAGTTTTTTGAGCGATAAGGTCAAATACGTCGCCGGAGTCGACGAGGTCGGAAGAGGTCCGCTCGCCGGTCCCGTCGCGTGTTGCGCGGTTATTATGCCGCTTGACGACGAGAGCATAATCGACGGTGTCGACGACAGTAAAAAAGTGTCCGCGAAAAAACGCGAAGCGCTTTCCGAGGCTCTTCGGGAAAGAGCCGTCGCTTTTAGCGTTTGCGTTGTCGAGTCCGAAGAAATAGATCGAATCAATATTTTGGAAGCGACCAAAAAGTGTATGAAAAAATGCGTCGAGGAATTGCCGATTACCCCCGACCTCGTCTTGATAGACGCGGTAAAACTCGACCTTCCCGTAAAGACGGCGTCGATTATAAAGGGGGACGCGACGAGTTATAACGTCGGCGCGGCGTCTATAATCGCGAAGGTTTATAGGGACGCGTTGATGGACGAATACGACTCGATTTACCCCGGTTACGGCTTTTCAAAGAACAAGGGGTACGGAACTAAAGTTCACATAGACGCGTTAAAGGAGAAAGGGGCATGTCCGATACACAGAAAAACCTTTATAAAAAACTTTACGGCAGACGAGGCGAAGATTTAGCGGTCAAAGAGTTGAAAAAACTCGGCTATAAGTTGATAAATCGCAACGTTACGACTCCATACGGCGAGGCGGACGTCATCGTTCAAAAGGACGGGCGCATTGTTTTCGTCGAGGTGAAATCGAGAAGCGGCGTTTCGTTCGGAGAGCCGAAAGACGCCGTGGATTACAGAAAACAAGAGAAATACAGAAAGATAGCCGAGTATTATCTGGACGGCGCGGACGGAAAAGACGTATCGTTCGCCGTGGCGGAGACGACGTCGGACGGCGTCAATATTATATTCGACGCCTTTTAAGGCTTTCGACCGACTTTGCGAGTTAAAAACGAGAGGAATTTATGAAAATATGCGCGACGACCGCCTCGGGAGTGGAAGCGGCGACTAAAAGAGAAATATATCGGTTGACCGGAAGAGAAAATCTTTCGGCGATAAACGGTAGAATATGCTTTGACGGCGATTACGAAGATTTAGCGCTTTTAAACTTACGCCTAAGGACGGCAAACAGAATCGAGATAGTCGTCGGCGAGTTTAAAGCCGACAATTTCGACGCCTTGTTCGACGGCGTCAAGGCGATCGAATGGGAAAGATATTTGGACGAGGACGCAAAAATCGTCGTTTCGGCAAAGAGCGTCGACAGCAAATTATTCGCCTATTCCGCGATTCAATCCATAACGAAAAAAGCCGTGTGCGAGAGGCTTTCGTCCGCCTATAAGTCGATTAATCTACCCGAAAGCGGCGCGAGATACAAGATAGAGGCGTCCATAAGAAAGGACGCGGTTACCGTTACTCTCGACGCGTCGGGGGACGGGCTTCACAAAAGAGGTTACAGAGGTCTCGTCGGCGAGGCTCCCTTAAAAGAAACGCTCGCGGCGGCTCTTCTCGATTTCACCGTGTGGAACCCCTCGCGTCCGTTTGCCGACGTCTTTTGCGGCAGCGGCACTTTGCCGATCGAGGCGTGCCTTTCGGCGTTGAATATTCCGAGCGGACTTAACAGAACGTTCGACTTCTTGTCTTGGAAAAACGCCGACCGCGAACTTTTCGAAAAAATCAAGGAGGGAGAACGGTCGAAGATAGAGTTCGACAAGGAAGTTCGCATTAGCGGATTCGATATCGACGAAAAACAACTCTCTCTCGCTCGAAAACACGCGAGGCTTGCCGGCGTCGAGGGCAAAATACACTTTCAACGCGCCGACGTTCGGGATTTCGCGTCGAGATTTTCTCACGGCGTAATCGTTTCCAATCCGCCATACGGCGAGAGATTGTCCGAAAGACGAGAAATTGAAAAACTTTACGCCGCGTACGGAAAAATGGTTCGCTCTCTCGACGAATGGTGTTGTTACACGTTGACGTCGGTCGACGATTTCGAGCGTTTGTTCGGTAAAAAAGCCGATAAGAAGCGAAAAATTTATAACGGAAAACTCGAGTGTAATTTTTACTCGATGCGTAATCGTTTCCAATCCGCCATACGGCGAGAGATTGTCCGAAAGACGAGAAATTGAAAAACTTTACGCCGCGTACGGAAAAATGGTTCGCTCTCTCGACGAATGGTGTTGTTACACGTTGACGTCGGTCGACGATTTCGAGCGTTTGTTCGGTAAAAAAGCCGATAAGAAGCGAAAAATTTATAACGGAAAACTCGAGTGTAATTTTTACTCGATGCTCGCCGCTCCGCCGAAAAAGGTCAAAAAAGAGGGTTTTGGCGAGAAATTTCAAAAAAATGATTAAAAACGCTTGCTAAATGTTTGCGGTTATGGTAAAATACCAAAGACTTCGGGCGGTCCGCTGGCTACAATCGGCTACGAACGTCGCGTAAACATGGAGGTAAAAGTCATGACAATTATCGAGCAAATCGAAAAAGAAAATTTGAAAAGCGAAGTTCCTTCTTTTGCGGTAGGAGATACCGTAAGAGTTTCCGTTAAGGTTATCGAAGGAACGAAAGAGAGAATCCAAGCCTTCGAAGGCATCGTTATCGCCAAGAAAAACGGCGGAATCAGAGAGACCTTCACCGTAAGAAGAATTTCCTACGGAATCGGCGTTGAAAGAACGTTCCCCGTTCATTCTCCCAAGATTGCGGGTATCGCGGTTGTCAAGAGAGGTAAGGTTAGAAGAGCGAAACTCTATTACCTTCGCAATCTCACCGGTAAGGCCGCTAAGGTCGAAGAGATACTCTAAGAAGAAAACGATAAAAAGAAGAGTTCGGTTTTGCCCGAACTTTTTTTTTGCCTATCGAATATGTCGGCGCCGTGAAAGTTGAGCAAAAACTTCTAACGGCGCCGTTTAACGATTGACAAAAAATCGCAAGAGGATATAATCTAACGTGGTTAGCAAAATTTAAATCGCGACCGAGAAGCGAAAAAGGGGGAAATAGATAATGAGCAAAGGAAGTCGAGAGAGGTTAGCCGAGGAATTTATTCGATCGTCTCCGATGCGTTTCGCTCCTAAAATAAACGCGACGAACGCCGGCATAAGTTTAGCCGTAAAACTATTGACCGAATCGCCCGAGAAAAAACTGACCGCGGGGGACATGAGTCAAGCGATGCGCGTGAGCACGGCTCGCGTCGCCGTTCTTCTTCAAAAAATGGAGAGCAGAGGCTTGATTTCGAAAGAGTCGGACAAAACCGACGGTCGCGTGACGATAGTTCGGTTGACGGGCGACGGCGAAAAATTTGCCGAAACTATGCGTCGAACGGCAATCGAGAGAATTTCTATGGTCATAGACAAACTCGGAGAGGAGAAATTTTTGCAATTCGCGAGCCTAAACGCCGAGTTTAACGAGGCGGTCGGAGAAGTTTTCGCTTTCTATTCGGATAAAAACGATAATTTTGACAAAGCGGATACTTCCGACAAAAAGGAATAATTCGAAAAGATACCTCTAAAAAAACGAATAATTCGGACGACCGTCCGATTTATTTTTATAAATATATCTAACTAAGTTAGCAAATAAAAGGAGAGAAATCAATATGTTTAAATTATTGAAAAGATTAAAGCCGATAGATTGGCTTTACGTCGCGTTGAGCGTCGGATTTATAGTCGTTCAAGTTTGGTTTGACATGACGATGCCGACATATATGAACGAGATAACGCGGCTCGTCCAAACTCCGGGCAGCGAGATGTCGGAAGTGTGGAAAGCGGGCGGCTCGATGCTTTTGTGCGCGCTCGGAAGCGTTTTGGCGTCGGTAGTCGCGGCGGTTTTTTCGGCTCGAATCGGAAGCGATCTCGGTTGGTCGATTCGCGGAAGTTTGTTTAAAAAGGTACAGTCGTTTTCAATGGAGGAGATAGGAAACTTTTCCACGGCGAGTTTGATCACTCGTTCGACGAACGACACCCAACAAGCGCTTATGTTTATCGTTATGGGATTGCAAATGCTCGTCAAAGCCCCCGTAACCGCCGTTTGGGCTATATGCAGGATTTCGGGAACGGCTTGGCAATGGTCGTTTGCGACGACGCTCGGCGTTTTGCTCGTATTGGCGACCGTCGGCGTATGTCTCGGACTCGCCTTCCCGAAAATTCGTAAAATGCAAAAGTTAACCGACGATATAAATAGGGTTACTCGCGAGAATTTGAACGGTATTCGAGTGGTCAGAGCGTATAACGCCGAAGGATATCAAGAAGCGAAATTCGACAAAGCCAACGACGCTTTGACTAAAACTCAGTTGTTTTCTCAGAGAAGCATGGCGTTTATGTCTCCGACGATGTCCTTGGTTATGAGCGGACTTTCGCTCGCCGTTTATTGGATAGGGGCGTATTTGCTCGACGCGGTTTCGGCGTTCCCCGAAAAAGTCGTTTTGTTTGGGGATATGATGGTGTTTACGACTTACGGAATGCAAATTATATCGGCTTTCGTAATGCTCGTCGCGATATTTATGTTGGCTCCGCGTTCGTTTGTCGCGGCAAAGCGTATAAACGAGGTTTTGGATACCGTTCCGACCATAAAGAACGGAACCGAGACGAGAGGAAAAGAGGGCGTCGAGGGCGAGGTTGTTTTCGATAAAGTTTCTTTCCGTTATCCGGACGCCGAGGACTACGTCTTGAAAGACGTGTCGTTTACGGCTAAAAAGGGAGAAACGGTCGCGTTTATCGGGGCGACGGGTTGCGGCAAGAGCACGGTCGTCAATTTAATTCCGCGTTTTTACGACGCGACCGAAGGCTCGATTTTCGTCGACGGCGTAAACGTAAAAGACTACGACGAGAAGGCTTTGAGAAATAAGATAGCCTACGTTTCTCAAAAGGCGACTCTCTTTTCGGGAACCGTGGAGTCCAACGTCGCGTTCGGAGACAACGGACGGGGCGAGATCGATTCGGACGTCGTCGCGGACGCCGTCGAAACGGCAAAGGCGAAAGAATTCGTCGAGACCTTGGACGGCGCTTACGAAGGCAGAGTCGCTCAAGGGGGAACAAACTTCTCGGGCGGACAAAAGCAGAGATTGTCCATTGCCAGAGCGATTGCGAGAAAGGCGGAAATAATGATCTTCGACGATTCCTTCTCGGCTCTCGATTACAAGACCGATAGAGATCTTCGCAAGGCGCTCGACGAAAAGAACGGCGACGCGACGAGACTTATAGTAGCCCAAAGAATCGGAACCATTCGCGACGCGGATAAGATAATCGTATTGGAAGACGGTCGCGTCGTCGGCGTCGGAACTCACGACGAATTGATGAAAAATTGCGAGGTTTACGGACAAATCGCTTTGTCGCAACTCTCGAAGGAGGAACTTGCGTAATGGAAAGAAAAGAATATCAAATAGGGCAAGCGCAAACGAACGCTCGTCGCAGAGCGGGCGGACCATCTATGGGCGGCGGAGCGAGAAGGGGCGAAAAAGCCAAAGATTTGGTCGGAACGTGGAAAAAACTGTTCGCGTACGCCAAGAAATACGCGCCTTTAATAATCGCCGCCGTAGCGTGCGCGATATGCGGAGCGATTTTGACCATTCTCGGACCGGACAAGTTGTCCGAACTTACCGATCACGTTCAAAACGCTTTTCTTTATGGAATCGAAAGTTCGTCGGAGGCTCTCGCCGCCGCGTTTAAAATAGGAATGACCCTCGTCTGTTTTTACGCCGCGAGTTGGTTGTTGTCCGCCGCTCAAGGCTGGATGATGACCACGGCGACTCAACGCATTTCGCAAAATATGCGAGGGGATATTTCAAAGAAAATCAACAAATTGCCGATGAGTTATTACAACCGGTCGTCGATTGGAGACGTCTTGTCTCGCGTGACCAACGACGTCGATTCGATTGGACAATCTTTCAACCAGAGCGTCGTCTCTCTCGTTTCCCAAATAGTCTTGCTTGTCGGAAGTTTGATAATGATGTTTGCGACCAACTGGATTATGGCGGTTTCGGCGGTTTTCTCGGCGTTCGTCGGGTTCGTTTTGATGGCGCTCGTTATGGGCGGCAGTCAAAAGTATTTCAACAAAAATCAAAGCGACTTGGGCGCTTTAAACGGACATATCGAAGAGATTTACGCGGGGCATACGGTTGTTAAAGCGTATAACGGCGAGGAACGAGCAATTCAAGATTTCGACAAATTGAACGACGGTTTGCGCGACAGCGGTTTCAAAGCTCACTCGATTTCTGGACTTATGCCGCCGCTTATGACGTTTATCGGAAATCTCGCTTACGTCGTGGTATGCGTCGTCGGCGCGATTTTGACGATGAACGGGAAAGTCGGATTTTCGGTTATAGTCGCGTTTATTCTTTACGTCCGTTATTTCACTCAACCTCTTTCGCAAATCGCTCAGTCGATGCAATCGTTGCAATCCGCCGCCGCGGCGGGAGAGCGCGTTTTCGAGTTTCTCGAAGCCGAAGAGATGGAAGACGAAAGTTATAAGACCAAGAGATTGGGTCAAGTTCGCGGCGAAGTGGAATTTGACGGAGTTAAGTTCGGCTACGAAGATTCGGACAAAATTGTTATAAAGAATTTTTCGGCGGTCGCGAAGCCGGGACAAAAGGTGGCGATAGTCGGACCTACGGGAGCGGGAAAAACGACGTTGATAAACTTGTTGATGCGCTTCCACGAAACGCAAGACGGAGAGATTCGCATTGACGGAACGCCGATAAAAGACGTTCCGCGCGAGGACGTTAGGGATAAGTTCTGTATGGTTTTGCAAGATACTTGGCTCTTCGAAGGAACGATTCGAGAAAACCTAGTCTACTCGACCGAAAACGTTTCGGAAGAAAAAATGATCGAGGCGTGCAAGGCGGTGGGATTGAGTCATTTTATCGATACTCTTCCAAAGGGATACGACACCGAACTTACCGACCAAATCAACTTGTCGCAAGGACAAAAACAACAACTGACCATAGCGAGAGCGATGATCGCCGACAAACCGATGATTATTCTCGACGAGGCGACGAGTTCGGTCGATACGAGAACCGAACTTAAAATTCAAGAAGCGATGGACAACTTAACTAAAGGACGCGTGACCTTCGTCATCGCTCACAGACTTTCGACGATCAAAAACGCCGATCTCATTCTCGCGATGAAGGACGGCGATATCGTAGAAAGCGGAAATCACGACGAACTTTTGGCTCGAGGCGGATTTTACGCCGAGTTGTATAATTCGCAATTCGAAAACGTCGAAGAGTAAAAACCTAAAAAACGAAGCCGCTCGCTTGATTTTAAGCGAGCGGTTTTTAAGTAATCGGCGATTAAACGAGAGCCTCTCGGGCAAGACCGAAAAATGCGATATCTCGACGTTTTTCGATAGGAGAAGCGACTTAATCAACATATAATATATAATGAAAAGAACAAAATATCGAAAAATTGTTTACAAACCGAAAAAATAGTTGTATCATTATCGTAAGCGACGCGAGAATTTATTATTCGCGTCGAGCAAATATTGCCGCTGAAAAACGGAGGAAAGGTTTGGAATGAAGAAAAACGGCGCGATTTTTTTTGCGACGGCGATAGTCCTCGCCGTGTTCTATATTATGATCGGGGCGTTTGCCGCTTGGTCGATAAAAGCGCCGAATTCGGCTATGACCTCGCGAGAGACCAGAAGAGTCAGCGGCGAGAGTTCTTATTCGTTCGAGGAATCTAACGTCGTCGTCGACCTTGAATTCGGAGAGGGAAGCGGAAAGAACGTCGGCAAGATATACGCATACGTCGGAGAAGTTCGTTCGAGCAGAGAGGACGACGAGGGGAGAGAATACGTCAATCTCGTATTTGATTTCAAGACTCGTTCTTCGTCTCAATCGGAAAGTTATTCCAAACGAGTCGGAAACAAAGCCGAAGACAGAATATACTTAAACCGTTCGACGGGCGGCTATCGTTGGATTTTGGTTTACGATTTCGGTTCTTCGCCCGTTTCATATCCGAGAGCGACCTTCCACACGGACGATTGTATGGACGTTTACGAATTGGCGTTCGTCGATTCGGACGACAAACTCGTTTCGGCGAAAGTCGCGTCGTCGGACAACCTTTTAAGCGGCGGAGGGGAGTCCTTGTTCGACGAACAAAGTTCGTTTACCGCAAAAACAAGCGCGGCGTATCGTTTTTCGGATAAAGAGATAGACGAGATAAACGCCGTCAAAGCGCTTGCGAGCGGCGAAGGGGAATTTAAAGGAGTCGGAGCGTTAAACTCGCTTTTGAACGCCGCGGCAATCGCCGCGTTCGGCTTAAATACCTTTTCGATGAGATTTTTCTCGGCGTTGTCGGGATATATTCTTTTGTTGCTCGTATATCGCTTGACCGAGATTCTTTTCGGAAAGAGCGAAATATCGCTTTTCGCGACTCTGTCGGCTCTTTTTATGGGAACGATTTTTACGTCGTCATTCGTCGCGAGCGCCCTCGTTTCGTCGACTTTAACGGTCGCGGCGTATCTTTTTGCCGTTAAGTTTTTCGTATCGGATTATAAGATGGCCGACAAGAAAAGAGGGGGCGCGGATATCGTCGCGTCGGGTTTGTTTTACGGTTTGGCTATCGCCGCAAACGCCTCGGCGATAACGACGGTTTTAGGGCTTATAGCCATATATCTCTTTGCTTTCGCGAGGGCGAAAAGGCTCTTTAAGGAAAGAGAAAAAGAGGCTTCGGGAATCGATAAATACAACGTTTTCGTCGAGTATTCGTCGGGGATAAAAACGGCGGCTGCGGCTTTGGTCGCCTCTTTCGTCGCTTTGCCCGTTCTCTTTACGACCTTGTCGTACGCGTGTTTCGCCTCGGCTTTAACTTCCGGCGGAAAGACTTTTTTCGCGGCGGTTTCCGAAATAATCGGACGAGCGTTTTTATTTGAATATTCTTTAAACCCGTTCGGGCTTTTGCTCGGAATAGGGTCGGATAATTTGGGAGGCGGACGATACGCGTTCTCGAATATTATTCCCGTTTTGGTCGCGACGGTATCGACGATCGCCTTAATCGTCGCGTTTGTTTTTCAAAAGAAAAACGATAAATTGTCGGGAGTCGTCTCGACGATAAAAAACAGAGCGAAATTGACTTTCGCGGCGCTCGTCGGAACTCTTCTTCCCGTTTTCTTTGGAGCGTCGTCGGTTCTTCAATACGGAGCCGCGTCGGCTATTTTCGCGGTAGCGTCGGCTCTCGCTTTGTTCGCCGCGCTTAAAGCGTTCGGAAAGAAGGCTCGCGTCGGAGGGATAATCGTCCTCGCCGTAGGGGCGGCGACGTTCGTTTTAGGATTCGCAGGCTTTGTCGGGCTCGACGTTCCGCTTTGGCTTGCGAACATTTCGTACGGTTGGCGGATATAGCCGCTTGAAGGGGGAAAGATATGATAGCGAAAACG
The DNA here is from genome assembly GCA_964629115.1 of uncultured Acidiphilium sp. Lineage (GTDB taxonomy): Bacteria > Bacillota > Clostridia > Christensenellales > Borkfalkiaceae > UBA10281. The sequence continues at coordinate 21,796 of CAZVPW010000007.1, forward strand.
ATAGGATACGTTTTGACCGGGCTTGACGGGAGAGAAGTCGACGTCGAAGTCGACACCAACCTCGGTTTGCCGTCCTTTGAAATCGTCGGCTTGCCCGACGCCGCCGTCAAGGAATCCAAAGAGAGGGTTAGGTCGGCTATAAAAAACAGCGGAAAAAAATTTCCGAATCACAAAATAACCGTAAATCTCGCTCCCGCCGAACTCAAAAAAGAGGGAGCCGGTCTCGATTTGCCCATAGCCGTCGGCATCGTCGCGGCGTCGGGGCAACTCGGCGAAGGCGTCGTCGAGCCGACCGTTCTCGTCGGAGAGTTGTCTTTGGACGGGCGGATAAGAGGGGTGAACGGCGTTTTGCCGATGCTTATCTCGGCGAGAGAAAACGGGGAGAAGAGGGTGATTATCCCAAAGGAAAACGCCGAGGAAAGCGGCTATATCGACGGAATGGAGATTTTCGTCGCCGAAAAACTCTCGGACGTTCTCGATTTTTTGGAAGGTAAAACTCGACTTTGCCAAGTCGAATTGAAAAAATACGTTGCAAGCGCCGAAAACTGCGCGTACGAAAACGATTTGAAATACGTTAAAGGGCAGTTGGTCGCTCGTAGGGCGTTGGAAGTCGCGGTTAGCGGCAATCATAACATCGTCTTGCAAGGTCCGCCGGGAGCGGGAAAAACGATGCTCGCCAAGTGCGTTCCGTCGATTATGCCCGACATGAGTTTTGCCGAGGCGTTGGAAACCACGAAAATTCACAGCGTCGCAGGGCTTTTGAAAGGCTCGGAGGGAATCGTTTACAAGCGTCCGTTTATGACTCCGCATCACACGGCGTCGATCGCGTCGGTCATCGGCGGCGGTCAGTCGGCAAAGCCGGGCATTGTCAGTCTGGCGCATAACGGAGCCTTATTTTTGGACGAAATGGCGGAATATCCGCGAGGAGTTCTCGAGAGTTTGAGACAACCGCTCGAAGATAGGGAAATAACCGTCTCCAGAGTTAAGGGAAGTTACCGTTATCCCGCGAATTTCACTCTCATAGGCAGTATGAACCCCTGCCCTTGCGGCTATTTCGGATCGAAAGACAAAGAGTGTTCGTGCTCGCCCTCGCAAATTAAAAAGTACAAAGAAAAATTGTCGGGACCGCTTCTCGACCGTATGGATATCAGAATCAACGTCGAGAGCGTTAAATACGACGATTTGTCGAGCGAGGCGTCGGGCGAGAGTTCGGCGGAAGTCAGAAAGAGAGTTTGCAGAACGAGAGCCGTTCAGCGAGAGCGTTTTAAGGACGACGACATTTCTTCTAACGGAGAAATGAGCGAAAGGCACATAAACAAATACTGCCGCTTGTCTCCCGAGTGCGAGGACGCGTTGAGATACGCGTTCGAGTCTCTCCGATTGTCGGCGAGAGCGAGGAGTCGAATTATAAAAGTCGCTCGAACGATAGCCGATATGGAACTCAGCGAGGAGATAGAGAGCGTTCACGTTTTGGAAGCGATAAGCTATAGGGGCGACGATATATGATCAAACTTAACGAAAGAGAAATCTTCGCCGTGTTTATCGATTCTTTCGAGGGTATAGAATATAAGTATAAGAAGATAATACTCGAGCGGTTTTCGACGGATAAACCGACTCCTAAGGGAATAGAGGAGTTTTGCGCGTCGAGGGGAATCGCCGAGATCGGTCGAGCGGTAGCATTAGCCGTCGCGGACGAGCGAGTCGTCAAAAAGAGAGTCGAGAATTCCCTTTCGGGCGCGGACGGAGCGATAACCTTCTTCTCGGAAGATTATCCGAGCAAATTGCTCGAAACGCCGATTTATCCCTTGGTATTGTACTACAAGGGAGATAAGAGTTTGCTCAAAGCGGACAAGACTCTCGCGATTGTCGGCTCTAGAAAAATTTTGCCTCAATACGCAGCCGTCGCCGAGGAAATATCTTCCGAGATAGCGAGGAGCGGAGTCGTCGTGGCGACGGGCATAGCCGACGGAGGAGATTCGGCGGCGATAAAAGGCGCTCTTAAAAGCGGCAAAGTTATATCCGTTCTTGCCGGAGGGGTTTATCCCGTATATCCGCGCGGAAAGCAAAATCTCGCCGACGAGATTGCTCGAAAAGGGTTGCTCGTAAGCGAAAGCCCGTGCGGAGTTTCGCCGAAGTTCTTTTCTTATCCGATAAGGAATAGGATAATCGCGGCTTTGTCCGACGTTGTTTTGATAGTCGGCGGAGATAGCAAGAGCGGAGCGAGGCACACCGCCGAGTACGCGTGCGAATACGGAAAAGACGTCGCGTGTTTGCCGTACGGAATAGGCGTCAAATCGGGCGAACTGTGCAAGAGTTTGGTAAAAAACGGCGCCGCGTTGGCAGAAAGCGCGGAAGAGGTCGCCTTTCTTCTCGGAGTCGAGATAGAAAAAGAAAGGGCGATAGAACTCGTCGGCAAAGAAAAAATCGTTTACGAGGCGATAAAGCAAGGTTTTAACGTCGCGGACGCGATAGCCGAAAAAACGGGCGAACCGATATATTCGCTCATGGCGACGATGGCGTCGCTCGAAATAAAAAAAGCGATCGTAAAGAGCCCCGACGGGCGTTACGAAGCGACAAAATGACAATAACGGACTTTTAACGGAGGAATATATGCAACTTATCATAGTCGAATCGCCGTCTAAGGCGAAAACAATCGAAAAATATCTCGGCGGCAAATATAAGGTGGACGCGAGCGGCGGACACGTCAGAGATTTGCCCGAAAAAAGACTCGGAGTTAACGTGGCGAAAAATTATGAGCCGAATTACGTCGTCTCGGCGGATAAAAAGCCGATTGTCAAGAGACTTAAAGAAAAGGCGGAGAAAGCCGACAAAGTCTATCTCGCGACCGACCCGGACAGAGAGGGAGAGGCTATAAGTTGGCATTTGTCCGAGGCGTTGGGCTTGGACGGCAAAGCCAGAAGAATAGAGTTTAACGAGATAAGCGAAAAAGCCGTTAAAGAGGCGTTGAAAAACCCGAGAGACATCAACTATAATCTCGTCGACTCGCAACAAGCGAGAAGAGTTTTGGACAGGTTGGTCGGATATAAACTCAGTCCCCTTCTTTGCAAGAGAATTCAGAACGGGCTTTCCGCCGGACGAGTTCAATCGGTCGCTCTTCGCATAATAGTCGACAAGGAAAGGGAGATAAGAGCCTTCGTTCCAACCGAATATTGGAACGCGAGCGTTACTCTTTCGGGAGGCAAGAACAAGCCGTTTAACGCCTTTCTCATAGAAAAAGGCGGGGAAAAATTCAAACCGTCCAACGAATCCGAGGCGAATGCGGTCGAAAAGGCGATAAACGAAAACGGCGGCAAATTCGTCGTCAAGCAAATTAAGAGAACGGATACCAAGAGTCACGCTCTTCCGCCCTTTACGACTTCGACGATGCAACAAGACGCGTCGGCAAAACTCAATATGTCGTCGCCGATGTGCATGCAAGTCGCTCAGCATTTGTACGAGGGTATAG
>CAZVPW010000008.1:0-23534 GCA_964629115.1 uncultured Acidiphilium sp.
ACCCCGCACGAACCGCACGTCGGAGCCGTGACGACCCGTCCGCCTCCGGCGTTGTTTTCCGAACACGCGAACGCGTACGCGCATACGATTCGGTTTTGCCTCGATACGGACGATTCGTTTAAGGCGTATTGATCGTAAAGAGTCTTAGCCTTACGCTCGGCGTTTAAACCGCCCGGCAAAACTCCGCTTTGAGACAATCCCTCTCTGACGCAATTTTTCATCTCCTTCCAAATGAGAGACAAATAATCGAAGGCGTCCGACTCGTCGAAAACCTCGACGTATTGCCAGAGTTTCATATTATTCTGAATACAAAACTCCTTGATTTCCGAAAAGTTCTTGTGAGGATACACCTCTTTGCCCTCTTTTCTCGTTTCTCCCTCGACTTCGATTTCCCCTCCGCCGATACTGTAATAAGTCTTCTCTTTGACGACCGCTCCGCCCTTCAAGGCTTGCAAAACCATTTTGTTCGGGTGATAAAAATCCCCCTCGGTCGCTCCGAAAACGACCTCGGTTCTTTCTTCTCCGAGCGTTTCGAGAATGACTTTATCGGTCAAGTGCCCTTTGCCCGTAGCCGAAAGAGACCCGAACAACTCGGCTCTAAACCCGTCGACTTCGCAGACTTCGCTCATAAACGCTTTGCACGCTTTTTCGGGGCCCATAGTGTGAGAACTCGACGGACCTCTGCCTATTTTGTATAAAGTCTTAATCGATTGCATTTTTCTCCTTAAGACGCGCTTCCAAAATATCCGCGGCGATTTTACAAATCTCCGCGCACGGTCTTTTCTTTTGATATTCCTCCGTTCTTACCGACGGGTCGGGAGAAGACAACTTCTCGGTCGCTCCAAGAAGTTCTCGACAAACGATAGAACCGTTTTCCCTTTTAAAATCATCGGCGAGAAGCCTTATAAATTCATAGTGTTCGGCTTTCGATTTTCCGTTTTTTCCGTCGAACCCGTCTATGGCTCCGGCGACGGCGGCGATTCCCGAAAAAGCGCCGCAAACCTCTCTCAATCTGCCGAAACCGCCCCCGAACGACGATATGGTTTTAAGCAAAAAATCCTTTTCGTCGGGATAAAGATCGGCAAACGCCAAAACGATTGCTTGAGAACAATTATATCCCTCTTTAAAAAACGAACGAGCCGCCTCTCCTCTTGTCATAACGCAACCTCTTTTTCTCTTGACACGCGACCGACGCCGACGCTATTTTTAACGATTAATCGACCGAACTCGGTCGAAAACTAATTTAAAAAACACGAACGATTTTCGTCAACCGAGCGCCCAAACTTATAGAAATCCTAAATTGACGTTTTTCGATTATTGACCGATAAGCAGCGAGATATTCGTCGCCAAACGCAATGATTTTCTTTTCAATCGAGCGAAAACCAATAAAAAATTGCCGAAGCGAACTTTTGTTCGAGCGTTTCGGCAATTTGATGAAAAAGGCTTTCCGACCGAAGAAATTCGCTTCGGCGTTACGCTTTTTCGTTCGGCTTCTTCGCCGCTTCTCTTACCAATCCGTCGATTTCTTCCATAAGTTCGGGACGCGCGGCGAGATAATCTTTCGCCTTATCTCTTCCTTGAGCGATTTTCTCGCCCTTATAGGAAAACCACGATCCGCTCTTTTCGAGAATTCCGTATTCGACGCCGAGGTCGACGAGACAACCCGTTTGAGAAATGCCTTCGCCGTAAATGATATCGAATTCGGCGGTCTTAAACGGCGGAGCGAGTTTGTTTTTGACGATTTTGGCTTTCGTTCTGTTTCCGAACATTCCGTCGCTGTCCTTCAAGGCGTCGGATTTTCTGACGTCGATTCTTATCGACGAATAGAATTTCAAGGCCTTTCCGCCGGGGGTAACTTCGGGGTTTCCGAACATTATGCCGACTTTTTCGCGAAGCTGGTTAATAAAAATTACGCAAGTTTTAGACTTGTTGGTTATACCCGTGAGTTTTCTGAGCGCCTGCGACATAAGTCTCGCTTGCAAACCGACGTGACTATCTCCCATATCCCCCTCGATTTCCGCCTTGGGCGTGAGAGCCGCGACCGAGTCGATTACGACGACGTCTACCGCTCCGCTTCTGACAAGGTGTTCGGTTATGTCCAACGCTTGCTCGCCCGTATCGGGTTGAGAAACGTAAAGATTTTCGAGGTCGACGCCGAGTTTATTCGCGTAAACGGGATCGAGAGCGTGCTCGGCGTCGATAAACGCCGCGACGCCGCCCGACTTTTGCGTCTGAGCGATGACGTGAAGAGCGACGGTCGTTTTACCCGAGGATTCGGGCCCGTATATCTCGATAATTCTTCCGCGGGGAACTCCGCCGATGCCGAGCGCCAAATCAAGAGTCAAGCACCCCGTCGATATAACGTCGATCGTCATATCCGCCGAGCCTTGTCCGAGTTTCATTATAGAGCCTTTTCCATACTGTTTCTCAATCTCTTTTAAAACGAGATCGAGCGCTTTTTGTTTCTCTTCTAACATAGTTTCTCCTTTGTCTTTACAGTTTTTTTATCGCGTTTAACGCGTTTTCAAGAGCGGCGTTCGTCCCTTTTAAAATAACTTCCGCCCTATCTCCGTCGAAGTTGTATTTTTCGACGCTTATTCCTTTTTTCGTCCCGACGCCGATATAACACAGTCCGACGGGAAAACGAGAGTCGTCGGACTTGGGCCCCGCGATTCCCGTCGTGGAAATCGCGACGTCGACTCCGCTTTTTAGCAAACCGCGAACCATCTCTTCCGCGACTTGCTCGGATACGGGTTTATATATCTCGACGCTCTCTTTCGAAACCCCGAGTCTTCTTTGCTTGGCGAGCGAATCGTACGCGACGATACCCTCGTAAAATACCGCGCTCGCTCCGCTTTCGGACACAATGCGAGCCGAAACCGAACCGCCCGTAAACGATTCGGCGACCGATATCTTCATTTTCTTCTCTTTCAAAAGATCGATAATTACTCTCTCGACGCTTTTTTTCGTCTCGATCATTCGACGAATACTCCCCTATTCTTAACGAGATAAGATATTCCCGAAACGATGGTAAGCAACACCGAAACGGCAAAGCATCCGAGACCGACGTAATTTACGACTACGCCGACCGAAGGAGCGAGTACGAGAAGATCGCCCGACAAAAGAAGCGCGACGATCGTCACGTCGGTGAAGAAAGTTTTAACCTTTCCGATCTTCTCCGCCGCCAAAACCGCGCCTTTTTTCGCCGCCATCATTCGAAGCGACGACACCGCCATTTCTCTCGCGACGATTATCGACGTTCCGACTCCCCCGAAGATAAGCCCCCAAGTTCCGACTTGCAAAAAGACGTTCGTATCAAACGGATCGGCAATCAAGACCGTCAAACCGACGAGAACGAGAACTTTGTCCGCGATGGGATCCATAAACTTGCCCAAGTCTGTGACCATATCGTATTTTCTCGCCAAATATCCGTCGAAAAAGTCGGTAATCGACGCTATCGCGAAAATTCCGAGAGCGACGGAATAATGCCCCGCGAAAAATCCCATATAAAACGCCGCGATAAAGAATGGAATAAGAATTATTCTTGTTAAAGTAAGTTTATTCGGTAAATTCATCGGTAACCTCCCCGTAAAGATCGTAATCGTCCGCTTTTTTAACTCGAACGAGATAATACTCTCCTTGATTTATGTCTCCTTTGGACGTAAAGAAAATTTTCCCATCTATGTCGGGAGCCGAGAAATAGGCTCTCCCGTAAAACGATTGCTTGTCGTAATCGACTCCGTCGCACAAAACTTTCAAAGTCGTTCCGACGAGAGATTTGTTTCTCGCCCTCGAAATTTTTCTTTGAGCGGCGTAAAGTTTCTTGGTTCTCTTTTCCTTTATCTTCTCGTCGATTTGACCTTTCATTTTGTAAGCCGGCGTTCCCTCTTCTCTCGAATAGGCGAAAAATCCGGCGTTGGTCAAACGCGCCTTTTTTATAAAATCAAGCAACTCGGAAAACTCTTCCTTGGTCTCGCCCGGGAAACCGGCGATAAATGTCGAACGAACGGCGATCGAGGGAATTTCTCTTCTCAATTTCTCTATCAAAGCCAAGTAGCCCTCTTTCGAACCCTTTCTGTTCATTCTTTTTAAGACCGAATTAGAAGCGTGCTGCAAGGGAATATCGACGTATTTGATTATCTTGTCGTTATTCTTTATCTCCTCGATAAGTTCGTCGGTCGTCTTGTCGGGATAACAATAAAGCAATCTAACCGACGAAACGTTGTCGAGAGCGGTTAAACGCCTGAGAAGTTCGACAAGTTTTCCCTCGCCGTAAATATCATCTCCGTAACGGGTTATATCCTGAGCGACCAATATGAGTTCGGAGATCTCCCCCAACTTGCTCGCTTCTTCCAATAAGTCCTCTATGCTTTCCGAGCGGTATTTTCCGCGTATGGACGGAATGAGACAGTAAGTACAATGATTATCGCACCCGTCCGCAATGCGCAAATAGGCGTAATGCGGCGGCGTTGTAACGACCCTTTCTCGAATTTTCGTTCCCTTTCCCTTTCCGACGAAGTTTACCCTTTCGCCGTTGTACGCGCGCTCTATCGCCTCGGGAAGAAATTCGTAATCTTCGGTTCCCAAAAACGCGTCGATTTCGGTAAATTCGTCAAATATCTCGCCGATGAATTTTTGAGGAAGACAACCCGTCAATATCAATTTTTCGAGTTTGCCCTCAGTCCTCATTCGATTTGCGTCAAGAGCAGCCTCGATCGCCTCTTTTCTCGAACTCTCCAAAAACGCGCAAGTGTTGACGATAAGAACTTGAGCCTCGCTCGGGTCGGACGTCAGTTTATCCGAACCGAGAATCGCGAGAGCTTTTTCGGTATCCACTCTGTTTTTATCGCAACCGAGCGAAATGACCCCTATTGTTTTTTCCTTAAATTTGTTAAACGTCATAATCTCCGTAAAGTTCGTCGAACTCCTCTTTCGTAAGCGTTACTTGCTTTTGTTTTCCCGATTGGGAATTTAAAACGTATCCTTGATTGACCATCCAATCGAAAATCTTCGCCGCTTTGGTAAATCCGCACGGGTCGAGTTTTCTCTGAATGAGCGAAATTGAAATATATCGCAATTCGACGGCGATTTTAAGAGCCTTGACGTAATAGTCGGGAACGGATTTTCCGTCCGCCGATTCGTCGGCTTCTTTTCCGTTGACGCTCTCGATTTGCGGATTTGCCTCTCCGCTTATCTCCTTCATCGCCGCCTCGTTGAAATAACACGCGTTATTCTCTTTGACGTAGTTTACGACAGCCTTTATCTCTTCCATATCGATATAAGCGCCTTGAGCCCTCTCCATATTGGTCATATATCCCATTTTGAAGAGCAAATCTCCGTTTCCGAGAAGTTTCTCGGCTCCGCCTTCGCCCATAATGGTCGCCGAATCGACGGCGTTTGACATCTTAAACGCCATTCGAGAAATAAAGTTCGTCTTTATAGATCCTTCGATAATGTTTACCGACGGTCTTTGAGTAGCCAAAATCAAGTACATTCCGGCGGCTCTCGCTTTCTGAGCGAGACGACCGATCTTTTCTTCTATACTCTTCTTGTCCGTACTCATAAGGTCGGCAAATTCGTCTATAATGATGACGATCTTCGGAAGTTTTTTCTCCTTCCTCGGGTCGATCAAGTCGTTATATTCGTCGATGTTATGAACGACGAGATCCGCCATTTTGGCGTATCTTGCTTCCATTTCCTTCACCGCCCAATTGAGCATTGCGACGGCGGTTTTCGCGTCGGTTATAATATCTCCGAACAAAAGATGGGGCATACCGGCGAAAACCTTAAACTCGACGAGTTTCGGGTCGACGATTACGAGTCTCAAATCGGCGGGACTATATTTGTAAAACCAACTTATCAAAAGCGAGTTGAGCCCGACGCTCTTTCCCGTTCCCGAAGCGCCCGCAATTAAGAGGTGCAATGTTTTCGTTAAGTCCGCCACGACCGAATTCCCGACTATGTCTTTTCCGATCGCAAATGTCAGGGAAGACTTCTTCGCGTTTACGAACGCGTCGCTCTCGATAACCTCTTTGAGTCCGACTATCGACCTCTTTTCGTTGGCGACCTCTATTCCGATAAGAGACGCTCCCGGTATCGTCGTGATACGAATGTCGTTTTTGGTCTCGAGTCTGAGTTTTAAGTCGTCGGCGTATTTCATAACCGTCTTTATCGAGACGTTGTCGGGAATGGCGATATCGAATCGCGTGACCGTCGGTCCTCGAACGATATTCGCAAGACTGACCTCTACGCCGCCCAACACTTTTAGGGTGTTTATAATCCTCGCCGCTTTGTCGCGTTTAAAAACCTCGGATTCTCCGTAATTTTCTTGCGAAGCGTACGACTTCAACAAATCGAGGGGCGGCGCGGCGTACTTAAAGTTTAAAGGCATCTCGTCGTACGGATTGGAATCGCCCTTATCTCCCCCTTCCGCATCGACGGATTTTTTCTCCTCGTCTCGACGAACTGCTCCGACTCTAACCGCCTCGGTCTTTCTCTTAAACGACGAAGAGGAACTCTCGTCGAGCCTTGTCAACGGCTCGTCCAAAGATATTCCGCCGAGAGCCGGGATATCGTCGCTGACCGAATTGTTCGCCTCCTCCATTTGTTTTTCGATATCGACGTATCCGTCGGATTTCGCCGCTTGTTTGCTCACTTCTTCTTTGAACGAATCGGGCATATAAATGTCGTCGCTTAAAATCGGCTCGTCGACATCTTCGACGGCGCGATATGCCGCGCTTTTTTTATCGACCTCCGCCTTTGCCGCCTTGCGGTTTTCCTTTTGGAAAAACGAGCGAGTCGACTTGGCTCGTTTGGTCTTTCCATCGTAATCGGAATCGTAAGCGTCGCTGTAATATACGACGTCGTCTATGTTAGACCTCTTCTCTTCCTCGCTTTCCGACGAGGAAACGGGGGCTCCTTTCTTTTTCAGTTGAAACTCGGCGTTTCCGCCGACAACGAGCGACCTCTTCTTCCCGAAAGACGCCGTCGACGAATATTCGGCGACTCTCGATCTCGAGCGACTCGGAACTTTATCCTCGTCGAACGAAGAACGCAAAGGCTCGTCGTTCTCGCTTGAGCTCTCTATCGAACGCTCGGCTCGTTTATCCTTGCGAGAGACCTCGCTCTCCCCCTTCTTTTCGGCGAATATTACGTCCTTTAAAGCGACAAAAGCCGCAAATACGGTTATAATCGACCAAATCGCGAAAGTACCGACGGTCGACGCCCAACCGACCAAAGCCGCGTCGACAAATCCGAACAAAACGCCGCCGATCGACGCCGTCGCGAATCCTCCGCTTCCGAGATTGTAAACTCGAGCGGAATAAGTCCATATATCGTCGTCGCCTATCGGATTAAACGCCAAATGAAGCATCGCGAAACAACACGCGAGGCATATAGAAATCATAACGGCGTTGAGTTTTGCTTTCCCCTTGACGACCTTTTTCCCGATTACGGTCAAAACGCCGTAAAAAAAGAAAAACACAAGGAGCGGAAAAGAAAAATACCCGAGCGCTCCCAAAAGAAAAGACTGAAGGGTTTTTCCGAGAGGATAAATCAAACTGTCTCCGGTGACGAGGCATAAAAATAAAAAAGCGGAGGCAATAGCGAGCGACATTCCCCACAGTTCCTTATTCACGAAAGAAGTCTGTTCAGTTTTAACGTTCTTTTGAGCCACCGCTTTTCGCCTCCTCGCCGCTTTTCGCCCCTATATCGTCGACCGCGAACGAAATATTTCAAGAATATTTCGCGCCGACTCGACTTTAAGGTCTCCGTTCGATCGCCGCCGAAAAACAAACGCTCCGAGACGGCGAAAACCGAACGGTTTTATCTACTTTCGTATTATATCATAGGTCGCGAGAATTTACAAGCGTATTAAGTTTTTTGTAAATAAAAAATTGCCGAAATAACGACGAAAAGAAAAAGAAAAGCGACCCTTGAAGGATCGCTTTAAAAAGTTTAGCGTTTGTCGATAAGCGCGACGATATCGCCGACCGTTTTAAGATTGGCAGCGTCGTCCTCGGACACCGTTACGCCGAATTCGTCTTCCATCGACATAAGCATTTGAACGACGTCGATAGAATCTGCTCCGAGATCGTTTACGATATCGCTATCCGCGTTTATGTTCGCCTCGTCGAGACCCAATTGTTCGCTCAAAAGCGAGATGACTTTCGTCATTGTATCCATAAAGATTATCCTCCGAATGAAACGGTCGACGTCGGTTTCTAACCCCGACTCGCCGTACGTTTTATTGAATTATAGACTATTCCGTTTAATTTGTCAACGATTTTTACGCAAAGACAAAGCTATTCGATTCTTTTTGACGTCGACCGAGATAACTCGCGCCTTAACCGCTTGACCGACTTTCAAGACGTCGGAGGGGTGTTTAACGTAAGAATCGGAGATTTCGGAGATGTGAACGAGTCCGTCTTGATGAACCCCGATATCAATAAAAGCGCCGAAGTCTATTACGTTTCTGACGACGCCATTTATCTCCATTCCGACGACGAGGTCGTTGATGTCCATTATATCCGAACGAAGTTCGGGCTTCGGAAGAGAATCTCTGACGTCTCTGCCCGGCTTCAAAAGTTCGACGACGACGTCTTTCATCGTAAGCGTTCCCATTCCGCACGCGCGAGCGGCTTTATCCTCGCCGTATTCCTTGATTTGCTTGGGAAGATTTTCAAGTTTGCGCTCGGCTACGTCCCTGTCCGTATAACCGAACAACGCGAGCAACTTCTCGGTCGCTTCGTACGATTCGGGGTGAACGGCGGTGTTGTCGAGAATATTCTTTCCGTCTCTTATTCTCAAAAATCCCGCGCATTGTTCGAAGGCTTTCGCTCCGAGTTTGGGAACTTTCAAGAGTTGTTTTCTGTTTGTAAATTTACCGTTTTCCTCGCGATAGGCGATGATATTATTCGCGATTCCGCCGTTTAAGCCCGAAACCCTCGAGAGAAGCGACGGGCTCGCGGTATTCAAATCGACGCCGACGCTGTTGACGCAGTCTTCCAAAACGCCGTCGAGAACTTCGTCCAATCTCGCCGGAGGCATATCGTGTTGATATTGCCCTACCCCGATCGCTTTCGGGTCTATTTTTATAAGTTCCGCCAACGGATCTTGCAATCTTCTCGCGATCGAAATTGCCGAGCGGAGGGTCAAGTCGTATTGCGGAAACTCTTTCGCGGCGAGCGGAGAACCCGAATATACGGACGCTCCCGCCTCGTTGACGACAACGTAACCGACCTTTCCGCCATAATCCTTAATCAAATCCGAAACGAAGATCTCCGACTCCTTGGAGGCCGTTCCGTTTCCTATCGATATGATGTCGACCGAATATTTGTCGATAAGTTTTTTTAAAGTCTTTTTAGCCTCTTCGGTCTTGTTTTGAGGCGGCGTCGGATAGACGACGGTCGTGTCGAGAACCTTTCCCGTGCCGTCTACGACGGCGATTTTGCAACCCGTTCTGTACGCCGGGTCGAAACCCATCGTGACCTTGTCCTTAACGGGAGGCTGCATCAAAAGAGGACGCAAGTTAACGTCGAACATCTTTATCGCTTGTTCTTGCGCGTTTTCGGTAAGATAATTTCTTATTTCTCTCTCGATCGACGGTTGGATCAATCTCTTATACGCGTCGGCGACGGCTTCTCTGACTTGCTCGGCGAAAATCGAGCCCTCTTTGACGAATCCTATCTCGCACACCCTTTCGGCAAAATCCTCGTCTATCGAAACCTTAACCTTGAGAGCGCCCTCTTCCTCGCCTCTGTTGAGAGCGAGAACTCTATGCGATTTTATCTCGGAAACGGGCTCGGCGTAATCGGCGTACATTTCGTACGTCTTTGCCTCTTCCTCTTTTCCCTTTTGTATCTTGGAGGATATCTCGCCGTTTTTAAGATAAATTCTGCGAAGTTTCTTTCTGAGTTCGGCGTCGTCCGACACTCTTTCGGCTATGACGTCGCGAGCGCCGGCAAGCGCCTCTTTCGCGGACGAAACGCCGAGTTCCTCGTTGACAAACGGCTTGGCGACGTCCTCGACGTTTCCGTCGGTCGCGTATCCTAGCAATATATCGGCGAGAGGCTCCAACCCCTTGGCGATCGCTACCGTCGCGCGAGTTTTGCGTTTTTGCTTGTAAGGTCTATATATGTCCTCGACTTCGGTTATCGTCGCGGCGGCCTCGAGAGCGGCGGCGATTTCTTCGGTCATCTTGCCTTGCTCTTCTATCGACTTGGCGACTTCGCCCTTTCTCTTTTCTATGTTGCGCAAATAGTTTAATCTATCGGCGAATTCTCTCAAAACCTGATCGTCGATATGACCGGTCATTTCCTTTCTGTATCTCGCGATAAACGGAATGGTGTTGCCCTCGTCGAGAAGAGACGCGATATTTTCAACGTGTTCCGGTCTCAATTTGAATTCGTCGGTTATTTGCTTTATAACGTCCATTTTTATTTCCTTGCGTATAATTTTATTCGCTCTTCGTTCGAGCGTACGATTTTACTTGTTTTTTGCTTTCGGCGCTTACGCGAAAGGAATCTCTAATCTTAGAAATCGCCTTATTTCGCGTGAAATCGCTCAATTTATCGTCTTTTAGAAAAGCTTCGGTCTTTTCGGGGTTTTTCACGAAAGCGACCGACAACAGCCAAGCGCTCGCCATGTCGCAATAATATCCTCTGCCGTCCGTCTTTTCCAAAATTTCAAAAATTTCGTCGAGTCTTTCGTCGTCGAGAAAAAACCTCGTCAAGCACACGAGATAAAATCTCAAAAAGAAGCCTTGCGAGTCCTCGACGTTTTCCAAAACGCGATCGTAAAATTTCTCGGCGTCTCTCTTTTTTAATTTTATCGCCGAGACGAAACTATCGACCTCTGCCCAACTGTCGACCTTCGAAAGATACTCGTCCTTTAACTTCCAAAACTCGTCGAAAGAAGTCTTCGCGACGAGAAAACCGAAAACGAGCGTATCTTCCAAATAGCCGAATCGACAAGTTTTTAAATATTCGCTCGCTTCGTCTAAAGTCAACGACTTCGCGATTTTCCTTATATCGAGGGTTCTGACGCCTATCGTGTTTTTTGCCGTTTTGACTATCTTATCGTTAAACTCTTTGAACTTCGCGTCCGCCGACGAGTTTAAAGCGTCGACGACTCTTTGATAAACTCCCGTCACAACCCCGCCTCCTTAAAACGAGCAAACCATTCTTGCTCGTTAAACTTAGCGTTCGCCGGGCTCGTAGACGGCAAACGAACCGTCTTCAGACGATAATCGTAGTTTTTCTTATACAGTTCGTAACTCTTCGCTCCGTTGAAAAAAATCCGTTTGACTTTCGACGCGTTCAACACGACCGAAAGGTCGACGACTTTTGGATTTCGAATCGAAGAATCGGACGACCCCTCGATTTCGCAGGCGTCCACAATATCCCAAAGAGCGATTTTTTTAGACAATAAAAACCGAGTTTTGCTTTCGGAGTCGTCCTTAAAATTCTCGCCGAAATACGAGCGAAGAAGATTCCAAAATCTATTCCGTTTGTTGCCGTAATAAAACCCCTCGTCTCTCGACGCGACCGACGGAAAACTTCCCAAAATCAAAACTTCGGAGTTCTCGTCAAATATGGGCGCAAATCCGTCGATCATTGGTTTTTCCTCTTATAAAAAATTGCAAAATCATAGGCGTCTAAACGGATTTTTGAGAGTTTTACGTCTCTCGTCGCCTCATAAACTTCTCCGTCGAAAGTCAAAGAGACGGGAATATCTCCGCAATTTAAGCAAACGTAAACCTTGCTGGTTTCTCCCGTTCTCGAGAAACAGAAAAGTCCGCCCGAACATATCTCGATTTGGGTCTTTCCGTCGCGAAAACAGTCGAAGGATTTTCTCAATCTCGAAAGTCCGCTATACCACGCGAAAAGTTCTTTGTTCTCGCTCTCCGAAAAGCATCGTCTGTTGAACGGGTCTTTGTTTCCTTGAGCAAACTGCTCGTCTCCGTAATATAGGCACGGGACGCCGTATAACGAATATTGCAGCAAAGACGCGCATTTTAAAGCCGCGGTCGCCGCGCTTAGTTCGGCGTCGGTCAAAACCTCGTTCGCCATTTCCTCGCGCGTTTGCTTCAATCTTCCTCTTTCCCCCAAAACGGTCAAAATCCTCGGAGTGTCGTGAGTTCCGAGTATATTCATCAAAGAATTTAACTCGAAGGGCGGAAAATGGTCTATTTGTTCCCTAACTACCTTAAATAAAGCGCTCGCGTTTCCGTTGAGAACGTAATCGACGATAGCGTCTTTTAAAGGATAGTTCATTTGACTGTCGAGTTCGCCCCCTTGGAAATACTTGCGTCTTTTCCCGTAAGCGATCTTATTCGTCGCGTCTTCCCACACTTCTCCGATAACAATTTTATCGTCTCCGTATTCCTTTGCTTTGGAACGGATTTTTCTTATAAACTCGTCGGGAAGTTCGTCGGCGACGTCGAGCCTTACCCCGTCTACGCCCAATGAAAAATATCTATCCAGAACTCCGCCGTCGCCGAGAATGAAATTCTCAAACTCCTCGCAATCCTTATTAATCGTCGGAAGGACGTCGATTCCCCACCACGAGCGATATTCGTTCGGATATTCCTCGAAACAATACCAGTTTCTATACGGAGAATCCTCAGATTGATAGGCTCCGACCGACGGGTAATTTCCATACTTGTTAAAGTAAACGCTATCGTCTCCCGTATGATTGAAAACTCCGTCAAAAATTACGGAAATATCGGCGTTTTTTAACGTTTTTACGAGAGATGAAAAATCATCGTCGTTCCCTAAAACGTCGTCGAAGAGCATATAGTCTCCGGCGTCGTAACGGTGGTTTGAATAAGCCTTGCATACGGGATTTAAATAGACGTAATCGACGCCGAGTTCTTTTAAATAATCGACCTTGCGTCTTATCCCCTCGAAGTTTCCGCCGAAGAAATCGTCGTTTTTTATCTTCCCGTTTTCGTCCGGCTTATAGTTCGGAACGCCGCCCCAATCGGAGCGAAATTTACGCCCCTCTATCGAGCCGTAACCTTCGACGCGAGCAAATCTATCTGGGAAAATTTGATATATCGTTTTCCCGTGCAATTTCGTCGGGCGAGAAAATCCGCTCTTGTAAACGAGCAACTGAAATCTTTCGACCTCTGCTCCGATCTCGCCGAACCCGTAATAACTCTTTCCTATCTTGACGCCGTCGCAAACGAAACAATAAAAGTATAGTCCGCTCTTTAGCGTCGGCAATTCAAACCTGAAAAATTCCCCGTCTCTTCTCGACGAAAAGGTCGATTCCTCGCCGGTCTCGTCGTCTCTTACAAATAATTTGCAATCCTTTCCGCCGTCGATCTTTATAGAGATAATCAAACGCTCCTTGTCCGAAATCGCGCCCGTTACGCTCTTATATTCAACCGACAGCGGATCGTAATAAACTATCATTTTATCTGTTTTAAATTCCAAATTCTGTCGGCGTATTCCTTTATGCTTCTATCCGCCGAGAATACGCCGGCTCCGGCGATATTGTTAAGCGACATCTTATTCCATTTCATAAAGTCGGCGTAAGTCTTATCGACCTTTTCGCGAGCGGCGACGTAATCGCTGAAATCCGCCATACACATATAGGGGTCGGCAATCGGAGAATTGGAAAGAAGATAATTGGCTATATCGTCGAATTTCTCTCCCGCAAAGCCCTTCTTTAAAGACGCTATAACGCTTTGCAATACGGCGTTGTTATTGTAGAACGCGCTCGCGTCGTATCCGTGTTTCCAAAGATTTTCGACTTGTTTTGCGTCCATTCCGAAAATAAAGATATTGTCGTCTCCGACCGATTCTTTCATCTCCACGTTTGCTCCGTCCAACGTTCCGAGGGTCAACGCGCCGTTTATCATAAACTTCATATTGCCCGTTCCGCTCGCCTCTTTTCCGGCGGTGGAAATTTGCTCGGAAACCTCGGTCGCCGGCATAAGCGTCTCGGCGGTCGTAACGTTATAATCCTCGAGGTATACGACGTTGAGTTTTTCTCTTATTCTCTTGTCGGGATTTATCCTTACATCCTCGGCGATAGAACAAATCAACTTGATTATTCTCTTCGCCATATAGTATCCCGGAGCCGCCTTTGCTCCGAAAATAAACGTCTTTGGAAGAACGTTTAAATCGGGATTTTCCTTTAACGCGTCGTATGCGCGAATAATATTCATCGCGTTCAAAAGTTGACGCTTATATTCGTGCAATCTCTTTGCTTGAACATCGAAGAGAGAATCGGGAGACAAGACGAATCCCGTTTTCTTATAGACGTGAGAAGCGAGTTGAGTCTTTTTAACCCTCTTTATTTCGGCAAGTCTCTTCAAAACGCTTTCGTCGTTTTCAAAGTCCTTGAACTTTTTCAATTCCGCGGCGTCGAAGACAAATTTGTCTCCTATACACTCTTTCAAGAGCGACGTCAATTCGGGATTGGATTGACAGAGCCATCTTCTATGGGCTATTCCGTTGGTTACGTTGGTAAACTTCTCGGGATATGCGTCGTTAAAATCCTTGAATATGCTGTTCTTTATTATATCGCTGTGAAGTTTGGAAACGCCGTTGACGGCTTTCGACGCGACAACCGACAAATTTGCCATTCTCGCTTGACCGTGAGACAAAATCGACATTCTCTCAATCTTATCCCAATCTCCCGGGAACTTATCCCACATCTGAGCGCAAAATCTTTGATTTATCTCTTTGATTATCGTGTGGATACGCGGCAAACGTCTTTCGATCAAGTCCTCGTTCCATTTCTCGAGCGCTTCGCTCATAACCGTATGGTTGGTGTAAGCGACCGTTCTCGTCACGATATCCCAAGCCTCGTCCCAACCGAACCCGTTGTCGTCCATCAAGATTCTCATCAATTCGGGAATACATAACGCCGGGTGAGTGTCGTTGATATGGATTGCCGCCATATCGGGAAGGGTATGAAGATCTCCGTATCTTCTGCGATGCTCGTTGACAATGTTTTGCAAGGTCGCGGAAACAAGGAAATACTGTTGTTTAAGTCTCAAAGACTTTCCCTCGGAGTGATTGTCGGATGGATAAAGAACCTTCGAAATCAATTCGGCTTCGTTATCCTCTTGCATACATCTGACGTAATCGCCCTCGGAAAAAGAGTTCATATCGAAATTCCTAACGCTCTTGGACGCCCAAAGACGGAGAACGGAAACGGCTTCGGAGTCCTTTCCCGAAATCATCATATCGTAAGGAATGGCTTCGACTTCTTTGCAGTCTACTTGCTTTATCTTCATTCCCGATTCCGTCCATTCTTCGATGACTTTTCCGTCAAATTTGACTTTTATCGCCATATCCGAGCGAGGCGTGAGCCAAACTTCTCCGCCCGGAAGCCACGCGTCGGGCAATTCGGTTTGCCAACCGTCGACGATTTTTTGCTTAAACAAACCGTATTCGTATCTTATCGAATATCCCATCGCCGGATAATTACCCGTCGCGAGCGCGTCCATAAAGCACGCCGCCAAACGACCCAATCCGCCGTTTCCGAGTCCCGCGTCGGGTTCGAGTTCGTATAAATCTTCTAAAGAGAGCCCCTTGGTTTTCAAAACCTTGGTAAGTTGCTCCTCGATTCCGAGATTATATACGTTGTTTTTAAGCGATCTTCCGAGCAAAAATTCCATACAGAGATAGTATACCCTCTTCGCCTTAGCCGCCTTGGTCTTATAGTGATAGGCGTTTCTCTTTTCGAGAAGGATATCTCTGACCGTCATTACGACCGCTTTGTAAATTTGCTCGACGGACGCATCTTTTACGGATACGCCGAAATATCTCGACAATTTTCCGCCGATCGCGTCTTTCATTTCCTTCGGAGTTATTGTTGTTGCTCCCATTTTTAGTATCTCCCGTGTTTGCGTTTAATTCTTTATAGAACGGCGGCGTACAATTTCTCGTATTCCAAAGCCGACTTGTTCCAACTGAAATCGGTCGTCATCGCGCGTTTTACGACGGCGTTCCATTCTTCTTTTGCTCCGAACGTAAAGATTGCGTCCTTTATGACGTAAAGCATTTCGTGGGCGTTGTAATTTTTAAAAGTAAATCCGTTTCCGCCCGTTCTGTCTCCGGCGTTGTGCGGAATTATGCTGTCGAACAAACCGCCCGTTTCTCTGACGATCGGAACGGCGCCGTAACGACACGCGATCATTTGCGAAAGGCCGCACGGTTCTTGTTTGGACGGCATAAGGAATATGTCGGCGGCGGAATATATCTTGCTCGCCAAATCCTTGTTATACGCTATAAGCGTCTTGCACTTGCAATAATAAGCGTCGGCGGTTTGCTTGAAATAATTCTCGTATTCGGCTTCGCCCGTTCCCAAAACGACGACTTGTATATCTTCGGCAAGAAGTTCGTCGAATATACGTTTGACGAGGTCGAATCCCTTCGCGGGGACAAGTCTCGAAATAATCGCGATCAACGGAACTTCGGTTCTCTCCGGAAGTCCGAGCATTTTTTGCAATTCTCTCTTGCATACGGCTTTGCCCGAAATATCGTCCGCGTCGAACTTTTTAAATATCTTCTCGTCGGTTTTAGGATCGTATACCGTTTGGTCGATTCCGTTGAGAATTCCGCAAAGCTTAAACTCGTTTTGACTGACGACGTAATGCAATCCGTGCGAGAAGAAAGGATTTTTAATCTCGTTGGCGTACATTCCGCTAACCGTTGAAAATCTTTCGGACAACTGTATCGCGGCTTTCATCAAATTGAGACAACCGTCGTAATCCAAAACGTCTTTAACGTAATCGGGAAGCCCGAACAAATCTCCGAGACATTCGTAGCCGAATTTTCCTTGATACTCTATGTTATGAATCGTGAAAATCGTCTTTATGTGGTCAAACCCGTATCTGTTGGCGTAAAGGGTCTTCAAATAGATAATCGAAAGAGCCGTCTGCCAATCGTGAGCGTGAAGTATCTCGGGATAATAGTCCAAGTTTGCCATCGTCTCGAGAACGGCTTTGGAAAAGAAAGCAAATCTCTCGCCGTCGTCGTAATAGCCGTATAAGCCGCTTCTCTTAAAGTAATATTCGTTGTCTAAAAAGTAAAAGGTCACGCCGTCTTTCTTTAAGGAAAAAACGCCGCAATACTGGTTTCTCCAAGCGAGCGGAACGTTGAAATTTGTCAAAAAGCTCATATCGTTCCTATATTTTTCGGAAATGTCGCCATAGAGCGGCATAACGACTCTGACGTCGTATTTTCCGTTACTCGCAAGTGCTTTCGGCAAAGAGGCTATAACGTCGGCAAGCCCTCCGCTACCCAAAAACGGGTTGCATTCGCTCGCGACGAAAAGAACCGATTGGAGCGGACGCGCCGAGATCTCGACCGATTCGAGCGACGCCTCGGGATATATAATTTCCGCCGCCGCGGTTTTTTTCGCGATCTCTTTGGTCGGCTTTTTAGCGGTTTTCTTCTCGGCGGTCTTTTTTACCGTCGTTTTTTTGTCCGTCGCCTTAGCCGCGGAAGGACTTTTCGCCCCTCCGACGGTCTTGGTTTCCTTTTTTGTAGAAACTTTAACTTCTTTGCCCGCCGCCTCGACCGCGGACGAAGTATCCTTTGCCTTTTTCTCGATTAAATTGTCAACCGTTTTTGTTCGAGCCATATTATCTCCTTATTAAACTACCGTTCCCTTAGAGATATAGAACGGATGATTCTCGCTTCCGGACAAGACTCTCTTATCCTTGATAATCGCGTTTTTATCGGTTATTATACAGTTTAAAGAGACATTCTCGCCGACTATCGTGTTTTGCATCAAAACGCAATTTTTGACGACCGAGCCTCTTCCGACCGTTACTCCTCTGAAGATTATGCTGTTATAGACCTCTCCCTCGATTTTGCAGCCGTCGGCTATGAGCGAATTGCTCGCGATTGACGAACTGCCGTATCTCGTGGGAACGGAATCTTTAACTTTCGTGTAAACGTTGGTTTGTCTAAAAACCTCTTCTCTCGTTTGCTTATCGAGGAACTTCATGTTTTCCTCGTAATACTTTTGAAGAGAGGTTATCTCTTCGTAATAACCTTTGCGCTCGTATCCGTAAACTCTTCCGTATGCGAGTTGACGAGCGACGACGTCTTTCATAAACGAATCGTAACCGCGAGCAACCGCCTCGTTGACGAGGCTTAACAAAAGCGTTCTCGAAATCACGAGCATATTCGTGTAGAAGTTATCCGAGCCGCCCGATTTTCCGTATGAAAATTCGGTTACTCTTCCCTTGTCGTCGGTATGTAAAAATACGTTTTCCTTTCCCTCGGCGTCTGCGCCGTTCTTTTTGACGTATACGAGAGTTATTTCCGCGTCTTTAGCGACGTGTTCGGCTATTATCGGTTTAAAATCTACCGAACATATCATATCCGAGTCGCTCATAACGACGTAATCCTCGCGAGATTTGGTCAAAAATCCCACGACGCTCTTCAACGCCTCGAGACGAGTCGAATAGAGTTTGTTGCTTTCGGTAACGCCGAAAGGCGGAAGAATATAAAGACCGCCGTAATGCCTGGCGAGATCCCAATCCTTACCGCTTCCGATATGATCCATAAGCGATTGGAAATTGTTCTTGGTTATTATTCCTACTTTGGTTATGTCCGAATTAACCATATTCGACAAGGCGAAATCGATCAATCTGTATCTTCCGCAGAAGGGAATCGAAGCGACCGTACGCTTTGCCGTAAGTTCGGGAACGTTGTTGTCGTGAATGTTAGAAAAAATAAGACCTAATGCGCTCATATTAAAACCCCCTTATACGTTCTCGTCGATTATCTCGCCGGCTTTGACGACCGCTCCGTCCGAAACTACGACGTCTCTTCCGAGTACGGTTATTTCCGTCTTGCCGTCCTCGCCGACCTTTGCGCCCTTTCCGATTCGAGCGTTCTCGTCGATTATGGCTCTATCGACCGCGGCGTTCTCTCCTATCTCGGCGTTAGCGTAAATGACCGAATTCCTAACCACCGCGCCCTTGGCGATTTTTACGTCGTGCGAAAGCACGCAGTTCTCAACCGTTCCCTCGATATCGCATCCGGAAGCGATAATGGAATTGACCGTTCTCGCGTTCTCTCCGAGATATTGAGGCGGAGCGATCGGGTTTCGCGATCTTATTCTCCAAGAGGGGTCGGATATATCGAATATCGGATCCGAACCCAAAAGGTCCATATTCGATTCGAAAAGCGAATTTATCGTTCCGACGTCTTTCCAATAGCCGCTAAACGTGTAAGATACCATCTTTTCTCCCGAATTGAGCATATTCGGCAAAACGTTTTTTCCGAAGTCGTTCGAGCTCTTCGGATCGGCTTCGTCCTCTTCGAGATATTTATAGAGTTTTTCGGCGGTGAAAACGTAAATACCCATAGACGCGAGATTGCTCTTGGGTTTTTTGGGCTTTTCCTCGAATTCGTATATAACGCCGTCGTCGTCGACGTTCAATATGCCGAATCTCGACGCCTCTTCGATAGGAACTTTTATCGCCGCGATCGTACAATCGGTGCCGCTTTCCTTATGGCGTTTGATCATATCCGCATAATCCATTTTGTATATATGATCGCCAGACAAAATGAGAACGTATTCGGGGTTATATCTCTTTATGAAAGATATGTTTTGATAAATGGCGTTCGCCGTTCCCTTAAACCATTCGGAGCCGCGTTTTGCTTGATAGGGCGATAGAATGTGCACTCCGCCGTAAGAACGGTCGAGATCCCACGGTTCTCCGTTTCCGATATAATCGTTCAAAATAAGCGGTTGATACTGAGTCAACACTCCTACCGTGTCGATACCCGAGTTAACGCAGTTTGACAAGGGAAAATCAATTATTCTGTATTTTCCGCCGTAGGTCACCGCCGGTTTTGCGATTTTGTTCGTCAAAGCGTAAAGACGACTGCCTTGTCCGCCCGCGAGCAACATTGCCACGCATTCTTTCTTTTTTATCATCTTTTCCTCCTATTCTATCGGTTCTAAATATTTAAACGAAAGTTTGGGCATATCGATCGAAATCGACTGTTCCTTGCCGTTCGCCGCAATTTTTTCCGTTCTATATATTCTCTTGCGGCTCTTTCCCTCGCCGCCGTATTTTATCTTGTCCGAATCGAAAACCACGCGATACCCGCCCTTTTCGATTCCGAAACGATATTGCTCGTCCGCTCCGCTGAAGTTTATCGCGACGACCAAACGTTTTCCGTCGCTCCGTCGCTCGAACGCGACGGAATTTTTATCGGCGTCGTCGGCGGAAAGCCACTCGAATCCGTTCCAACCGTCGTCGTCGCCGTAAAGCGCTTGAGTCGAGAGATAGAACTTGTTAAGTTCGGTAAAGAACAAGTCGAGTTTGGCGTGTTTTTCATAATCTTTTAAGAAAAACTCCAACCCCTCTTTATAGTTCCACTCCTTAAACTGACCGAACTCCGAGCCCATAAACATTAGTTTTTTTCCCGGATGTCCCATCATATAACCCATAAAGGCTTTGACGCCCGAGAACTTGTCGTCGTACGAGCCGAATTGCTTGTCTAAAAGCGATTTTTTTCCGTGAACGACCTCGTCGTGCGAAATGGGCAAAACGTAATGTTCGGAAAAGGCGTACATCATCGAGAAGGTCAACTTGTTATGGTCGTACTTGCGGAAGAGGGGATCTTTTTCGACGTACGACAAGACGTCGTTCATCCAACCCATATTCCACTTGTAATCGAAACCGAGTCCGCCGTCTTTGACCGGACGGGTAACGTACGGATACGCCGTCGATTCCTCGGCGATCATTATCGCGTAAGGAAAGCGCTCGCGTACCGCAGAGTTTAACTTTTTAATAAACTCTATCGCCTCGATGTTTTTGTTGTCGCCGTATTGATTCGGCAACCATTCGCCCGGCTTTTTATCGTAATCGAGGTAAAGCATCGACGCGACCGCGTCAACTCTTATTCCGTCGACGTGATATTTGTCGAACAACATAAACGCGCTCGAAACGAGGAAGGATTGAACTTCGGTTCGTCCGTAATCGAATCTGCGAGTTCCCCAACCCTTGTGCTCTATCCTATCCCAACCGCTGTTTTCGTACAGAGGTTTTCCGTCGAACTCGTAAAGTCCAAACTCGTCTTTGGGGAAATGCGCCGGAACCCAATCGACTATAACTCCGATTCCCTCTTTATGAAACGCGTCGACGAGCGCCATAAAGTCGCGTGGAGTTCCGAGTCTTGACGTGACCGCGAAATATCCCGTGACTTGATATCCCCACGAACCGTCGAAGGGATACTCGGTTATCGGCATCAATTCGACGAAGTTATAACCGTGTTTTTTAACGTACGGAACGAGAATTTTTTTCAATTCCGAATAGAAATAATAATCCCCGTTTTCCTTTCTCGCAAACGAGAGGAGATTGACCTCGTAAACGTTCATCGGAGATTTGTGAGAGTCGGTCGAGTTTCTTTTTTCGACAAACTCGGCGTCACCCCACTCGTAACCGTTCAAATCGTAAATCTTAGACGCCGAATTGGGCGGCTTTTCGCTGTAAAAAGCGTATGGGTCGGCTTTTAAAACTTCTTTATCTTTCGACTTGACGCAATACTTATAGTTGTCGTATTGCTTTACGCCCTTGATAAAAAGTTCGAAGACGTCTCCGTTTCGCTCCATGACGTTCGCCGTTTTATCCCAGCCGTTAAAATCGCCGACGACCGAAACTTCCGTAGCCGACGGAGCCCATACTCTAAACGTCGCGCCTTTGTCTTTTCCGCGTTTTTCCAATCGAGCGCCGAGATACTCGTACGAGCAAAAATTCGTCCCTTGATGGAACAAATATTTTGCCTCGTCGTTTTTCGCGTTAACGCTCTTATCTCTTGCGACTCTCATTTCAACCTATCGTATATTCGCTTTTTTTGCTCGGAGCGTCGTCGAGTTCTTTTTTCTTGGCTTCGTATCCCTTTCTTCCGAGCAATGCGTAGGTCGCGTTTTTGCCGTTTTCGACTCCCGGTTGATTATACGCGTCGACGTTCAAAAGTTCTCCGGCAAAAGCCGTTTCCATTTCGAAATAATACAACAACTCGCCGATCGTGAAAGCGTTGATTTCGGGCAAATAGATAGTATGGTTGAGTTTTTCCTTAACTGCGAGTGCGTATTCGGTCGCTTTTCTCTCGGCAGAGATGAGTTCGTTCATCGTGTGTCCGCAAAGGAAGTTTACGTCGGGAATGTCGGGACAACCGTCGGGGATTACCACTTCGTCGCGATATTTGTCGACCGCAAGGAATGTAATAACCTTATCTCTCGGTCCCTCGGCGTAAAGTTGAACTTGACTGTGTTGATCGGTAACTCCGAGCGATTTAACGGGAGTTTGCCCTTCTCTGACGATATTTCCGTCTTTATCGACCTCTTTTCCGAGCGATTCCGCCCAAATCTGACAATACCAATCGGCAAAGTATTTAAGCCCGTCGGCATAAGGCATCATAACCGACACGTTTTTGCCTCTCTTCATCGCCATAACTTGCAAAACGGCGTTCATAAGCGCGGCGTTTTTAAACATATTCTTGTTGGAAGACGCCTTGTCTTGATAAACGGCTCCGGCCAACATTTCGGCGATATCTATTCCGAGAACCGCCGCCGGCAAGAGACCTACCGGGCAAAGTTCGGAAAATCTTCCGCCGACCCCGTCGGGGATATAGAAGGTCTTGAATCCCTCTTTTTTCGCCAATTTAATGAGGTTTCCCGAGCGCTCGGAAGTCGTAGCGACGATATGTTCTTTTGCCTTGTCTCCGAGTTTTGCTTTAAGAATATCATAGATGATGAGATATTGCGTCATGGTCTCGGAAGTCGAACCGCTCTTGGTGATGACGTTAAAGACCGTCTTTTCGACGTCGATAACGTCCAACAAGGCTTTCATTCTCTCGGGATCGACGTTGTCTTCGACGTAAAACTTGGGACCCTTTCTCGTCTTTTGAGGAAGGTCGTTATAATGCAAATGACAAAGAGCTTGAAAGACCGCTATGGGACCGAGCGCGCTTCCGCCGATTCCGAGAACGACAAAGTTCTTCGCCGTCCTTCTGATTTCTTTCGCCGTCTTGTTTATATCCGCGACGACGTCCTTTTGACAGAAAGGCAAATCCATCCAACCGAGCCAGCCCTCGCCTCTTCTCGCGAAAAGGTTCTCCGCGGCTTTTTCGGCGGCGGGTTTCATCGCGTTTAAATCTTTCTTTGTAAAACCCTCTTTTTCGCCGACGAATTCGCTCGTCATATTGTTATAATCGAGACGAAGCGCCATTGATTTTTTCCACTCTCTGTTTTGGTATCTCTTAGCCATTGTTTTTCGCTCCTTATTAAAATATTTTATATTCTATTTCGCGGAGATAGTCGAGACTTTGCTTAATCTCTTCCACTCCGTTGAAATCGTCCTTATATACCTCTATAAGCATATTCCCGTCGAAGCCGACGTCGCGAAGACGCTTAAACAAGGTTTCAAAATCAAACGAGCCTTTGCCGGGCAGTTTAATTTTTCCGTTTTGGTCGACGTCGGACAAGTGAACGGTTTTGATATCTTTGCCGAAAGCGTCGAGATATTCTTCGTATCC
>CAZVPW010000009.1:0-23334 GCA_964629115.1 uncultured Acidiphilium sp.
CGCGAGCATAGTGGGTATTTCCGTTCCGAAAATTCTCTTGTGGTGCTTGGCTCTCGGTATTATTCAAATAGCCGCGAGTTTAGTAATGAAAGCCGTTCAGTGTTTTTCGAGAAAACAGTATGCGGACGGCATATTTTCGGGGTTGACTTGGGCGATAGGATTGGTCGCGTTCGTCGTCGCGGCGTTTGGACTTGCGACCGACAGAGCCGCTTTGACTAAATACGGCGGATATATCGCGATAGGGTTTATCGTCTTAGGCGTATTGACCGCCGGGATAACCGAAAAAGGTTTCGGAAAAATCGTCAAACCCTTCGCGTCCGTATACGGATTGATAAATTACGCGTCCGACATATTGAGTTACGCCCGTTTATACGGACTTATGTTGTCCGGCGCTCAAATCGCGTCTATCTTTACAAACAATCTCGCGATCGAATTGCTTTTCCCCATAGGGCCGATAGGGGTGTTCTTCGGCGTTATAGTGATTATCGTCGGCAATCTGTTTAATATCGCGATGAGTTTGCTCGGCGCGTATATTCACGATTCGAGATTGCAATACGTCGAGTTCTTCGGAAGGTTTTACGAGGGAGAAGGCGAATTGTTTACGCCGCTCGGTTCGAGCGGAGAGCATCTTTACGTCGAACGTTCTCAAGTCTAAGTTTAGAGGAACTCGTCGACGCGCAACGTTTTAAAAAAGCGGCTATAAGTCGTTTAATAATAAAAAAACAAATTTCGGAGGAAATTAAACTATGGAAAAAATAATTGGCGTTTTGGGGCTTTCGCTCTGTATGATTCTCTGCGGAAGCGGTTCGGCAATCGGTCTTTACAAGACGGGCTCCGCCGCCGCCGGCGTTTTGTCGGAGGACAGCAAGAAATTCTCTAAGGTTATCGTTCTCGCTCTTCTTCCCGCGACTCAAGGTATTTACGGATTCGTTCTCGCGGTTATGAAAATCGGTTCGATTTCCGGCGGTTGGCTCACTTTCGGAGCAATGCTCGGACTCGGCGTTACCGGTATGGTTTCGGCGATTTTGCAAGGCGTAACCGCCGCTTCTTGTATTTACGCGATCGGAAAGAACTCCGCGGGATCCGGGAAATACGTATTGTTCCCGGCGATGATCGAGTTCTACGCGATATTGTCGCTCGTTCTCGGAATAATGATTCCCGTAGCGTAAAATAGACGAAAAAACGAGTAGTAAAATTATGGAAGAAAAGAAAACCTTGCGCGAGGCTATAATTTCCGAGGCTCGAGAGTACGCGGAAAAAATCGTCGCCTCGGCGGAAGATTACGCTTCGAATAAGGCTAAAGAGACCGAGTTCGAAATCAAAACTTACGAGATAGACCAAATGGCTTTGGCGGACGCGGAAATTGCCGATATCGAAAGCAAAAACGCGGCTGCGGAACGTATGGAACAAAGAATGGCGTCTCTCGCGGCTAGAGTCGAGTTGATCGACGCGACTTACGCTCGAGCGACGGCGAAACTTTCGGCTTTGCCAAGCGATGAACTCGTAGCGTTTTTTGCCGTTCTCGTCGAAAAGTACGGCGAAAAAGACGATAAGGTATTCGTCGCCGCCGACGCTTCGTTTAGCGCCGACGATTTGATAAAAGCGCTTAAAGCGAAAGGCTTGTCGACTAGCGTCGAGAGAGGAGAGTTTAAGGGCGGAGGAATTCTTATTTCCGGAAAAACTTTCGATAGAGATTTTTCTTTCGCCGCGATAGCGAAGACTCTCAGAGAAAACACCGAAGCCGAGGTTTCGGCAAAACTATTTGATTGATATGGCGATAAGAGATATGACCTTTTCGAACGGCGTGATAAAGTCGCTCGAAAAGGATTTAACGACAAATTCGGTTTTAAACAGACTGATTGAAGAGCCGACGTATAAAGACGCTTATCGTTCGGTCGTCGAACAAGGATTCGGCGGCGGAGCGGAGGGGGATTTGTCGACTTTAATCGACGCGGAGTTGTTCAAACTCGACGACTTTGTTCGAGAATATTCCCCGTCCGACGAATACTCGGTCTTTTGTTTGAGAAAAAACGATTATTTTATCGCCGAAGCGAGCCTTAGAGCCAAATATATAAAAGGATATTCGCCGATTCTTAAACGAAAGGGCTTGATTGAGAACTTGCCCGAAAAGATTCAAATAGCCGACAAAGTCGTTCCCAAAAAACTTCTCGCGGCTTACGAAGAAGCCGAAAGAGCCTTTCAAAAGGGCGTCGCGAGCGGCGTCTCTATATCTACGATATTTCTCTCGGCTTATTACGCCGAACTTCTTTCGGTCGTAAAGACTAAGAATTTGCGAGACTATTTGAAAAACGAAATAGATTGCAAAAATATATCTTCGGCTTTGAGAGCAAAGCGAAAAGACGAGGCAAAAGCCTTGTTTTTGCAAGGCGGAAATATCTCCGAAGAGGTCGTTTTTTCGCTCGTCGGAGCAGACGGGGAGGTCGGATTGTCCAAATTCGCTTTTACTCCGTTTTTCGAAATGGCGAAAGTCGCGATAGAAGAGAAATCGGCTAACAAACCGTTGGTCGCCTTCGAGGCTCTCGCCGAGAGTTATCCTCTTTTAGAGGCGAAAAAGAAAAAATACAAAACCGAGGGAGCGACGCCGTTTTTGCTTTACTATTTATATAGAAAAGCGGAGATTAGAAACGTCGGAATCGTTCTTTCGGGGAAAAAGGCAAATATGCCGACGGAAGAAATAAAGAGGAGGCTGAGGGTCGGATATGACGGATAAGCAGATCGCGATAATCGGAAACGGCGAGAGCGTTCTCGCTTTTAAAGCCGCCGGCGTCGACGCGTATTTTGCCGACGACGAGAAAAAGGCTCGCGAATTACTTAAAAAACTCGCGGCGACTCGCAAGGTTATTTTCGTGACCGACGATCTCGCGAGGGCGGCGGACGATTTGATAGAAAGATCGCTTGAAAATCCCTATCCGATAATCGTTCCCATTCCGTCCGCGGACGGAAAAAGCGAATACGCCGCCGAAAAATTGAGAAGTCAAGCGGAGCGCGCTCTCGGGGCGGACGTCCTGTTTGGCAGAGAGGAAAGATAGATGCAAGAAGGTAGAATTGTTAAGGTGTCCGGACCGCTTATCGTGGCGGAAGGAATGGCGGACGCAAAGATGTACGACGTCGTAAAAGTCGGCGATAAAGAACTTATAGGCGAGGTTATCGAACTTCGCGGAGACAGAGCGTCGATTCAAGTTTACGAAGAGACGTCGGGTCTCGGCGTAGGAGATAAGGTCGAGACGACAGGGTTCCCTCTTTCGGTCGAACTCGCTCCGGGATTGATCGAAGGCATTTTCGACGGAATCCAAAGACCGTTAAAGACGTTGGTAGGGCGTTACGGCGACAGAATTTCGAGAGGCGTAAAGGTCAACAATCTCGACAGAGAAAAGAAGTGGAGGTTTGTTCCGACAAAAAAGGTCGGAGACGACGTCGAGAGCGGAGACGTTTTGGGATACGTCGACGAAACCAAGATAGTCAGACATAAGATACTCGTTCCTTACGGAATATGCGGTAGAATAACCGATATCAAAGAGGGCGAGTTTAACATATCCGAGGCCGTAGCGGTAGTCGGGGGAGAAAACGTTTGTATGTTGACGCGCTGGCCGGTCAGAAAGGCTCGTCCGTACAAACAAAAACAAATTCCCGATATGCCGATGGTAACGGGGCAAAGAGTAATCGATACCCTTTTCCCGATAGCGAAAGGGGGAGTCGCCGCCGTTCCGGGACCGTTCGGAAGCGGAAAGACGGTCGTGCAGCACCAACTCGCAAAATGGGCGGACGCCGAGATTATCGTGTACGTCGGTTGCGGCGAGCGCGGAAACGAAATGACCGACGTTTTGAACGAGTTCCCCGAACTCAAAGACCCCAAATCGGGCGAGCCGTTGATGAAGAGAACGGTCCTCATAGCCAACACCTCGGATATGCCCGTAGCCGCGAGAGAAGCGAGTATATATACGGGAATAACCATAGCCGAATATTTCAGAGATATGGGATATAACGTCGCGATTATGGCGGACTCGACTTCTCGTTGGGCGGAAGCGCTCAGAGAGATGAGCGGTAGATTGGAAGAAATGCCCGGAGACGAGGGATATCCCGCGTACCTTTCGTCGCGTTTGGCGGAGTTTTACGAGAGAGCCGGAATCGTAAAGGTTCTCGGAAAAGAAGACGTTACGGGATCGGTAACGGCGATAGGGGCGGTATCTCCTCCCGGCGGCGATCTTTCCGAACCCGTCTCGCAAGCGACGCTCCGCATAGTCAAAGTGTTCTGGGGATTGTCTTCGCAACTTGCTTATAAGAGACACTTTCCGGCAATCGACTGGCTCGTAAGTTATTCTCTTTATGCCGACAGAATGGGCGAATGGTACGAAAACAACGTCGGAGAAGACTTTATGGTCCTCAGAGCATTTGTTATGAACGTCTTGCAAGAGGAGGCGAGTCTCGAAGAGATAGTTCGTCTCGTCGGTATGGATACCCTTTCGTATAAGGATAGAATGACGTTGGAGACCGCGAAAATGATTCGCGAGGATTATCTCCATCAAAACGCCTTCCACGAAACGGATACTTATACCTCGCTCGACAAGCAATACAGAATGTTAAAACTCATAAAGAGATTTTACGATCTCGGAAACGAGGCGGTCGCCGCCTACGCCGATATCGACGACGTTACGGCTTGCGAAGCCAAGGAAAAAATAAGCAGAGCGAAATACGTCGACGAGAGTTCGATCGCTCAATTCGACGAAATCGACGCGCAACTCGAAAGAGAGTTGAAAGCGCTTGCGGCGGAAGGAGAAATCGATGTATAAGGAATATAAAACAATAAAAGAAGTCGTCGGACCTCTTATGCTTGTCGAGGGCGTCGAGGGGGTTAAATACGACGAACTCGTTGAAATCGTTCAAGAAAACGGAGAAATCAGAAGGGGTAAAGTCCTCGAGGTTAAGGACGACAAAGCGGTCGCTCAATTGTTTGAAAATACCCAAGGACTTAAAATATCCACGGCGAAAGCGCGCTTTTTGGGTAGAAGTTTGAGTTTGAATCTTTCCGAAGATATGCTTGGAAGAGTTTTCGACGGAATGGGCAATCCCAGAGACGGCGGAGCGCCTATAATCCCCGAAAAACGCGCGGACGTCAACGGCGAGCCGATAAATCCGGCGGCGAGAGATTATCCCAACGAGTTTATTCAAACGGGAATTTCGGCAATCGACGGACTCAACACCCTCGTCAGAGGTCAAAAGTTGCCCGTTTTTTCGATGAGCGGACTTCCGCACGCCGAACTTGCCGCGCAAATCGCCAGACAAGCCAGAGTTTTGAACGCCGACGATAAATTCGCCGTCGTCTTCGCCGCGATAGGTATCACTTACGAAGAGGCGGAATATTTTGTCAACGACTTTAAAAAGACGGGAGCAATCGAGAGAACGGTACTCTTTACAAACCTCGCAAACGACCCCGCGATAGAGCGTCTCGCTACGCCTAAAATGGCGTTGACTTGCGCCGAGTATCTCGCGTTCGACAAGGGAATGCACGTTCTCGTCATAATGACCGACATAACCAATTACGCCGAGGCTCTCAGAGAGGTCTCCGCGGCGAAAAAGGAAGTTCCGGGCAGAAGAGGATATCCGGGATATCTCTACACCGATCTCGCGACGATGTACGAAAGAGCGGGAAGAATCAGAGGAAAAGAGGGTTCGATAACCCAAATTCCCATTTTGACCATGCCCGAAGACGATAAAACCCACCCCATCCCCGACCTTACCGGGTATATCACCGAGGGACAGATTATCTTGTCGAGAGAATTGTTTAAAAAGGGCGTTAATCCGCCTATAGACGTACTTCCGTCATTGTCAAGACTTAAAGATAAGGGCGTCGGAGAGGGGAAAACTCGCGAGGATCATTCGG
Source organism: uncultured Acidiphilium sp. (assembly GCA_964629115.1). GTDB lineage: Bacteria > Bacillota > Clostridia > Christensenellales > Borkfalkiaceae > UBA10281. The sequence goes on from CAZVPW010000009.1 coordinate 5,900, forward strand.
ACACGATGAACCAACTTTTCTCGGCTTACGCCAAGGGAAAAGAGTGTAAAGAACTCTCCGCGATTTTGGGCGACGGCGCTTTGACGGCGACCGACAAGCTTTACGCTCGCTTTGCCGAGGAGTTTGAAAAACAATACGTCTCGCAAGGATTTGAAACCAACAGATCGATCGAAGAGACTCTCAATCTCGGATGGAGACTTCTCAAAATTTTGCCGAAGGGCGAATTGAAACGTATAAAAGAGAAGTATATCGAGAAATATTTGAATAGGTAATCGAAGAATGACAAGGCTTAACGTCAACCCCACGAGAATGGAGTTGAAAAAATTAAAGGGGCGACTCGCGACGGCGACTCGAGGGCATAAACTTTTAAAGGATAAGTCCGACGAGATGATTCGCCGTTTTACGGCGCTCGCGAAAGAGAATAAGGCTCTTCGAGCCGAACTCGAGAAAGAACTTGCCGATTGTCTCGGTCAGTTTTCGACCGCTTGCGCTTTTTCGACGAGCGAGGAGATAGACAAAGCTTTTTCCATGCCAGCCTCTTCCGTGTCCGCCGATTTTTCAATCGGCGAGGCGATGAACGTGGTCGTTCCGAAGATAACCGCGACCGAAAAAGAAACGAGTAGTTCGTCGTATCCTTACGCTTTTGCCGAGTTGACGAGCGAAGCGGATTATTCGGTCGCGAAAATAGGAGGGCTTATAGGAAAACTCTTGCGACTTGCCGAGGTTGAAAAAACCGTCGCTTTGATGGCGGCGGAAATCGAAAGAAACAAACGTCGAGTCAACGCTCTCGAATATATTATGATACCTCAAATCGACGAGACCATAAGTTATATTAAGAGCAAACTCGACGAAAACGAAAGAGCCGCGACGACGAGACTTATGAAAGTTAAGGATATGTTGTCCGCCGACGCGCGATAAAAGCAGTCTAAAACAAGACGAAAAAACTCGCGAAATAGTTTTCTGTTTCGCGAGTTTTTTGCGTTTATCGACTTATAGAGCCGTTTTTAGAATCTGATTTTCTCTTCGACGAACGCGGCGAGGTCTTTTATCGGAAGACGAATTTGCTCCATAGAGTCTCTGTATCTGACGGTAACCGTGTCGTCGTTTAAGGTGTCGAAGTCGACGGTTACGCAGAAAGGCGTTCCGATTTCGTCCTGACGACGATAGCGCTTGCCGATAGAACCGGCGTCGTCGTACGAGCACATAAATCTCGAGGAAAGTTCCTTATAAAGCGCTTTTGCTTTTTCGCCGAGTTCTTTCTTTTGGAGGGGAAGAACGGCGACTTTGTACGCGGCGAGAGCGGGGTGGAAACGCATAACCGTTCTCGTCTCTCCGTTCTCGAGGAGTTCTTCGTCGTAGGCTTCGGATAAAACGGCGAGCATAAGTCTGTCCGCTCCGATAGAGTATTCGACGACGTAAGGGATATATCTTTCGTTTGTGACGGGGTCGATATAAAGCATACTCTTTCCCGAGAACTCTTGGTGACGGGAGAGGTCGTAATTGGTTCTGTTGTGGATTCCGTTGAGTTCCGACCAGCCGATGGGGAAGAGATATTGAATATCGCAAGCGCACTTAGCGTAATGCGCGAGTTTTTCGTGATCCTTGAATCTGAGATGGTCGGGGTTGAAGTCGAGCGAAACGAGGAAGTCGAAAGCGGCTTTCTTAAATTTTTCGTAGTATTCTACGTCGGTACCCTCTTTACAGAACCATTGATGTTCCATTTGTTCGAATTCGATCGTTCTGAAGATGAAGTTTCCGGGCGTAATCTCGTTTCTGAACGCCTTGCCGATTTGAGCGATTCCGAACGGAACTTTGGCTCTCGTCGAGCGTTGAACGTTGAGGAAGTTTACGAATTCGCCTTGAGCCGTTTCGGGGCGAAGATAGATTTTATTTTGAGATTCTTCGGTAACCCCGCGCGAAGTTTCGAACATTAAGTTGAAGTTTCTGATGGGCGTCCAATTGAATTTTCCGCAGTTGGGGCATTTAATTTGATGTTCGTCGATATAGGCTTGCATTTCCTCTTGGGTCATGGCGTCTACGTCGATCGCGTTTTTCGAATAGTTTTCGATGAGGTTGTCGGCGCGTTGACGGGTTTTGCACTCCTTGCAGTCCATTTTGGGGTCGGAGAAACTCGCCGTGTGACCGGACGCGTCCCAAACTCGACTGTTCATCAAGATGGCGGCGTCTACTCCGAAAGAATTTTCGCTTTCTTGAACGAATTTTTTCCACCAAGCGCGTTTGATATTGTTTTTAATTTCCACGCCGACGGGACCGTAATCCCAAGTGTTACCCATTCCTCCGTAAATATCGCTGCCGGGGAAGATAATTCCTCTCGCCTTGCAGAGGTTGACGATTTTTTCCATTGTGACGGCTCTTTTTTCTTCCATAAACACCTCTCGATTTCGCTCGAAAAATTCGGCGAAAACTAAATTTTCGTTTTAAAAACGTTTTTTTTATTGTATTATTTTAGGCGTTTAAAGTCAAGCGAATGAAAACAAAATAAAAAAAAGCCTTTAGGGCGGCTTATAATAATTGTAAAATAACGAATTATGTGTTAAAATTAAGCGGTAAAACACAAAATACTCAAAGGTTAAAACGGAGAAGAAATGGAAGCGAATAACTTTATCGAAGAAATAATAAACGAAGAACTTGCAATCGGAAAAACGAGCGAAGTGCGCACGAGATTTCCGCCCGAGCCGAACGGATATCTCCATATCGGGCACGCAAAGTCTCTCTGTCTAAATTTCGGAACCGCGGAAAAATACGGCGGACGATGCAACCTCTTTTTCGACGATACCAATCCGTCCAAAGAAAAGACCGAATACGTCGAGGCTATCAAAGCCGATATCGAATGGCTCGGATTTAAATGGAACGAGATTCGTTATGCGTCCGACTTTTTCGACGTAATATACGAAAAGGCGGTCAAACTTATTAAGGACGGAAAGGCGTTCGTGTGCGATTTGAGCGCCGAAGAGATAAGCGCGACGAGAGGATCGTTGACCGAACCGGGAAAAGAAAGCCCGTATAGAAACAGAAGCGTCGAGGAAAACCTCGCTTTGTTCGATGGAATGAAAAACGGCGAATTTGCCGACGGTTCTAAGGTTCTTAGGGCGAAAATAGATATGGCTTCGCCCAATATCAACTTGAGAGACCCGGTTATTTACCGCGTTTTGAGAGCGACTCATCACAGAACCGGAAACAAATGGATAATTTATCCTATGTACGATTTCGCTCACCCCATTTGCGACGCGTCTCAAGGAGTGACTTATTCTTTGTGCACCCTCGAGTTCGAGGATCACAGACCTCTTTATAACTGGGTCATCGAAAACACTCAAATGGAAAATAAGCCGAGACAAATAGAGTTTGCGAGACTCAATATTACCAACACCGTTATGAGCAAACGCTATTTGAAAAAACTCGTCGAGGACGGAGCGGTTAAAGGCTGGGACGACCCGAGAATGCCGACGCTTACCGGGCTTAGAGCGAGGGGCGTGCCGCCGGAGGCTTTGAAGAATTTCTGCGAGGCGATAGGCGTTTGCAAGGCGAATTCCGAAATCGAAGTGGCGTATTTCGAGCATTTCATCAGAGATTATCTCAATACGAACGCTCAAAGAGCGATGGCGGTTTTCGAGCCTATAAAGGTTACGATTTCCAATTTCCCCGATAGCCCCGAAGAAGAGGATTTCGACATAAATCCCAACGACGAGAACGCCGGAACGAGAAAGATTGCTTTTTCCAAGCATATTTATATCGACTCCGAGGATTTCTCGCTCGCTCCGCCACCCAAGTATTTCAGATTGAAAAAGGACGGCTACGTCAGACTTAAAAACGCGTATATTATCCGTTGCGACGACGTAAAATTGAGAGAAGACGGAAGCGTCGAGGAACTTATTTGCTCTTACGTTCCCGAATCGAGAAGCGGAAGCGATACGAGCGGCTTAAAGGTCAAGGGCGTCATTCATTGGGTAAACGCCGATACCGCGGTCGATTGCGAGATTAAAAAATATGATTATCTCTTGAAAGACGCCGAGTATTCGGGTCAAGATTTTTCCGAGAGAATGAATTACGACAGCGTTAGCGTCTTTAACGGAAAAGCCGAACCGTATCTTGCCGAAGTAAAAGACGGGTCTTCTTTCCAACTTATGAGAAAAGGATACTATAAAAAACTTGTCGAGGGCGATAAATTGGTATTGTCCGAAATAGTGAGCTTGAAAGACGGTTATTCTTTAAAAAAATAATTGACAAAGACGAATTTGCGTATTATAATATATTGTAAGAAATAATATGGGGATAGTATTATGTACTTTGTAGTGGACGGGCTTTTAATAGGTCTTTTCCTTCTCGTCTTGGTTACGAGTATAAAGCGCGGTTTATCCGGGCATTTCGTATTCGGGATTTTGAGAACGATAATAGGCATAGCCGCCGGAGCCGCGGCCGTCGCGGGAGCGTATCTTCTTATGACGCATTTCGCTTGGCTTGACAATATGGCGGACGGCGTCGCGGGATTTTTCGGCGAAATCAGAATGTCTCTCGGCATAATCACCGAGGACGTTTACAGATTGATTACCGGAATCATCGCGTTCTTGCCCTTTGCGGTATTGTTCTTTATCGTCGGATATCTCCTCGGAACGAAAGTTATATGCGGACTTATCTCGCTTATCTTCTATCCAATAAAAGCGCTTCGTAAGAACGCCGCGATTTTCAGATTTTTAGACAATCTTCTCGGAATAGTCTTAAACGTCGGTTTGTACGCGGTCGTCGTCCTTGCGATTTTCGGCGGAGTATACGTCTTTAACTACGACAGAGTCGAAGCGGACAATACCGTTTCGTACGAATTGAAAGAGGAAGTCGCCGATCTTGCGATAGTTGACGGAGACGGATTCCTCGCGAGGACTATATCCAACTTCACGACCCCGATATTGGACGGCTTGAACGAGAGTTTTATAGCGGCGCCGATCGCTTCGCTTATTTACGAGAACAATCCGTTGTTTATGATTTCCGACGGAATGGTCTATACGACGCTCAACGACGCGTTGATTGCGAAGAAATAAAGAAAAATTTTTAAAGCGGTATGGTTTCATACCGCTTTTTTTTACGCTTTCGATTTGGGATTCGCCGAGAGAATGGGAAATTCGCGAAGACAAACCCGTCGCGAGAAAATGTATAACGGGCGTAAAAAACCGTCTCGAAAGGCGAACTAGAACGCGTCGAAGCGTTTGGGAGATTCGTCTTTTTTGAGACGGTTTAATTATTTGAGGTTTTGACGCGGCGCGTCGAGAATAATTTAGAAATAGACTACTTTTATTCTTTTTCCCATTTGTTTCAAGCATTTCGACAACTCTTCGACGAGGTTCATCTTAATGTTGAAGTTTATCGGCAAATCGGGGTTTTGGTGCGCCGGATTTATGGCTCTGCCGACGAAAAAGTTTATATCGGTGGCTTCTTCGAAGAGTAGTCTGCATATTAGCGAGGCTCCGTCTTGCCCGAAACTCCAAGTTTCATAGAGAGAGTTGTCTTTGATGGCGTCTTTTGCGTATTCTACGACTTTGTTGACCGTGATAACTCCTTCCGTGACGAGGTCGACGCCCTCGATTTCGGCGATCGGCGGAACGTCGCTTCGGACGAATTTTAAGGACGGCTTAACCTCCTTTCCGAGATATTTTGCGGCGATAGACGACGTCGTGCCTCCGCAAATAATGTGTTTTCCCTCTTTTGAAAAGAAGAGAGACATCATTCGGTCGGCGTCGTCGCGTTTTGAGGGCGGTCCGAACAAAATGTTCATCGGCTCTCTCTTTCGAACTTTCATTACGCACGCCGTAGTGTCGTCGCCCGGCTTATTACCGTATAGACGGTTGCACTCGTCGACGAGAATTGTCGCGAGGGTTTTCGCGGTGTATCCGACGTAAACGTGGGGGAGCATAAAGGATATGATTTCGTCGCGTTTCCAACCGAAGTTAAACTGAACGCCCAGCCCCGCGTGCGGACAACCGTCGCTCATAAGAATAAACGTATCGCCGTCTTTTAGGGGAATAATCGACTTATAGATGCGTTTTCCGCCGATATTGGTTTCGGTTCTGCGGTAGAGATAGTTCGATCCTTCGCGCAAGACGATGACTTGCGGATTGTCGAATTCTATGATTTCCGCGGTTTCGTTTTCGACGATGTGAACGATTGTGAAAGTGGAATAGGCGACCCCTCTGACCGAACAAATCGGCAAGGTTGCGGCGATGGTTTCGACGCAGTCTTCCAAGGATAATCCTTCCGCCATCATCGTAGAGATGATCTTTGCGGTTAGAGTCGATAGAATACTCGCCTTAACGCCGCTTCCGAGTCCGTCGGCGAGAACGATAACTTGGGAGTTTTCGCCTTGTTCGACGACGTCGACGTGGTCTCCGCAGAGTTGTTCTCCGTGATGGTTTATGCTTTTATAACCAATGTCAACGCAAAGGTCATTCATTCTCGATAGACTCCTTTAGTTTTGTAAGCGCGATTTTCGTTTCGGCGGCGGTTTCGCCTAAGAGCGAGGCGATTTCTTGGACTATTCGCATTTGCTTGTCGACGACCTTATCGGCGACCTCGACCGTTTGCTTGGAAATGCTTTCTTTCTTTTGGCGTTCGGATTCTTCGTCGGTGATATCTCTCATTATGCAGACGAGCAAATGATAGTTCTCGTCGTATATGACCGACTGTTCGACGTACTTTTTGTATTCCGCGAGATATTCTCTGGAATTTCTCACGCTTCGCTTGGTTTTTAAGACTCTGTTAAACACGCTTGCGTCGAGTATTCTTTCGACGCTGTCGCCGAGGATATCGGACGAGGAGCGTATGTTGATTATTCTCTTTGCCGAGCGGTTGATTTGTTGAACTTCGAGATTCTCGTTGACGACAATTATGCCGTTAGGCGTGTTTCTGACTATGCAGTCGGAGAAACTCTCGGCTTTGTCTTTAAGGAAGGGAAGACACATGGAAATCTCGGCTTTCCCCTCGAAAATAGCCTTTGCTTTTTCGCGACAAGTATCGTATCCGCACGAACCGCAGTTGAGTTCGTCGTCGGGCTTAAATTTGCCCATTTTCGCGAGAATTTCTTCTATTTGTTCTTCGGTTGGGGGAATGCTTTTTCTCTCGATTGCGATAATTGTCTTTTTAAGAGATTCGCTCGACGGTTGAGAAACGACGAAATCTTTTTTCCCGGCGTATTTGGATACCGCGGCGTAATCCTTAACGGGAGAACGGCGATATTTTTCCATTACCGGTCCTCCGACGCAGCTTCCGACGCACGCGGACATTTCGATAAAGCATTTATGTATTTTGCCGCTTTCGATATCTTTGAGCGCGGCTATGCAGTTTTCGACTCCGTCGATCGCGAGGTAGGTATAATCCGCGGTTTGAGCCATCGTCTTCAAAATTCCGCCCGTGGTCGGGAAAAATCTCGCTCGACTCTCTTCGGTCGAGTCCATATCGGCTTCGAGGGTTATTCTTTCGGCTTTAAGCCATTCGGCGAGGTCTTCGAAGGTGAGAACGGCGTCGACGTAGCCCTCGTAATACGCCGCTTCGTCTTTTTTGGCGACGCACGGTCCTATAAACACGACTTTTGCTTCGGGGATTCTCTTCTTGATATCCGCCGCGTGAGCGAGCATCGGGGAGAGAACGTCGGCAAGGCAGTCGAGTTCTTTCGGGAAGTATTTTTGAACGAGGAGATTTATCGAGTGGCAGCACGACGAAATGATGACGTCGCGGCTTTCGGTCGCGAGCATTTTTTCGTATTCGTTCTTGACGATCGTCGCTCCGATCGCCGTTTCTTCGACGTCGGCGAATCCGAGTTTTTTAAGAGCGGTTCTCATTCCGTTAACGCCGATTCCGTCGTAGTTTGCGATGAACGACGGAGCGAGACTGACGTATACTGGCTCTCCCGATTGAATCATAACTTTTACCTTTTCGGTTTCGCTCGAAATCTCTTTGGCGTTTTGCGGACATACGACGAAACATTGACCGCACAAAATACATTCGTTGCCGATGATCTTCGCTTGATTAGCCGAAAATCTTATGGATTTCACGGGACAATGTCTAATACATTTATAACAGTTTTTACAATTTGATTTTTTTAAGGTGAGACATTCGGACATTTGTTATAAAACCGCCTTGCTTTCGTTTATTCTGCTCATAATTTTTTCTTTCCAAAACTCCTTGAAAGTTTCGGGGGTGACTCCGGGGTAAACGTCGTCGTCGACCGATACGGTTACGCCCGTTCTGTTGCATTTTCCGGCGCAAAAACTTCCGACGAGCGCGATTTGGTCGTCGAGATTGTTTGCCGAAACGTACGTTTGAAAAAGTTCCGCGATCTCGGGCGCTCCTTTTAGGTGGCACGAACTTCCCACGCAAATTTTTACTATCATCATATTTTTCCCTTATCTCTATTTTTTCCGCGCTTTTGCCGCGCGCTTTTTATTCGTATTCTACGACGTTTGCCCAAGAGAGCAAAAATTCTCTTTCGGCTTTGTTTCCCTTTACCGATTGAGACGCCGCGACGATAGGCATCCATTTTTGGACGTATTGAAGGGCGGTCGAACTCTTTTTGCAAAACAAATCGAGGTATTCGTCCGCAAACGAAATTTCTCCCGACAAACGGAACAAAAGATAGGTTCTCGCGGCGTCCGCGGACGCGTTTCCAATCGTCGCGTGAGACCAATCGATGACGTAGGTTTTCCCGTCTTTGCCGACGATTACGTTAGAGGGGTTGAAGTCTCCGTGGCAGAGTTTGTCGTGTTTCGGCATTCCCTCGAGTCTCGTTTTTAAATCGTAGCGAACGGCTTCGTCCAAATCGGCGGCGGATATTTTCGCCGCCATTTTATCTTTGAGTTTATTGAGTTTCGGGCAGGTTTTCGATTGAATTTCGAGTTGCAAATCTACAAATTTTTCGAGGTATTCGCGTTTTCTGTCGGGGTGAGATTTCATCAGTTTGTCAAGGGTTTCTCCCTCGATAAAATCGGAAACTATAGCCCATTTCCCGTCGATAGTCGTCACGGCTTTGATTTTCGGAACGTTTAGTCCCGTTTTTTCGACTCTCGCTTGGTTCAACGCTTCGTTTAAAATGTCGTCTTTGGCGTAGTCGCTTTCAAAAACCTTCACGCAATCGTCTCCGTCGCGGTAGATAGTTTTTCCCTTTCTCGTCGCTATCGTCTTTTCGAGATTCATCGTTTTCTCCTTATCGTTTTTTTAGTCGACGCTCGGCGTTCCGTAATACGCCGCGAGATATATTTCTTTGATTTCGCTCATCAGAGGATATCTCGGGTTTGTTCCCGTACATTGGTCGTCGAACGCTTGTTCGACCATATCGTCGAGAGTTCGAGCGAACGCTTCTTCGTCGGGAACGTAGTCTTTGATCGTCGGCTTGATTCCGACTCTCGCTTTGAGTTCGTTGATTTTCTCAACGAGTTTTTCGGTTTTTTCCTCTTCGTCTTTTCCGCTTATTCCGAGATAATCGGCTATTTCCGCGTATCGGCTCAAAGTTTTCGGGTGGTCGTATTGAGGGAAGGTTCCCATTCTCGTTGGCGTTTCGGACGAGTTATATCGTATGACGCGGTCGATGAGAAGCGCGTTTGCGACGCCGTGCGGAATATGGTGGAAGGAGCCGAGTTTGTGGGCCATAGAGTGGCAAACTCCGAGGAAGGCGTTGGCGAACGCCATGCCCGCCATCGCGGCGGCGTTTGCCGTCTTTTCGCGAGCGATTACGTCCGAGCCGTCGTCGTAAGCCTTGGGGAGATATTCGAATATCGTTTTAATCGCCTTTAAGGCAAGCCCGTCGGTATAGTCGGTCGCCATCGTCGAGGCGTAAGCCTCGAGCGCGTGAGTAAGGGCGTCTACGCCCGCCGCCGCCGTAAGTCCTTTCGGGGCGCTTAAATGAAGATCCGCGTCGACTATAGCCATATTCGGCATAAGTTCGTAGTCGGCGAGGGGGTATTTTACGTTGGTTTCGTCGTCGGTCACGACGGCGAACGGAGTGACTTCCGAACCCGTTCCGGCGGACGTCGGAATCGCGATGAAATAGGCTTTTTCTCCGAGTTTCGGGAATTTGTAAATCCTTTTCCTTATATCGGAGAATCTCGCCGCCATATCTGCGAAATCGACTTCGGGGCGTTCGTATAAAACCCAAGCGATTTTCGCGGCGTCCATAGCCGAGCCGCCGCCGAACGCTATAATGCAATCGGGTTGAAATTTTCGAGCTTGCTCCGCCGCTCTTTTCGCGCAAGATACGGTCGGGTCGGGAGAGACGTCGAAAAAGGTCGAACGTTCGATTCCCATTTGGTCGAGTTTTTCCTCGACGGGCTTTAAAAACCCGTTTTTATATAAAAACTCGTCGGTGACGATAAAGGCTCTTTTCTTGTCGAGGACGCTCTTGAGTTCGTCCAACGCGACGGGAAGGCAGCCTCTCTTGATATAGATTTTCTCGGGCGTTCTGAACCACAACATATTTTCTCTCCTTTTGGCGACCGTTTTTACGTTGATTAAGTGTTTGATTCCGACGTTTTCCGAAACGCTGTTTCCACCCCAGCTTCCGCAACCGAGAGTTAAAGAAGGGGCGAGTTTAAAGTTGTATATATCGCCGATGCCGCCATGCGACGAGGGAGTGTTGACGAGGATTCTGCAAGTCTTCATTCTCCGAGCGAATTCGTCAAGAGTCGCTTTTCCCTTGGTTTCGTCGAGATAAATCGAGGATGTGTGACCCAGTCCGCCGTCGGCTAAGAGTTTTTCGGCTTTGTCGATTGCGTCGTTTGCGTCTTTCGCTCTGTACATCGCGAGAACGGGGGAGAGTTTTTCGCGCGCGAATTCTTCCGAAAGGTCGAGTTTTTCGACTTCGCCTATAAGGATTTTCGTTGTCTTAGGAAGTTCGAATCCCGAAAGTTTGGCGATCGCGCTCGCGCTTTGACCGACGATTTTGGCGTTTAGAGCGCCGTTGATGATAATGGTCTTTCTGACCATTTCGAGTTGTTCGTCGTCGAGGAAATAACAGCCTCGTTTTTGGAATTCCTCTTTTACCTCGTCGTAAATTTTATCGCAGACGACGACCGATTGTTCGGACGCGCATATCATTCCGTTGTCGAACGTTTTGCTATGAATTATCGAGTTGACGGCGAGTTTTACGTCCGCCGTTTGGTCGATTATCGCCGGCGTGTTTCCCGCGCCGACGCCTATCGCCGGTTTTCCGCTCGAGTAAGCCGCTTTTACCATTCCGGGTCCGCCCGTCGCGAGAATAATATCGGCTTCTTTCATCAAAGCGTTCGTCGCCTCTAACGACGGCGTTTCTATCCAACCGATAATGTTTTCGGGCGCTCCGGCTCGAACGGCGGCGTCGAGAACGATTTTAGTCGCGGCGATCGTCGATCGTTTTGCTCTCGGGTGAGGGCTCACGATAATTCCGTTGCCCGTTTTTAGGGCGAGCAGGGTTTTGAAAATGGCGGTGGAAGTCGGATTCGTCGTCGGAATAACCGCCGCGACGACGCCTATCGGCTCGGCGATTTTTTGAATTCCGTAAGAGGGGTCTTCCTCTATAACGCCGCGCGTCTTTGCGTCTCTGTAAGCGTTGTAGACGTACTCCGAGGCAAAGTGGTTTTTTATGACTTTATCTTCGACGACGCCCATTCCCGTCTCTTCGACGGCGAGTTTTGCAAGCGGTATGCGAGCGGCGTTTGCCGCCGATGCCGCGGTGGCGAAAATTTCGTCGATTCTTTCTTGATCGAAAGTCGCGTACTCTCTTTGAGCGGCGCGAGTTTTCTCGATTAAAGCCTCGACCGATTGACTTTCGGTCGCGAAAGTCTTATTTTCAAAATCCATTGTTTTCTCCTTGTTCGCCGTCCGTTAAACAAATTCTTGCCGTTTTTAGACGTGAAAACAGTCTTTCGGAGCGGGAACTAATAGAAATAATAAACTTATATATATTGTACCCGAAATATCGGCGATTTTCAAGCGAAACCGAAAAATTCCCGCAAAAAATGCTCGCGGAAAATTTCCGCGAGCCAAAAAGCGACGAAAGTCGCCGTATAAGTCGATTATCCGTCAAAAATCCCAAGACGGAATAAAACTTTCGCTCGATGAACCGAGTTCTTGCGCAAAGTACTCGGTTATGCCGAGAGAGAGGAGTTCGTCGTAAACTCGATTGTATTCCCGAGCGGTTATCGGTCTAAGAAGTTCGGGGAAGTTTTCCAAGCGTCCGAAGGGCGTGTATTGAGCCATTAAGGAGAAATACGCGTTGTTTTTTTTGTTGTCCGCAAACCATCTTAGTATTTTTTTGCTGTCTTGCGTTCCGAGAGGTATTATCATATGTCTGACGATTACCCCCTCTCTCATCATACCGTTTTGGTCGAACGTCGTTTTTTTGGAGTTCATCATAAACGAAACGGCGTTGGAAGCCACGGAGAAATAGTCCGAGCGGTTTGTATAACGCTTTGACAGTTCGGGTGAGAAAAATTTTAAGTCCGCGAGATAAACGTCAACGTATGGGTCGATTATTCGCAAGGTTTCTAACGTTTCGTAGGAGTGAGTGTTGTATACGACGGGGATATTGGGACGATAGATTTCGAACGCTTGCGCGATTTTTCTAACGAAATGAGTCGGAGTGACGAGGTTTATATTCGCCGCTCCGGCTCGTTCGAGTTCTTTAAAGATTTCGGCGAGTTCGCTCGGGGAAATTTCTTTGCCTCGATTGGATCTCGATAGATCGAAATTTTGGCAAAAGACGCATCTAAGAGAACAGCCGACGAAAAAGATTGTTCCCGATCCCTTTTCTCCGCTAATCGGCGGTTCTTCAAAAGGGTGCAAATAGTATTTGGCGACGCGTATATTTTCTTTTTCGCCGCAAGCGCCGCTCGTCGTCGTTCGGTCGACAAAACAGTTTTTCGGACATAGACCGCAATAATTTTTCATAACCGAATTATAACGCGCGCGATTAAATTTGACAAGCAAAAAAAATAGTATTATAATAAAATCGCGCAGACGGGGAGTTTAACGGTTTTTATCGACGACTTGCCCGTCGAAAGATTTTCGACCACAGAATCGACCGCAAGTATATTGAAGAGGTTTTGCAATATGAACAAATTTTTTACGAGCGAAAGCGTAACGGAAGGACATCCCGATAAAATTTGCGATCAAATTTCGGATGCGGTGTTGGACGCCATTCTTGCTCGCGATCCTTTGGCGAGGGTTGCTTGCGAAACGTCCGTAACGACGGGTTTGGTTTTGGTTATGGGCGAAATTTCGACCGATTGTTACGTCGATATTCAGAAAATCGTCAGAGAGACGGTTAGAGAAATCGGATACGACAGAGCCAAATACGGTTTCGATTGCGACACGTGCGCCGTGCTTACGGCGATTCACGATCAAAGCGCGGATATCGCTCTCGGAGTCGATAATTCGGTCGAACACAGAGTTTCCGGAGACGCGTTTGATAAATTCGGCGCGGGCGATCAAGGAATGATGTTCGGTTACGCGACCAACGAAACCGAGGAATATATGCCGATGGCTATAACCCTTGCGCATAAGTTGACTCGCAAACTTTCCGAGACGAGAAAATCGGGGCTTTTGCCCTATCTTCGTCCCGACGGAAAGAGTCAAGTTACCGTCGAATATGAAAACGGAAAGGTGAAAAGAATCGATACGGTCGTCGTTTCGACTCAGCACAGCGAGAGCGTTTCTTACGAAGATCTCAAAGCGGACGTTAAAAAATACGTTATCGAAACGAGTTTGCCCAAAGAGCTTTTGGACGAAAACACCAAGTATTTCATAAATCCGACGGGTAGATTTGAAATCGGCGGACCGCACGGAGACAGCGGACTCACGGGAAGAAAGATTATAGTCGACACTTACGGCGGAAGTTGCTCGCACGGCGGAGGCGCTTTCTCGGGAAAGGATCCGACGAAAGTCGACAGAAGCGCGGCGTATATGGCGAGATATATATGCAAGAACGTCGTAGCCGCCGGACTTGCGGACGAATGTACGCTCGAAGTCGCTTATGCAATCGGCGTCGCGAGACCCGTTTCGCTTTACGTAAACACGAAAGGAACGGGAAAACTTTCGGACGAAAGAATTTCCGAAATTATCGCCAAGGAATTTGACTTGCGTCCCGCCGCCATAATCGAAACGCTCGGACTTCGCAAGCCCATATATAAAGCGACCGCGGCTTACGGTCATTTCGGAAGACCCGAGTTCCCGTGGGAGAAGATCGACCGTGTCGACGATTTAAAGAAGTATATCGGATAAAGCGTTAATCAACTTATACGCAAACTAATTTATAAAAAACGAATCGTTTTTGAATGCTCGCCAAAAAGTTTGGACGACTTTTGGGCGCTTAGCGTTCGCGGTTCGTTTTTTTGTTTGAGTTAGGTTTTTTTGCTCGGGTTTTCTTTTTGACTAAAGAGTAAAAGTGAAATCGGGAGAGCCCCGTCGCTTTTCGGGGTTGGACGTATTATTTTTTGATTAGACGTTGACAATTCAAAGAAAAGATAATATACTTATTTTAGATTAAGAAAGGAGAGGGATTAAAATGTCGAAAGGAAAAAGCAAAATAGTTCCGTTTTTGTTGAACGTCGTCATAGGGGCTTTGTCCGCTCTTGCTATCGTCGGATACTGCGCGACGCCTTTTTGGAAGATAAAAGCCACGGCGAGATTTAACGAACAATTGCGCGTGAAAATCGAAGAGGCGATAAACGGAGGCTCGGCTCGAGAGGGCGGAAGCGCGCCCGAAGTCGGAAACGACGTCGCGTCGGATATTTTAAAACAACTCGCCGCCGATCAAGTCGAGATAAGTCTCGAGTTGTCGATCGACACGAAGTACGTCGTCCAATCAATGTCGTCGAACGATCAAACTTTGGTCGATCAAACGTTGTCTAAGGCAATAGATTCGGCTTTGGACAATGAGAAAATCGACGGGGCTATAGAAGCCGTAACCAAGAGCGCGGCTAAGGGCGCGACCAAGCGCGTCGTTCGAGACGCCGTGGAGCAGTTTAAGAATTATCCGAGTTTGCGTTTGGATTCGGACGTCGATAAGATAATGGAAGATGTAGGGATTACCGATGCCTATATCGACGGCGCTATCGACGATTTATACGACGCGTTTACTTCGGATCTTGCGCCCGACGCTATCGCCGACGAGCATATAAAGCCCATTGCGGACGACGTTTATAAGAAAATAGCCGATTACGTCGAACAAAACGACTTGAACGACGGCGAGCCTATGCCCTCCGAAATGCCGACCGAGGATTGGGAATCGGCGAGGGGCGAAATCGTAGCCGTTCTCGAAGATTTAGCGGTCGACGGAAAGGTTAACATAACGGCGGCGTTGCTTGAAATTTTGAGCGCGTCGCTCGGCTCGAATTCGGGCGAGACGGCGGAGAATAAGAGGGAAACGGCAAAAAATATGCGCGGCGACGGACTTATCGCTTGTTCGTCTCTTGAAATCGGGAAAGTCTCTTATCTTAGGGTATCTGCGGCTCCTTCGGACGGCGAAGTTAGGTCTTTGTCCGCAGCCGAGGAAACGGAGTCTCCGAGCGCGTCCGCAGACGCGATAGAAGAGATTAAAACGCAGTTGAAAGAAAGCGTTCTCGGATCTATTTCGACTTCGACGAGAGGGGCGATATTCCTTCTTATGAGAGTCGGCGGCTGGGTCTTGGTCTATTCGATAGTCGTTTGGGGATATCAATTGTTGAAGATTATAGTCAACACGTTGACGGGAAAAATGAAGACTAAAATGAAATTGTCCATTTGGAGCGGTTGGAATCCGTATTTGGTTCTTGCGTTCATTCCCAATTTAATCGTCGCGTGTTTGTCCGGGAAGATAACGTTTATGAACGGATTTTTGGCAAAAGTTATAGGAGCGTCGACATTTGCCTCATTGCAGACGACGATGAGTTCGGTTGTCTTGAGTTTTTCGTCGAGCGGATTATTCGCCTTTTTGGCGGCGGCGATATTCGTCGTTATATGGTTGCCGTATAGGCTTATTTGCAAGGCAAGTTAACGGGCGCCGTTTGCGTTTGTCGAGGTGGTTTGACGATTGGATTTATCGCGATTGTCAAATAGAGAAAAACCTTGCGATAAAATGTTAAAACTTAATTAGTAAAAAGCCGACGGCGAGATTTTTGTTTGCCGTCGGCTTTTTTTTGTGTAATTAGTCCAAAATAACGCGAATAATGTTGCAATTCTTTTTAGTTGGTGCTAAAATATAATAGCGAACAAACTTAATATCTTACGAAATAAAGTATGCTCTTGCGTGAGGGCGTACGTTTTCGCATTACATAAATATCTTTATTTTGTCAGATATTAAATAAGTTTGTGTCGCAGCAAAGCGAGAACGCGTTTTTACGAGTGTCGTATGCGCTTTGCATGCGATATTTTTTGTGTTTTACGGATTAGGAAAAGTCTTTGCGCTCTTATCTTTTTTGTCGCTCGGCGTCGAGCGCGGTTTTAATTTTCATTGAAGAGAAACCGCGTTTTGCGACTTGAAAAGATAGGGGCAAACTTTTTTTCTTGCGAGGATTTTGGGGGTCGAAGCAATCTCAAAATAAGGAGTGTTAGTAGCGTCGTCGGAGGCCTAAATTACGATTCTAAGATGCGGAGGCTGCGCAATAACGGAAACGAATAAGCGCGTTGGAATGACTAAAAAAGAAAAAGAGCAATCAATCAAAAAATAAAAAATCAAACACGGTTAAAACGTTTGACAAAATTAAAAAAAACATATATACTAATTTAGCAAAAACGAAAGGCGGAACGCCGCGAGTTTTATGCGCCTTTAGCTCAATTGGATAGAGCGTTGGTCTACGGAACCAAAGGTTGGGGATTCGAGCTCCTCATGGCGCGCCAAAAAAACGCAAGTTGAGTCGTGATGATTTGACTTGCGTTTTTTCGTTTTTACGTCGAACCTTATTACAAAACTAACGGCGCGAATTCGCGGCTTGGGAAAACCGCCCGACGGAGCCGCGTCCTTAAAAAGTCAACGGCTTGTTTGCTTGGTTTTTAGTTTTTTAATCTTTCGTGTAAAAAATCACGAAACTAACCGTCTTTGCGGCGTCTCGATTTTTTCAAAAAGGGCTCGCCGTGTTTTTTAGGAAGATGAAAGATTGCTTTTATAGTATATCTCGTAAAAAAATTCATTTTGCAATAGCAACAAAAAATCAATTTTGCGCAACGAGCCGTCTTACGACGTCGATGATTGCAACTCCTTCAACTTGAGTTTCGGGACGTTTCGTGCGAACGATAGTCATTTTAGGATAGACATCTTTTATTGCAATTCACTTGCCGTACGCCTAAGACGATCGAGGCAGCGAAACGGTACGATTTTGGGCGAAAAAACCGGAAAATACAAAATTCGACAAAAAATTACAATATTTTTGAAAAATATTTTGCATTATTTTTAATTTTGAATTCATATTTGTTTTGACATTACATTATTA
>CAZVPW010000010.1:0-22475 GCA_964629115.1 uncultured Acidiphilium sp.
GAAGAGATCCTTTATGATACAAGCCATTTTTGCCGTAAATTCCCAATCCTTTTCCTTTTGAGCGGCGCTCTTTTGCAATTCGGGGGGGTTTTTATCAAAGTCGGGACGGCATTTTTCTTTTACCCACGCGAGCGCTTTCTTATATTCCGCTCTGTCGTATATACCCTCGGACATTCGACGGATTATTTCGACTTCGTCGACGCTCTCGACTCTCATTCCGAGATATTCCTCGAAAAATTCGGGGCTTATGATAGATCCGCCAATTCCCATCGTAACCGATCCGATTTGCAAATAAGATTTTCCGCGCATCGTCGCGACGGCTACCGCCGCTCTGGCGAAACGAAGAATCTTTTCGCTGACGTCGTCGGGAATGGTCGTATCGTCCGCTTCTTGAACTTCGTGTCCGTAAATTCCAAACGCCGGAAGTCCCTTTTGACTATGGGTCGCAAGGACGGACGCAAGATAAACGGCGCCCGGTCTCTCGGTTCCGTTAAAGCCCCAAACGGCTTTGATGGTCATCGGATCCATATCCATGGTCTCCGCGCCGTAACACCAACACGGAGTTACCGTAAGCGTTATGTCGACGCCGGCTTTTTTAAACTTGTCCGCGCACGCCGCGGCTTCGGCGACTCTTCCGATCGTCGTGTCGGCGACGATAACCTTAACCTTTTCGCCGTTACTGTAGAAGACGTTGTCCTCTATGAGTTTAGCGGCGGATTTCGCCATGTTCATCGTTTGTTCTTCGAGGCTTTCGCGTACCTTTATCTTTCCGCGTCTGCCGTCAATCGTCGGTCTGATTCCGATTACCGGATAATCTCCGATAAGTCTCGATTTAGCCATTTTCGTTAAATTCCTCCTACGAGAATATTTTTTATTCTTTTGTATAATTATATACTTGTTTTCTCTCATTTGCTTGCGCTATAATATTAAAAAGTATAATTATTTTCCTTTTTTTATCGCGGAGGAAGAATATGAGTTTCAGAGAGATAAAAAAACACGGCAGCGACGATTTTCCTTTCGGTCTGTACGAGATCGACCGAGACCACCCGAAATACGAAATGGCATTCCATTGGCACGCGAACGCGGAGATCATAAGAGTCTTGCAAGGCTCGTTATCCGTAACGTTAAACAATAGAAACTTCGTCGCAAAAAAAGGGGACGTCGTTTTCGTCAACAGCGAGGTCGTCCACGGCGCCGTTCCGACCGACTGCGTATACGAATGTCTCGTCTTCCCTCTCTCCTATTTCAAAAGCGAAAATCGGTACGTCGACGGGTTTATCGAAAATCTTTCAAACAAGAACTGCGCCCTTTCTTATCTCCCGAAAGGAGACGAGATAAAAGAAGTCGTCGATAAACTTTTCCGCGTCGTAAAACTTCGGGAAGACGGTTATCAATTCAGAACAATCGGGCTCGTTAACGAACTTATAGGCGAGTTTATCCGTTCCAAACAGTTCTCCGCGGACATCGACGGATTAGACGAAAAGGACGAAAGAAAAGTTCTCAAACTCAAAAAAACTCTCGCGTTTATACGCGAGAATTTCGACAAGGAGATTACTCTCGACGATATGTCTCAAGCCGCCGGCTTTTCGACGAAATACTTTTGCTCGTTCTTCAAAGAATACGCTCGCAAAACGCCCGTCGAATACTTAAACGACTACCGCGTCGAAAGGGCGAGACGAAAACTTCTCGGCTCGGATCTTTCGGTAACGCAAATCGCTTACGCGTGCGGTTTTAACGACTTGAGTTATTTTATCAAAACCTTCAAGAAAATCACGGGAACCTCTCCGAAGCGTTACCGCGAGCACGTCGACCGAAATTAGACAAACCTCTTTTTGCGTTTTATCCCAAAAGAACGTCCGCCGTCATCATCAAAACAAATCCGATCAAAGCCCCTATCGACAAAGGGGCTTTTTCTTTTTCGTCGCGAGCGACCGTCTCGGAAAACACGACGCAGAGCATAGATCCGCCGGCAAAAGAGGTCAGATAAGGCATAGCAAAGCCCAACGCCGACGCGGCGAAAAAACCGATCGCTCCGCTTATCGGCTCTACGACTCCGCTCGCCGCGCCTTTTAAAAACGCCTTTTTCGGCGAATATATTTCGCGAGCGGGCAAAACGAGAGCCGCTCCCTCGGGCAAGTTTTGCAAACCGATGCCGATCGCGACCGAAAGCCCTACGACCGCTCCCGCCCCGGACGCCGCGCCGACCCCGAGAGCGATTCCGACAGCTAAGCCCTCGGGGATATTATGAGCGGTCATCGCCGCGAAGAGTTTTTTAAACCCGACGTTTTCGTCCTCTGCGAAAAACGCCCCGACGATCAATATGAAGGCGCCGCCGACGACTATGCCTATCGTTACCTTGGCGACGTTTATCGCCGAACCGTCGCCTATCGCCGGCAAGATCAACGACCACAAGGACGCCGCCAACATTATTCCGCCCGAAAAACCTTTTAAAAACGGAAAATATCTCCCTATCTTACCGCTCGGAACGACCGACGCGAGAAAAGCCCCTAACGTCGTCGTAAAAAAAATGAAACCAAGCCCGATCGCAACGGCGACTAAATCGCTCATTTCCCTTTTCCTCCGTAAAGCGCGACGCGCCCTTATATCCTATGCCGCGGACGCTTGAAAGGTTATACGGGGCGAAAATCAGTTTGCGTTTTTATCGTTTTTATAGAGCCGAAACCTTTACGCCCGACCTCCGCCCTTGCGAATCTTTCCCGAATCGAGATTTAAAATATTGCTCGAATAAAATCTCTCGTCGCTAAGAGACGCATTATGTCTCTCTATGGCGTCCTCTATCGTCCGAGACAATATATCACTAAACTCCTCTAAACTTTCCGAAAACAAGTAGTACGCGAGCGACCCCGGAACCGAGTTGATTTCGTTGACGTAAACCTCGTCGCCGAGAACGAGGTAATCTATCCTTATCACCCCGTCAAACTCGAGTTTTCTATATATATACTCTGTCGTCTCCCTTATTTTTTTCGATAAATTCGCGTCTATATTCGCGGGGAAAGTCGCTCGTTTTTCCGAAGAATATTTATCCTCGAAACGCAATATCTCGCCGCTTAAAATCGGCTCTTCGCATTCGGAAGAAAGAATTCGATTTCCAACCCTCGTGCACGCGCAGTTTATCTCGCGAAAATTCTCGAGGGCTTTTTCGACGATCGCTTTGCCGTCGTATCTAAACGCCAGATATAACGCGTCTACGAGTTCGTCTTTATTTCGCGCCGCGCTCACACCGATACTGCTACCCAAATTCGCGGGTTTTACGATAACGGGAAAATCGAGAAAACTTTGAACGTAGCGAACGGCAAACTGCTCTCTGTCGTAAAAATTTTCTCGCCGAAGTTTGACGTACGGTAAGGTCTTAACGTCGATACCCTTTAAGGCTATTTTCGTATAATGTTTATCCATCGACACGCTCGACGCAAAGACGCTCGGCGACGCAAAAGGCGTTCCGCACAGTTTCATAAGCCCCGATATAGTTCCGTCCTCTCCGCAAACGCCGTGCAAACAATTTATCGCCGCGTCGCATTTGAACGCGAATTTCAACTTTCCGTTTTTAACCTTGTAGAGCGAACTATCGCCCGGAATCATCGCGACCTCTTCGGTTTGCTTGTAATCCCTCGTCTTATACCAAGCGAGATTTTTCAAAACTTCGCCCGTTCTCCACCTCCCGTTTTGATCTATGAAAACGGGAATGGTATTGTACTTGCGCGAAAGCGCGTTGACGGTCATCGCGCCCGTTATCGTCGAAACGTCGCGTTCGCAAGAAACTCCTCCGAAAAACACCAATAAATTCTTCATATTCTCCCTTACAAGCCCGCTTTGAGGCTTTTACCCGTTATTTACGGGCGACTTTTTAGGTCGACCGACATTTCGTCTTTTGTTTTAATATCCGACTTTACAATAAACAACGTTCGATCGTTTTCCGTATTCTCCTTTTGGTAAAAAGACTTTTTTCTCAAAGTCTTTTTTCGTCAAACTCCGTACGCGTCGGGAACGTCGTTCAAAAACAATACGGCGTCGCCTCGCTTGAGTTTTGTCGAAAGGCGCTTTTTCGCCTCGTCGAGGTTTTTAACCTTAACGACCGACGCGTCGCGTCCGGCTCCTACGGCGATATCTTCCCCGTTTACTCCGACGGCGATTATTTCGTCCGCGGCTAAAGCCAAGACTCTTCCGACCTCTCGATTCAACTCTTTCCCGAACTCGCCGCCTTCAACGATTCCGGGCGTAACGACGAATTTCATTCCGCCAAAATGCGACAAGACCTTTGCCGCCGCTTTGACGCTCTGTTCGTTGGCGTTATAACCGTCGTCGATAATCGTCGCCCCAAAGGCGTTCCTTGTCACGTTCAGTCTATGCGGAGGATTCTTTAAGCCTCTCGCGACCAAAGCGATTTTCCTCGCGGAGACCCCGACTTTTAAGGCGACGGCGGCAGCCAAACAAACGTTGGTCATAACTCCCTCGCCGAACGCGTCTGCGTTTATTCTAAAAATCTCTCCGTTCAACGCCAAGTCAAATCGCAACCCCCTTCTATCCTCTCGCTCGTTCAGCGTTCGAATTTCCTTGCCGTTTCTTCCAACCAAGGACTTTGCGATCGGACACTTTTCGTAAAGTTGAACGCTCCCCTCGCTATCCGCCGAAAAGACGGCGTACCCGTCCAAAGGAAGAGCCTCTATAAGTTCGTTTTTCGTCGCTTTTACTTCTTCGACGCTCCCGAAAGTTTCCAAATGTTGCGAGCAAATTCCCGTTATAATTCCCACGTCGGGCTTCACGATTTCGCACAATTTTTTTATATCGCCCCTCTTTCTCGCGCCCATTTCGACGATAAACACTTCGACGTCCTCGGTCAATTCTTTCGCCGCCTTGCATACGCCGAGCGGAGTGTTATAAGACAAAGGCGTGGCGAGAACTTTGAAATCTCTTTCGAGCATTTTCTTCAAATATTCCTTTACCGTCGTTTTTCCAAAACTTCCCGTTACGGCAATTTTTATCATATTGGGATTGCTTCCGATTTTTTTTGCGCGTTTTCTTATTGTTATCGCCCTCGATATCGCGTCGAACGGAAGCCAAAACAACTTGCCTAAAAAAAGGAAAAACCAACTGAAATACGCGACGATCGACAAAGAAAGCGAGATTGCGAGACTTGAAATTTCCGCCTCGAAAAGACGACCCGTAACCGACGCCGCGCAAAAACAAATCGCCGCCGAAAACAATGCCGCCGACACAATTATCCTCGAATATCTTCTCGTAACAACAACCTTTTTTATCGGTTTTCCGCCTCTAAAAACGAAGAACGCAAACAGAGAGCAAATCGGAAACAAAAACGCGACATAAAGGACGTTTGAAATGAGACAAAGAGGCGAAACGCACGCCGATAAAACGAAAAAAGTTAGGCTATACGTCGATAATCTGAGATATTCGCCTCTACAATCGCCACGAAAGGACTTTTTTAAAAGACGAACGGAATATCCCCGTTGTTGAAAGAGAGCAAAGGTTTTTCGTGAAAAACAACAGAACGTTACCGCTCCCAATAGGGCGGCGCAAAGATTCGCGAGCAAATCAACCCTCCGTTAAAAACTTAAAGACTTTTCCGTTAAATTCGTCCGCCCTCTCGACAAAACAAAAATGTCCGAGTCCGTTCATTTTTTCAAAAGAGGCGTTCTTTAGTTTTTTTGCAAGTTTCTTTTGCGAGGATATCGGCGTTTCTTTATCCTTTGTTCCGCTTATAACCAACGCTCTGTTTTGCAGTCTCCCGACCTCTTCGTCGAGCGTTTCGCTTATTATCTTTTTAAAACTCTCTTTCATTACGGGTGATAAGTTTCTGTAATCTTTGGAGTAAAGAAAGGTTAGTTTTTCTCTTTTTACGAACTTTTTGAGTATAAAAAAAGACGCCCTTCTCAAGAGGTACTTCAATCCCCTCCTCGGTTTTAACCCCGCGGCGCCCGTAAAAACTATTTTATCCGCCCTCTCGTCTTTTTGGGCGAGCCGTATGGCGACTCGAGCCCCGAACGAGTGAGCGAGCATATCGTATTTTTTTATCCCGAGTTTATTTAAAAGCCCGTAAGTCTCGTCGACGTAATCGTCGAGCGAATAGGGAAACTTCATTTCGGGATTCTCGCCGAACCCCGACAAATCGGGAACGACGACTCTGAAAAATCTCGAGAAAAACTCGATTTGAGAAAGAAAACTCTCTTTGTTCGAAAGATATCCGCAAAGACACAACAAAACTTTCCCCGTCCCCCAATCTATAACGGGAAGACCGTCTATAAGTCGTTTAATAACATTTTCTCCATTATATAAGCGTGTTTGCCCGCGCCGTAATAATCCTTTCTCTCGGCAATCGTTTTAAAGCCTATGGAAAGATACAAATTGATCGCCGCAACATTGCTCTCGTCAACCTCGAGCATAATTCTATCGGCTCCGCGCTCCGCCGCTTCCTTTTCGACGGCGCTTAAAAGAGCCTTTGCCGCGCCCTTTCGGCGAAAAGACGGCGACGACGCGATAAGCAAAATATCGGCGGTATCGAAAACGCTCGACGCCCCGACGTAACCGACGATATTTCCGTCCTCTTCCGCTACGAAGCCGAAAAAGGTTTCCATCGAAAAGGAACTCTCTACCATCGCCTCGCTCCAAGGGTCGGAAAAACATTCCTTTTCCAACGCCGCGACGTCTTTAGAATCTTTTTCTTCCCAACGCCTTACGACAAAACTCAAAGTTCTTCCTCCGCCTGACTTTTCTTAACGTAAAGGGGAACGAGAGTTTCGACGTCGTCTTGAGCCTCGGAAATCTTGCTCGCGACGGCTTTGATAAACCCGTCTTTGACGTCCGCAACGACGCAATCGACTCCGTCAATCGCGACGTCGGACACGATTAAAAAGTCCTTTGAATATTCCTTTACAGCCGAAATATCGATAAAGCGCGGCTCTGCGATTGCCTTTCCGTTTTCATCGAATGCGAGAGCGTAAAAATTATCGTGACGAGCGTCGATTACGGCAAGTTTTTTGCGCTTGCTCTCTACATTATACGCAAGGCTTTCAAAAGAGGTTACTCCTAAGACTTTTTTCCCTAAAGCGTACGCAAACGCCTTCGTCGTGGCGACGCCTATGCGGATTCCCGTAAACGAACCGGGACCTAAAGAGCAACAAAAAACGTCTATATCCTCTTTTTGAATTTCGGCTTGAGCCAAACACTTTTCAATTTCGTCCATCAAAACGACCGAATGAGACAAGGCGCAATCGGGCGTAAAACGAACGGCGTTTTTTTCTCCTCCGACGAACGCCGTGAGATTTTTATTGCTCGTATCAATAGCAAGATAATACATCTTTACCTCTCAATAAGTTATTTTGCGCTTATTCTCCCCGATCTTCTCGATTTTTACCGTCTTGAACTTTTTGGGAAGAACGTCGGCTATGTTTTCGCTCCATTCGACCAAACATACGCCGTTCGAATAAAAATAATCGGTCAATCCGAGAGCCTCGGCATCCTCTCCGGACGAAAGCCTATAACAATCGTAATGATAGAGTTTGCCGCCGTAATCGTTCATATAAGCGTACGTCGGACTATTGACGTTGTCGGAAATTCCGAGAGCGAGAGCGACGCCTTTCGCAAAAACCGTCTTCCCCGCCCCCATTTCGCCTTTTAAACATACCACGTCGCCCTTTTCAAGCGTCGTTCCGTACGCCTTGGCGAACTCTATCGTCTCTTCAAAAGAATTTGTGATTATTTCCATATCAAAAAAATCGTTCGAGCGCTCTTTTCAGTCTCTTATATAAGAGAACGGTAACGAGCGCGTTGGACGCTCCTTTTATAACGTTAAATATCGCGATTAAAAACCAAAAGCTCGCAAACGTTTCGGCGGCTCCGTCTCCCATATAGAACGGAAAAAGCAAAAATCTGTTAAAAAACAGTCCGACCGCCGCAAGGGCAAAAGTCGCCAAAGTTAAACTTATCCAAACTGTCTTAAACGAGCGCTTATACTTATACGCGACCGACGGCAATACCACGAATATCTGCGCCATTACGAAATTCGCAAATTCGCCTATGCAAGCCGTATCGCTTAACGGAAGTTTCAAAATCGTCGCGATAAGAACCGCGATCTCTCCCCAAAGAGGTCCTCTCATATATGCGAATAAGAGCATAACCGCAAACGAGAAATCCAACTTCAAAAAAGTAAGCGGCGGTAAAAAAGAAAAACCGAGAAAGGATAAACCGTAAGCAAACGCTGCAAAAATCGCCGTCAACGCGATATTTTTACCGGTGAAAATACTATCTTTCATATCTTAAAAATTTACTAATCTTAAAATTTCGCCTTGTCGCTTTGCGTCGACGTCATTAAAAACGTTTGAAGCCAATCGACGCGAACGAATATAGTCGGCGAGCAAAAACCGTCAAAAAGATAAGGCGAGCGCGACTTGCCGCGTTCGCCTTAAAATCAGTCTTTTTTCAAAACGGAAACGGCGTCGGTTATAGTTTTTTCATACGCTTCTTTTCCGTATTTATCGACCTCGGCTTTATTCTTCTCGCCGTGAGTAAGACAGCCGGCTCCGCCGATACAACCGTTTATGCACGCCATACCCTCGATGAAGTTGGCGTCAAGAAGGTTTTTGCTCTTCTTTAAAAGAGCGATTTTACATTCCTCGATACCGTCGCAAACATAGGGTTTGACTTGGAAGTCGATTTTCTGCTCTTTGAGAGACTCGACTACGGCGTCCGAGAGTCCGCCGCAACGGGCGAAAATTCTTCCAAAATAAGACGCGTTGTCCAAAACGCCCTCTTCTAAGGTCGTTATGTCGATATCCTTGCTATCGAAAAGCGCTTGCAACTCCTCAAACGTGAGAGCGACGTCGACGTTCTTCTTAACCTCTTCCTTTTGAACCTCGGCTTTCTTCGCCGTGCAAGGTCCTATGAAGACGACTTTGCAAGGAGCCTCGTGCTCTTTAAGGTATCTCGCGATCGCGCCCATAGGCGAGAGGTTGTGAGATATATGCTCTTTCATCGCCGGGAAATTCTTCTCGACGAAATTTACGAACGCGGGACAGCAAGAACTCGTCAAGAATCCTTTTTCCGAAAGTTCTTTTGCCTCGGAAAGGGCGACCATATCGGCGCCGAGAGCAGCCTCGACTACCGTGTGGAATCCGATTTGCTTAAGACCGGTGATAACCTGTCCGAGTTTGGCGTAACTGAACTGACTCGAAATCGAGGGCGCGACGACCGCGAAGACCTTGTATTTCTCGTTGTTTTCGCTATTCTTAATAATATCGATGGCGTCGGTAATAAACGACTTGTCGGTTATTGCTCCGAACGGGCATTGATATACGCAAGTGCCGCAAGAGATACACTTGTCGTGATCGATTTGCGCTTGTTTTTCGTCTCCCATGGAAATCGCCTTGACTTTGCAAGCGAGTTCGCACGGACGCTTGTTGTTTCTAATAGCGTTATAAGGACAAACCTTGGAGCACGCTCCGCACTCTTTGCATTTGCTCTTGTCTATGTGAGCGACGTGATTTTCGTCGAAGGTTATGGCTCCGAAACGGCAAACGTCCTCGCAGCGGTGCGCAAGACAACCCCTGCACGCGTTCGTGACTTCGTAGCCGTTTACCGGACACTCGTCGCACGCGATATCGATAACTTCGATAATATCCGAATTATCTCTGTCTCCGCCCATCGCCATTTTAACTCTCTCGGTCAAAATCGCTCTTTCTTTATAAACGCAGCAACGCATAGTGGGCGTCTTTCCCGGAACGATCGTCTTGGGGATATCGATCGCCTTTTCGGCGAGTTTTCCGTCCCACGCAAGACGAGCGACTTCGCGAAGCACCTTATATTTCAAATGCTGCACTTTCGTGTCGAATTTTTTTATACCCATCGTCACTTTTTACACCCTCGGCAAAATGTTGGCGTCGAAGAAACTCTTTATCGTGTCGGGAGATACGGAAAAGAATTCTCCGTCTACCGTGACGCAGACGCCGTCGGCGCATATGCCCATGCAGAACGTTCCGGCAAGATCGATCTTGTCGTTAAGTCCGTTTTCGTCGATAAGACTCTTGAATCCCTCGACGACTTGTCTCGAACCCTTTATGTGGCACGAACTTCCTATACATACGGTTACTTTTACCATTTTTATATCCTCTATCTTTGTTTATTACGCGTTTTTATCCGCGGCAGCTTCGATTTTCTTATTTCTGAAGTAAATTACGATTCCCAAGGTCACGAGAGTTATGTTGAGTATGTAGAACGCGAACGCAACCCATTGAAGCCAACCAAGTCCTTTGTCGATTAAGGTAAATATCTTGTTGAGTATTCCGCAAACGTATCCGAAATCGATGAGAGACATAAATTGCAAGCTAGTGCCTTTAGTGGAACGCGCCTTGTAGGCTCTGATAATATTGAAAGGCCACGACGCTCCGAAACAAATGACCATAATAATTTCGCAAATGGTCGCTAAAGTTGATAACATTATTTTTTCTCCTATTATTTGTTTTTAGGAGGGAACTTCTCGCGCAAGATAGCGTTCCCTCCGCTTGAGTTTTCCTTAATTATCTTTTCTCGCGTAATCGGGGAGAATTTGCGGAGACAACTTCTGATCGGTTATGCCCGCTTTTTTGGTCTCTTCCTCGAATTTCTCGACGTGATCGAGAGTAAGTTTTCCAACGCTCGTCGTCGCGGCTTTTTCCGCGGCGGCTTTTCCGGCGTCCCTTCCGAAGACGATTATATCGAGAAGAGAGTTGCCCATAAGACGGTTTCTTCCGTGAATTCCTCCGACGGCTTCTCCGGCTACGAACAAGTTCTTAACTTTAGTCGTCTCGCAGTTTGCGTCGATGTCGATTCCGCCGTTTTGATAGTGGAGGGTGGGATATACCAATATCGGCTCTTTTCTAATGTCGATTCCGTATTTTTCAAACATACGATACATCGCCGGTATTCTCTTGAGAATGGTTCCCTCTCCGCCAATAATGTCGATCATCGGCGTGTCGAGCCATACGCCCTCTCCGTCGGTAGTCTTTACGCTTTCGCCGCGTTTTTTACATTCTCTGATTATCGACGCCGCCGTTACGTCTCTCGTTTCGAGAGAATAAACGAACGCGTTTCCGTCTTTGTTTACGAGTTGCGCTCCGAGCGAGCGAACTTTCTCGGTAACGAGCGCGCCGAAAACTTGCGTCGGCTCGGCGACTCCCGTCGGGTGATATTGCAAAGTGTCGGCGTATAAAAGCGACGCTCCGGCTCTATACGCGAGGACGAGTCCGTCCGCGGTCGCGCCGTAGTGGTTGCTGGTCGGGAATCCTTGATAATGCAATCTTCCCGCTCCGCCCGTCGCGATAATGACGGTCTTTGCCTTTGCGACGAGAATTTCTCCCGTCTCCATATTGAGAAGAACCGCTCCCGCGGCTGCGCCCTTATCGTCCTTGATAATCTCTATCGCGGCGGTAAAGTCGACGACGGGTATATTTCTGTTCAAAACCTCGTCGCGAAGAGTTCTCATTATTTCGGCGCCCGAATAGTCCTTGCACGCGTGCATTCTCTTTCTCGAAGTTCCGCCGCCGTGCGTGGTGACCATATCTCCGTTTTCGTCCTTATCGAACATTACGCCGAGATCGGAAAGCCATTTTATGGCGTCGGGGGCTTCGTAAACGAGTTTTTTCAAGAGTTCGGGTTTTGCGGCGAAGTGTCCGCCGCCGAAAGCGTCGAGATAGTGTATCGCCGGACTGTCATTAGCCTTGTCGGCGGCTTGAATTCCTCCTTCCGCCATCATCGTGTTGGCGTCGCCGATACGAAGTTTGGTAACGATCATAACCTTCGCGCCGAGCGAATGAGCGGTTATGGCCGCGGAAGAACCCGCTCCGCCGCCTCCGATTACCAAGACGTCGGTCTTGTAATCGGGGCTGTCGAGGTCGATCTTCATATCCAATACTCTCGACTTTCCTTGCAAGAGGGCGGCGAGTTCTTTGAGAACTTTATCTCCCTTGTTTTCGCCGACCTTTAAGGTTTCGTAAGCCGATTCGATATAGTCGGGGTGATTTTCCTTCAAGACGGCGTCTTTCTCTTCCGCCGTCATACGAGGATAGAGGGCTTCGAGTCTCGCCTGTCTCGTCGCCTCGACTTTTTTCATCGATTCGAGTTGTTCGTCGGTATATTTGTACATACGCCCTCCTTATTTTTCTATATCTCTATGATTATAGAGTTCTTTGAGTTCTTCTATGGGCTTGCCCATAACGTCTCTCATCAATTTTTCGAAATCGCCGTTGTTGATCTCGGAAACTCTCTTTTCGAGATGCTCGCATTCGGGAGCAATATATTTCCCGTAAAGTCTTCTCGCCAAAAGCGCGACTTGAGGATGAGAGATTCCGGCGGGGCAACGAGCCGAACAAACTCCGCACATTACGCAGTCGAAACTCTCGTCGGCGCATTTCTTGTATTCGCCTCTTTGAGCGTACGCGATATATTGCATTACGTTAAGCCCTTGAGTGCACGCTTTCGTACAAGCGTTGCAACCGATACAACTGTATATTTCGGGATAAAGTTGCATCATTATCTGCTCGGTGGGCTTAATTTTCTCTATGTCGTATACTTGCTTTACGAGTGGAAAGAAAGGAAGCGTCGCGACGTACATACCCTCTTCAACTTGTTGTTGGCACGCGAGGCAAGTCTTCAATTCTTGTTTTCCCTTTATACGATAAATGGTTGCGCACGCGCCGCAGAATCCGTTTCTGCAGCCGCATCCTCTGACGAGTTTATACCCGGCGTACTCCATCGCCTTCATAATGGTAAGACTCGACGGAACCTCGTATTTTTTACCGAAAAAATAAACGTTAACTTTGTTTTCCATTTTTCGCTCCTTAATATTCGTCCGGAAGTTCGTCCAATTCGTCCATTCTAAACACCGGACCGTCCTTGCATACGAATTTGTCTCCGACGTTGCATCTGCCGCACTTTCCGATTCCGCATTTCATTCGAAGTTCCAAAGTCGTGTAAACTCTGTCTTTGGAGAAACCGAGTTCCAAAAGACCGGCAAGAGTGAATTTTATCATTATCGGAGGTCCGCACAAAACGGCGGTCATAGTCGGGTCGAGGCCCAACTCTTTGACGTAAGCGGGAACAAATCCGACGTGTCCGTCCCAACCCTCTTGAGGTCTGTCGATAGTGAGATAAACCTCGAAATTAGGTTCGTTCTCCCATTCGGTTCTTATCTCTTCGATATCGACGAGATCGTCCTTGCTTCTCGCGCCGTAAACGACGACGACTTTGCCGTAGTTGTTTCTATAATGTCTGACGTAGTTGATTACGCTGCGAAGAGGGGCAAGACCTATGCCGCCCGCGATAAAGAGCATATCTTTGCCCTTAAAATCGCCTTCGACGGGGAAATTCTTTCCGTAAGGTCCTCTGACCGTAATTTCTTGTCCGACTTCCAAAGAATGAATTATCTCGGTAACGCAACCGCATTTCTTTATGGAGAACTCCATAAAATCTTTATTCGTCGGAGAGGAAGTGATCGAGAACATACATTCTCCGACTCCCGGAACCGAAACCATCGCGCATTGTCCGGGGAGATGTTCGAAAAGTTTCTTGCCGTCTCTTCCGACGACTCTAAAAGTCTTAACGTCTTCGGTGTCCTTTCTTATATCGGTTATAACGCCGATGTTCGGCATCAAATTTTCAACGGTCATTTCTGCCCTCCGCTTATTTTTTTGATTACTTTAACGATATTGAGATGTTGCGGACATTTGTTTACGCATCTGCCGCATCCGACGCACGAATAAGTTCCGCCGTATTGCGAGGGATAATAGACAAGTTTGTGCATAAATCTCTGACGATATCTCTGCGCTTGCGTCGTTCTCGGGTTTGCCGCCGCCATTTGCGTGAAGTCGGAATACATACACGAATCCCAGCAACGGAAACGAATTACTCCGTCGTTAGTCTTGAAATCCCTTATATCGAAGCATTGGCAAGTCGGGCATACGAACGTACAAGCGCCGCAACCGAGGCACGCCTCCGACAACTCGTTCCAAACGGGAAGTTCGAACAATTCGTTGAGATTTTCGGGCTTGAATTTCGATATATCGAGGCGAGAATAAGGCAATTTCTCAACGATAGCCTCGATCTCGTCCTTCATTTTTTCTACGGTCTTTCCGTCGTCCGAATCCGAAAGTCCTTCGGCGAATTTAAGAACGCCCTCTCCCTTTTCGGTGTTTGCTTTGGCGTATAAATATTCGTCGCCGAGGTAACATTCGACGTCGCCGCCGGGAGCGGACGCGTCTATGCCGAAAACATTGCAAAAACAACTGCTTTCGGGCTTGGAGCACGCGAGCGTACAAATGACGCCGGCGTCTCTTCTCGACTTATAATAAGTATCGACGGGATCGGATAAAAAGACGTTGTCAAGAACGGAAAACGCCTTGAAGTCGCAGGCTTTAACGCCGAATACGACGAACGGATCTTTCTCTTCTCTGACGTCTTCTATCTCTATTTTTTTGCCCTCGGAACGGAATTTCATCATCGTTTCGCTTTGAGGGAAGAACAAGTCTTTGGGAGATTTTACCGTCTTTAAAACGTCCAAATCAAATTCGGCTCCCGATTTATATAAGCCGTAATTCGCTTGTTCGCCGTTCTTCAACGGCATATATAAGGGGATCGAAGAAGATATTTTATCGAAAAAACGAGCGAGATCGCTTCTCTTTATTTTTATCATTATATCTTACCCTCCGTTTTGTCTTTGGCGGCGTTCGGATCTACGTCGTCGGTAGAATACGAAGTGAGCGGAGTTTTTCCCTCGCTCGTATCTCCGGCTTGATAATCTCCGTAAAGAACGTCTATGTCTTTTATGAATTTTCTGTTGAGCAAGTGAAGAGGAATTCTCTCGGGGCATACTCTCGAACATTCTCCGCAGTCGGTGCATCT
Organism: uncultured Acidiphilium sp.; assembly: GCA_964629115.1. Lineage (GTDB taxonomy): Bacteria > Bacillota > Clostridia > Christensenellales > Borkfalkiaceae > UBA10281. The sequence continues at coordinate 14,902 of CAZVPW010000010.1, forward strand.
TCCGGAAACGTGGAAGGCTCTTATGACGTGATACAACTGCTCTTCGAAAGCGTCGTCGTTAGCCTTTGCGGCGATTCCCGATTTGGGGTTGTCGAACACGCACTTTACGCACGAGCACGCCGGGCAGACGTTTCTGCACGCGTTGCAGCGGATACATCTCGAAAGTTCGCCCTTCCAAAACGCGTATCTCTCCTCGGCGGTCATAGCCTCGAGTTCTCTGATTTTGGAGAATCTGTCGTCGGACTCTTCTTCCGTTTCTTCCAAGACTATGGTCTCGTCCGCGACGACGAATTTCTTCCCCTTGCACGAGAGGCACTTCTCGAGCAAAACGTCTTTTTTCTCAGCCGTCTTTTCTCCGTATAAAGTGTCGATAATCGCCTTATTGCCCTCGTATTTCTCTCCGATAACCGAGTTAATTCCGAGTTTCTCGAGTTTGAAATTATCGAGTTTTCCATGGCATTGAACTCCGATTACGAGAACCTTTTCTCTCTCTATTCTGTGTTCTTTTACAAGTTGGTTAAAACTATAAGCGTCGCACGGTTTTAAAAATACGGCGGTCTTTCCCTCTTTCTTCGCTATCGCTATGAGATACTTCGAAAGGTTTGCTCCGCAAAAATCGTCGTAGACGAATTCGGAAAGGGAATCGACGCTCTCAAAAGTCGCCGGGGAGGGATCGTGAGCGAACTCGCCCTTCTTCCAACCGACAATTCTTTTTATCTCGCCCGACTCCAAAAGTTCTTTTGCTCTCTTTATCAATGCGTTTTCAAGTTCGGTCATTTTTGTTCCCCCTTAACTCTGAGGTCTTGCAATCTTCTGTTTTCGCCGAGCGCCGCGACTTGTTTGGCAAAGTCGTTCATAACGGCGGAGAATTTCGCGCCTTCGGCGGCGGAAACCCACTCGACTCTCGTTCTTTCCTTTTCGATTCCGAGGAAATCGAGGAAGTTAAACAAAAGAGCCATTCTTCTTCTCGTGTAATAGTTGCCGGTTACGTAGTGGCAGTCGCCGGGGTGGCAACCGCAAAGAATTACGCCGTCGGCTCCGCGTTGAAAAGCTTTCAACACGAAGGTCGGATTAACTCTGCACGAACACGGAACTCTGATTATCTTTACGTTAGCCGGATATGAAAGTCGGCTGGATCCCGCAAGATCCGCTCCGGCGTAAGAACACCAGTTGCAGCAAAACGCGACGATGTTCGGAACGTATTCTTTCTTTTGTTCGATTATTTCTTGCATATCGCTTCGACCTCCGACATAATCTGCGAATAACTGAATCCCGACAAATCCATCGCTCCGGACGGGCAGGTTACCGTACAAGCGCCGCAGCCTTGACATACCGCCGGGTTAACCGACGCGACTCTTCTCGTCTCGGTCTTTCCTCCGCCGATTCTGAATTCTTTGTTGACGTAAGTTATCGCTCCGTATGCGCATACGTTCGCGCATTGAGAACAACCGTTGCACATATTTTCGTCCGAATGGGCGACGCACGGGTTGGTCTTTAAATGATCTTTAACCAAAAGTCCGATAACTTTCGCGGCGCACGCGGACGCTTGCGATACCGTTTCGGGAATATCCTTAGGTCCTTGACATACTCCGGCAAGATAAACGCCGGCGGTCGGACTCTCTACCGGACGAAGTTTGGGGTGCGACTCGTTCATAAAGTTGTTCGTGTCGATACTCGCCGTGAGGAGAGTCGCTATCTTTCTTACGGACGGTTCCGGCTCTATAGCCGCCGCCAATACGACGAGGTCGGAAGCAACGGTTATTTGTTCGTTCTCAATCAAGTCCGAACCTTGAACCATAAGTTTTCCGTTCTCGTTATAAACCTTTCCGACTTGTCCCTTGATATACTCTACTCCGTATTGTTCTACGGCGCGGCGATAGAACTCGTCGTAGTTTTTACCCGGGGTTCTGACGTCGATATAGAATACGCGAACTTTGATATCGGGATATTTCTCGCGGATAAGCATTGCGTGCTTAGCCGTATACATACAACAAATCTTCGAGCAATAGGGCTTTCCGCAACCGGAAGTATCTCTCGATCCTACGCATTGAATGAATGTTATATCCTTGGGATGCGTGAGATCGGAAGGACGAAGAAGAACTCCGTTGGTAGGACCGGCGGCGTTCATAAGTCTCTCGAGTTCGAGAGAGGTTATGACGTCCTTATTCTCGGCGTAACCGTATTCGCCGAACGCGTCGATATTTATCGGCCTAAAGCCGGTCGCGACGACGATCGCTCCGTACTCTCTCTCGATAAACTCGTCTTTCATATCGTAATTTATCGCGCCTGCTCCGCAGAATTTTTGACAAACTCCGCATTTTCCCGTCTTGAGTTTTAAACATTGTTCGGGATCGATTACCGCGACGTTGGGAATCGCTTGAGCGAACGGAATATATATTGCCGTACGGTTATTGAGGTTCATATTGAACTCGTTGAGACCCTTTTTCGAGGGGCACTTCTCCATACAAACCTTACAACCGGTACACTTGGTTTCGTCTACGAAACGAGCTTTTTTCTTTATTTTAACCTTAAAGTTTCCGACGAATCCTTTGACCTCTTCGACTTCGGAATAGGAAAGAATATCGATTTTATCGTTCTGCGCGCAGTCGACCATTTTAGGCGTCAAAATACACGCCGAACAGTCGAGAGTGGGGAAAGTTTTGTCGAGTTGAGCCATTCTTCCGCCGATGGTCGGATTTTTCTCGACGATATCGACGGGGAATCCCGCTTCTGCAATATCGAGAGCGGCTTGAATACCGGCGATTCCTCCGCCGATAACGAGCGCGCGTTTTACGACCGGACTCTCGCCCGCGACGAGCGGAGCGTTGAGTTTGACCTTGGCGATAGCGGCGCGGAGAAGAACGAGCGCCTTATCGGTCGCCTCTTCCTTGTCCTTGTGAATCCACGAACATTGCTCGCGGAGGTTCGCAACCTCGACCATATACGGGTTTAATCCTTGGCTTTCGGCGGCTTTACGGAAAGTCGCCTCGTGCATTCTCGGAGAACACGAGCCGATTACGATTCCCGTGAGTCCGTATTCCTTAATGGCGTTCTTTATCAACTGTTGTCCGTTTTCCGAACACATATACTGATAATCCGCCGAATATACGACTCCCGGTTCGGCTTTTATCATCGCGGAGAGCCTTTCGACGTCTACCGTGGCGGCTATGTTACTGCCGCACCAACATATAAAAACTCCTATTTTTTGCATTTGTTCTATTTTAGTCCTCCGTGAACGGATTATTTATTATATTTTCTGTATGCGCTTACGAGCAATTGTTGAGGCGTTCCCGGCTCTACGACGGAAGGAATATCCTCAGCCTTTAACCCGTTTGCCCCTTGGGCTCTGGTTACCGCCGTTCTCACGGCTTCGACGACGCCTTGCGGAGCGACTCCTCTCGGACAACGTTCGACGCACTCCATACACGAAAGGCAATACCATATAGCCTTGCTTTCGAGAAGTTTGTCGATTTTTCCCTTTGCGAGAAAGGATACGAACTGGTGCGGTTTGATATCCATCTCTTTAAAAGACGGGCATCTTCCCGAGCACTTTCCGCATTTCATACACTTTCTGACGTCCGTTCCCGACATACGCTCCAAAGTCTCTTTTAAAAGTTCTCTATCGGTCATTCCTTAACCCCCAACGCTTCCGCCAAAAGTTCGGTGAAATAAATTATCTCGACGTCTCCGCCGTATTTTTTCAAATTGTAGTAACAAAGCGGACAAGCGGTCGTCAACGCTTCCGCTCCCTTGTCTTTTGCGCTCGCGAGGACTCTCGACGTCTTTCTCTCGGTAACGCTCGGATCTTTGAGCGAAACGTAAGCGCCGCAGCACTCGTTGCGCATGGGGTAAGATACGGGCGTCGCGCCGATCGCCGCCAAAAACTCCTCGATTATCGTCGGGTTTTCGGGATTGTCAAACGCCATAACCTTGCTCGGTCTAAGCAAAAGACAACCGTAATAAGCGCCTATCTTTCTGTTAATCGGGTTAACGACTCTCTTTTTAATCTCGACGAATCCGACGAGGTCTCTGAGCGCTTCGAGATAATGAATAACCTCGGTCTCTCCGGCGTAGGGTTCGTCGAATTGAGAATAGTTATTCGCCTTAAAGCGGACGTTCTCGTCGTTTTTCATATCGTCGTTTACTCGTTTCAAAACATTATGACACGCCGAACAGAGGGTAAGAACCTTACCCCCGTTTCTCTTTGCGTATTCGAGCGTTCTTACCGCCGACAACTTGGTCGCGATTTCATCGCGAGAGGTCGGATAAACGCCGCCGCAGCATTGCCAATTTTCAATTTCTTCCATTTCTATACCGAGAGCCGCCGCCGAAAGATACGCGTATCTCTCAAGTTCTTTGGCTTGCGTCTTCAAAGTACAGCCGGGATAATAACAAATCTTCATTTTATTTGTTTCGTTAAACTCTGTTTTCGATTATTTTACTTATTATGCGGATAAGCCATATCTTCTGGGCGAAATACCTCGTCGAACTTCTCCGCGGTCAAAAACCCGAGGGAGACGCACGCTTCTTTGAGCGAGATATTTTCCTTATACGCTTTTTTTGCCGTTTTTGCGGCGTTTTCATACCCGATATACGGATTTAACGCGGTTACGAGCATAAGCGAGTTGTAGAGATTGTGTTTCATCTTCTCTCTGTTCGCTTTGATTCCCGTTACGCAATGACTCTCAAAAGAATTGATTCCGTCCGCCAAAAGTCTTACCGATTGCAAGAAATTATATGCGATGACGGGCATAAATACGTTGAGTTCAAAGTTTCCTTGCGAAGCGCCGACCGAAACGGCGACGTCGTTAGCCATAACTTGAACGGCGACCATCGTCATAGATTCGCATTGAGTGGGATTAACTTTTCCAGGCATTATGGACGAACCGGGCTCGTTTTCGGGAATGAAAATTTCGCCGAGACCGTCTCTCGGACCGGACGCAAGCCATCTGACGTCGTTTGCAATCTTCATCAAGTTGCAAGCGAGGGCTTTTAACGCTCCGTGAGCGAAAACCATAGCGTCCTTGGAAGTGAGAGCGTGAAATTTGTTGCTCGCCGTAACGAAATCTTTGCCGGTTAAATCGGAGACGCAAGCCGCGACCTCGTCATCAAAACCCTCGGGAGCGTTCAAGCCCGTTCCGACGGCGGTGCCGCCGAGAGCGAGTTCCTTTAATCCGGCAAGGGATAACTCGAGTTGCGCCTTGGTCTTCTCCACCATAACTCTCCAACCGCTTATCTCTTGAGAAAACGCGACGGGAACGGCGTCTTGAAGGTGAGTTCTCCCGCTCTTTACGATTCCCTCGTTCTCCTTTTCGAGACGTTTGAAAGTTTCGACCAACTTGTCCATCGCCGGGAAGAGTTTATCCTCGATTTCCACGACCGCCGCGATGTGCATAGCCGTCGGGAAAGTATCGTTGGAACTTTGACTCTTGTTTATATCGTCGTTGGGATGCAAGAGTTTCTCGCCGACGATCTCGTTTCCTCTGTTGGCGATAACCTCGTTGGCGTTCATATTCGATTGAGTTCCGCTTCCCGTCTGCCAAACGACGAGCGGGAAATGCTCGTTGAGCTTGCCCGATATAACCTCGTCGCACGCCGCCTTTATGGCGTCGAGTTTGTTTTGGGGAAGTTTGCCGAGATTATAGTTGGCGATCGCCGCCGCTTTTTTAAGAATTCCGAAAGCGCGCGTAATCTCTCTCGGCATAATCTCTCCGCCGATTTTGAAGTTTTCGAAACTTCTCTCGGTTTGAGCCGCCCAGTACTTGTCGGCGGGAACTTTCATCTCGCCCATCGTGTCTTTTTCAATGCGGTATTCCATTATTTTCTCCGTTTATCTCTTGAAGTCGATTTGTTTAATGATATCTTTAAGAACGTTCGCGCTCTCGTGGAGTTTCGCGACTTCTTCGTCGGTAAGCGTGGGGTTGATTTTTCCTACGACGCCGTTTCTGCCGATGATGTTAAGAGTGGAAAGACATACGTCCTCTACTCCGTATTCTCCGCGCATCATGGTCGATACGGTCATCAAAGTGTTGGCGTTGGAGAATATGGCTTTGACTATATAGCATACGGTCGAAGCGATGGCGTAGAAAGTCGCGCCCTTACGAGAAATAACTCTCGCGCCAGACTCTCTGACGTACTTCTCGATTTCAGGAACGTCGATTTTGGTCGTCATAAGATCGGAGGAAGCAAGTCCCTTTTGATAATCTTCGACGGGCATACCGGCGATTCTCGCGATAGACCAAGGCGAGAATCCGGAATCACCGTGCTCGCCGAACATATAAGCGTGAATATTGCCTACCTCGAGTCCGCAATAGTCTGCGATTCTCGAACGAAGTCTCGCCGTGTCGATGATTGCGCCCGAGCCGATAATTCTGTTCTCGGGAATTCCGGACAAACGGCAGAACGAGTAGGTGAGTATGTCTACCGGGTTGGAGACCATAACGTAAATGGCGTTCGGAGCGGCTTTTGTTATTTCGGGAATGATCGATTCTTGAATCGATATGTTCGTCTTGATAAGTTCGAGACGGCTTTGTCCCGGTTTTCTAGCGATACCCGAAGTGATAACGACGATATCCGAATCCTTCGCGTCGGCGTAATTGCCGGCGTATACGCGGCACGAACTGTCGTACGCGAGTCCTTGGCGAATATCCAACGCCTCGCCCATCGCTCTGTTGCCGTCGATGTCGATAATTACTATTTCGTCTGCGAGTCCTCTGCAGGTGAGCGAGTAAGCGATAGTGGAGCCTACTCTTCCGCTTCCTATTACGGTTACTTTATTCATTTGCGCTTTTTAAGCCTCCTAAAAAATTTCTCTTTTTTGTCGATCGTAAAAGACCATTATTTACATTATATATTAGTCGACGTTAAATGTCAACTTTTAATCGACTCAACTCGCCCTTTTTATCGATTTTGCGAGTTTTTTCGAGCCGAATTAATCGGATTGATCGGCGGCGACGAGAGGAAGAACTCTTTCTTTAAAAAAATCGCGAACGGTCTCGGGCGAAACCGAAAAAATTTCGCCGTTTACCGAGACGCTGACCCCGTATGCGCATTTGCCCATACAAAACGCTCCGCGGAGATCAACCTTATCGGTCAATCCGTTTTTTTCAATCAAATACGTCAATTCGTCGGCAATCCTTTTCGAGCCCTTTATAAAGCACGCGCTGCCCATACATATCGTAACGTTGGTCATGTGTTTTTCCTCTTCCGTTCTTGCATTTCTTCGTTTTTTGCGTTTCGAAAATCTAAGTTCGTCTTTTGTTTTTCGATTTTTTCAAACTTTGCTTTTCTATTGAAAAACTCGTTTTCGCTTCTCTGAAAACAATTTTTCGACCGCCTTTTCGATTAAAAGGCAAACTTATCCGATTATATCCTAAGCAGTATAACATTTTATTTTAAATAACGCAAACGATTGACGGCTCTCGTCTCCCCTCTCTTCGATTTTTTGTCTCGAACTCCTTTTAAGATTGAAAATCCGATTTTCCGAACAAATCCTCGGCTTTTCGCCCTCGCTCGCGCCGTCGAAAAAAACAGAATTCCGCCGTCGATTAACGTCTTTTTTCGCCGTCGAAAGA
>CAZVPW010000011.1:0-22019 GCA_964629115.1 uncultured Acidiphilium sp.
CTATAAGACGAATTCTCTCCCCGTACGCCTCCGACAAAAATCTCTTTTGCTCGTCGAGGCGCAAGCGGTATTCTTCGCTCTCGGTTATATTCGGATTAAAATAAAAGACCGTGAGATCGAAATATTTTTCCAATCTTTCGATAACCGCCGTCGAACACGGACCGCAACAGCTGTGCAAAAGCAACGTCTTTTTTTCTCCGCCGAGTTCGCCGACGATTTTTTTCATTTGTTCGTCGTAGTTTATTTTATTCATAAACCTATCTATAAGTCGATTAACGTTTTATTTTTAATTTCTTTAACAACGCGGCGTTCGACGCGACGATACCGCCGCCGATCGCCGTCGCAAGTTCGGGTTCTTCGCTCATATTGGCTCGAATCGCCATTTTGCTCTTAAAATACTCCCCAAGTCCGGCAATCATACTGCCGCCTCCGGCAAAATACGCGCCGTCGCTTCTGATTTCCGCGGACACTTCGGCGGGAAACTTGCTCATAACTAGTTCTACGACCTCGAAAAGTTTGTCGTAAAACGATTTAACGGGCAAGGTTATATCTTGCGAACTTATCGATATGGATCTCGGCTTTCCGCTTGACGAATCTCTTCCGCTAACGACCATTCTCGCGCAGTCGTTCTCGGTCAAACTTCCGATTTGAATTTTGACATTCTCGGCGGTAAGGGCTCCTATTTTCAATCCGAAAATTTCGTCGACGTGTTTAGCTATCATCGCGTCGAGGTTTCTTCCGCCCATATTGACGTTTACCCCGGCTATAACCCCGTCTAAAGATACCGCGGCGACGTTAGTCGTCGCTCCGCCGATATCGATTACAAAACACGAAGAAGAATCGCTTATCGGCGCCCCTAAGCCTATGGCGGTGAGGATTGGCGATTCGACCATATCGACCGAATAAACGCCGACTCCGTTCAAAACTCTGACGTATTTTTTCAATTCTTCGTTATCCAATCCGCACGGAGCCGCAAGCAAAACTTGCGGACGCATACCGAGTTTTTTCAGAGTCGCCTTGTTCAAAAAAGTTTCAATCATAAGCGAGGCGATTTTTTCGTCGGCAATCGCCCCCTCGGAAACGGGAAAAGATATCGAACTTTTTCCGGCGGTTTTTCCGATTAAACGCTTTGCCTCTTCGCCGACGGCTTTAACTTTTCTGCGTCCGCCGACTTCAAGCGCGACCGCGCTCGGCTCAAAAAGAGAAATACCCGAGCCCAATCGATAAATCGCCGTGTTGTACGACCCCATATCAAGGGCGATAACGTTATTTTTCATCATTCACCTCATTTTAAAAGTTGATCGAGCGTATCTTTCAAAACGCTTATCGGCAACCCGACGACGTTGCCGTAATCCCCGTTCGCTCTTCTTACCAAAGGATATCCGTCTTGAATCCCGTACGCTCCGGCTTTCCCGAAACACAATCCGCTCGCGACGTATTTGTCGATAAGTTCTTCGGAAAGGTCTTCGAATTCTATTTCGGTCGTCTCGCTTCCCGTCTCGCTAAAATCCTTTGCGAAAATAGCGTAGCCCGTAATTACCTTATGCGTTTTGCCCGAAAGGAAAGATAAAATTCTCTTTGCGTCGGCGGCGTCGGTCGGTTTGCCGAAAATTTCCGATTGATAGGCGACGACGGTGTCCGCGCCGAGAACGACGGAGTCCTTTTCCGATTTTGACCAAACGTCGCTCGCCTTTGCCAACGCCTTTGAAACGGCTATTTTTTCGGGCGAACCCATCGCCTTCGACTCGTCCTCTTTATCGCTCGGAACGACCGTAAAATCGTATCCCGCCTTTTCCAATATTTGTTTTCTGCGCGGAGACGCGCTCGCAAGAATAAGTCTTTTCATATCTACTCGTATATTATACTTTATTCGACTCTTTTTGTAAAGATTTTTTTAAACAAAAGAGGCTTAACGAGTCAATTTAACTTAGATTTACGTCCTTATAAGCCTAACAGCGACGACGTCTGACGAACAAAACAAACGGGAGAAGTTTTTTCGTTTACTTCTTTTCACTCCTTTGAAAAGCGGCAATACTCTTCCAATTGAGGTACCCGTAAAGGTCGTTTGCCAAAAATATCGCAAAACACGCGACGACCGAGGCATAGTCTCCCCCTTGAACGGTCGCCAAAATCCATAGAGCGATCAATACCGCGTCGTTAGCGGCGTACGCGAGAGCAAAAGACGGAGAGCGACGAAAGGTGAGATAAGCGGCTAAAAAACTCATAAATACCGACGTCGCGCTTAAAAGCAAATTCGCCGTATCAAACCATTTCAACGGAAAATAAAAAACGACCGCGACAATAAGAGAAAGACAAACGGCGAAAACCGCCTCTTTTGGCGATATCCTATTGATTTTAACCTCGTTTTTCTTTCCCTCGCTCGGATTTCTTATCCACGAGACAAGAGCTGCAACCGCCATAGGGGCAGTCATTCCCAGATAGGTTATCGCCTCGCCGTAATATCTGCAACCAAGCGATACGGCGCCGTAAATAAAACTAAAAACAACCATAAGAGCTTGACCGATCGGGTTTGCCTTCGCGTTGAAAATCAACGACGTCGCTCCGATTATAGACGCTGCGAGAGTCGCGTAGTTTTTTGACTTAAAAAAGAAAAACGCCGCGCAAATAACCGCGTACGAGCCGATTAACAAGGCTTTTTCGCTCGCGCTAAAATAGCGCCTCTTTTCTCTTTTGCCGTTTCTTTTCATTTTTACCCTCCGTATTTGTTACCCCGTTTAAAAGACGCTCGCTCGTCTCTTTCCCTTTTCCGCCGTCAATCTCGATAATTTCCAAAACGGTCTTTCGCATTCTTTATATAAAGCGAATTTCAAATTTTACGCGGTTTTTTTTCGCCCGAAAAATCTATCGCGCGAAAATCTTAAGAAAACAAAAATTACGGCGAGCAAAAAAAAGAGCCTCGCCCAAACGCGTCTTCTAAGACCTAACGACGCGCGGCGAATGCTCTTTAAGCATCTTTTTTACCCGGTGGCAAAAAATTTCTATTCTTTTTTTATATTTTACAAAATATAGGTCGTTTTAGTCAAGCGTTTTAACAACCCCGCATTAAACAACCGAGCCGATATTGCGTCTCGGCGATTTTACTTCGCTTTATTTAAACTTTGATTTTTAAACTCGACTCGATCGACCGCCGTAAAAAAAGGTCGAAGAAAACCGAATTTATTTTTTACGCTCGCCGTTAAAATTTCTTTTATAATGGAAAAGGTACTGTTGAACGTAACCCGAATCCTCTCCGAAACGCTCGACGAAAAAACTGGCTATCTTTTTTCTATCGCGAAGCGTTCCGTCGAAATCTTCCCTATATATCTTTTCAACCCACGTATCGACCGGAAAACTATCCGTTCTATGATACCCGAAAAGCGCGACGCAATCCGCGACTTTCGGCCCGACGCCCCTTAAGGAAATCAACTTAGCCTTTAAGTCGTCTGTTTTTTCCTCGTTTAATTTTTGAAGTGCGAACGCCCCGCTCTCGATATCCCGAGCGACGGACGCTATATATCCCGCTCGATAGCCGCAACCGAGAGAAGCAAAAAACTCCTCGTCTTTCGCCGCAAGAACGTACGCTTTCGGAAAGGAATAAAATTCGACGCCGTTAAAAACTTTCTTCTCCCCCAAAACGGCGGAAATTCGCTCGATTATTCTTTTTATACGCGGTATCATATTGTTTTGAGATATCAAAAAGGAGAAGACGGTCTCCTCGCGGTCTTGCCTCAAAATTCTAATCCCCTTACCGTATTCGGCGGCGAAACGAACGGTTTGATTGGAATCGTTTAACGCTCGACGGCAAACTGCGCCGTAATCGGTTTCCAAATCGAAAAAGCGAGAAAAATATTCCTCGTCTCCCTCTATCTCAACCCAACCGTCTCTTTGCCTCGCAAAACACGCCTTGTCTCCCGATATAACGAAAAAACCATCGTTAATCGACTTATATCGAAAGATTTGACCACATTCAAGGGTGTCTTTTATATTAAAAAATTCGTCTTTAACTCTTATCATAGGTCATAAAAAATAGCAAGCCGTCGGCTTGCTATTTCTCAAATTTTACGCTTCGTAAACGCTTACTTGCTTCTTGTCTTTGCCAACTCTTTCGAATCTTACGACTCCGTCGATCAAAGCGTACAAAGTATCGTCGCTTCCGATTCCGACGTTGTTGCCGGGATGGAATTTAGTTCCTCTTTGTCTAACGAGAATGTTTCCCGCAAGAACTGCCTGTCCGTCCGAACGCTTGGGTCCAAGACGCTTCGCGGCGCTGTCGCGTCCGTTTCTAGTACTACTAACGCCCTTCTTATGCGCAAATAATCTAAATAATAACATTCTTTCGCCCTCCGCTTATGCCTTAGCAACGATATCGACAATCTTAACCGAAGTGAAAGGTTGTCTGTGACCGTGTTTCTTTCTTTCGTTCTTTTTGGCTTTGAACTTGTAGACAATAACTTTTTTGTCCTTTGCTTGAGCAGTAACTTCGCCAACTGCCTTGAATCCGGCCGCGTCTTTAGCGACTTTGATTCCGTTTTCATCCGAAACAAGCAAAACGTTGAATTCGACCTTATCGCCGACTTTAGCGTCGAGTTTCTCGAAGTTAACGACGTCGCCGCATGCAACTTTGTACTGCTTGCTTCCGTTTTCGATGATTGCGTACATTGAAAATAGACCTCCCGTCTAATCTCGCCGGAATATTTTTTCGGGGCGCGTTAAAACGCGACTTTATTCCCTTTCCGAGCGGTTCCAAAAGATTATAAACTATCGGGAATTTTTTGTCAAACGTTTTTTAACCTTTTTACCCCATTTATCGGATAAAATTAAAGGAACGGTATTTTTTCTTTCGATTTGGCGCACGATATGCGTAGTCTTCGAAAAAAACGCGCTTTGCTCGTCCTTTTTTAAGACTAAAGGAGTCAACAATGAGCAATCAAAATATAGACAAAGAGGTTCTCGTTTCAATCTACAAAAACGCTCGCATAGCCATTCAATCGATCTCGGACGTAATCGACGAGACGGCGGAAAAAAATTTAAGAGAAGAACTCTCGGAAGAATACGAGGCTTACGAGAAATTTTTATCCAAACTTTCCGAATATATGAAAAAAACGGGGGCCGAAGTAAAAGACGTCAACCCGTTTAAAAAGGCGATGCTTTTCGCCTCGGTTAAAATGAATTCTTTTGCGGATAATTCCAACAACAAAATCGCCGAAATGACGATAAAAGGAACGGTCAACGGAATAACCGAACTGAGGGAAATTTTAAACTCCTCGACAAAAGACCTCTCGCCACAAACGCTCGACCTCGTAAAAGAATTGCTTACGATCGAAGAAAACAACGAAGAACGACTTAAAAATTTTCTCTAAACAATACCCGAGCGCGCCGCGCTCGGGTAAAGTACATATTATTTACGTGTCTATAAGTCGATTAATCGCCAAATTCTTCGGACGCAGACAATTTCGCCGCCCTATCTGCAGTCGAGAGAGCGACTATCATTTCTTCGATATCTCCGAGCAAGAATTCGTCGAGAGAATAAAGCGTGAGCCCGATTCTATGATCGGTTACCCTTCCTTGCGGGAAATTGTACGTCCGAATTCTCTCCGAACGATCGCCCGTTCCTATCTGGCTTTTTCGCTTGTTGTCGTAATCGCTTTGATACTGCGAGTTATAAAAGTCGTAAAGACGACTTTTCATAACCTTCATCGCCTTTTCTCTGTTTTTCAGTTGCGAGCGTTCGTCTTGACACGTAACGACGATACCGGTCGGTATATGAGTCATTCTTATGCAAGATTCCGTCTTGTTAACGTGTTGACCGCCGGCGCCGCTCGACCTGTAAGTGTCTATTTTGAGATCCTTTTCGTCGATATTGATTTCAACGTCGACAACCTCGGGCAAGACCGCGACGGTCACCGTCGACGTTTGAATTCTGCCTTGCGACTCGGTTTTTGGCACTCTTTGAACTCTATGAACGCCGCTTTCGAATTTGAGTTTGCTATACGCGCCTTTGCCGTTTATCGAGAAAACGACCTCTTTGATTCCTCCGAGTTCGGTTTCGCTAACGTCGATCTCTTCGGTTTTCCACCTACTCGTCTCGGCGTAACGAACGTACATTCTGTACAATTCTCCGGCAAAGAGCGCCGCTTCCTCGCCGCCGGCCCCGCTTCGAATTTCCACGATTACGTTTTTTTCGTCGTCGGGATCTTTCGGAAGCAACAGAATCTTCAATTGATCTTCGATCTGCGCGAGTTCTTTCTTTCGCTCGTAATATTCCTCTTCCAAAAGAGCGCGCATTTCCTTGTCCGTCTCGATTTTCAAAGTCTCCTCGGCATCCGACATTTCCTTGTCAACCTTTTTATACTCAAGGTATTTTCGAGCGGTTTCCTCGATATCCGCCCTTTCCTTAACGTATTTTTTCCAAGTTTCCATATCGGCAAGGACGCTCGGGTCGATAATCAACTCGTCGAGTTTTCGATATCTTTCCAGAATTCCGTTTAATTTGGATATCATAATAAAACCGCCTTTACAATTCTATCTTTGCCGCATATATCTTTTATAATCGCCGTTTCAAATTCGCCGTCGAACATCTTGGCGACGTCCTCGGCTTGCCCGTCGCCAACCTCGAGGAAAACCCTTCCTCCGTCGTTTAAACGAGCCTTCGCCCCCCTCGCGATTCTTCTGTAAAAATCCAGCCCGTCGACTCCGCCGTCAAGAGCCAAGCGAGGCTCAAAGTTTTTCACAACCTCGTCAAGCCCGTCGATATCTTGAGTCTTTATATACGGCGGATTAGAAATTATCACGTCAAATTTCTCCTCTATACCCTCGTATAAGTCGCTTATCAGCGTTTTTATGTCGGCATTGAATTTTTTAAAGTTAGACTTTGCGACCTCTAACGCGGCTACGGATATATCGCTCGCCGTAACGAGAGCGTTCGTCTTTTTCTTCACGACAAGCGCTATCGCGCCGCTCCCCGCGCATAAATCCAAAACGCTGTCCTTTTCGGAAATCTCACGAATAGCGTTTTCGACGAGTTCTTCGGTTTCGGGACGAGGAATCAAAACGTTCTTATCGACGTTCAACTCAAACCCGTAAAAATCGCAATTGCCCAAAACATAACACAAAGGTTCGCCCGAAAGTCTTTTTTGCTTAAGCCGTTCGATTTCGTCTATCTTCGACGCTTTAACGACTCTGTCTCCGTAAACCTCGTCGCGTTTTACTCCGACCGCAATTGCAATCAACCACTCGGCGTCCGAAGCGTCTATATCGCAAGCCGCAAATTCCCCCTTAACTCTTTCGGTAATATCATTGATTTTTTCGGGGATTACAAAACGACATTCGGATTCGCTTTCGTCCGCGTCCATTTTCAAAACCTTTTTAAAAGCCGTAATCGCAACTTCGATCATTTGATCGTCCGGCTCTTTGGTCGTGAGTTTTTGCAACGCCAACCCCGGAAGTTTCAACGGGAGAACGAGCGGACTGTCGGTTTTTGCCAACAATTTTAAAAGTTCGTAGGATATGCCGGCAATCAACGGCAAAAGAATAACCCTCGACAAAATTCTCAAACCCATATTGGCGTTGAGCGGCGGAAATATCGCGCCGAAAACAGAATAGACGAGTACACTCACAAACATAACAAAAAACATAAACGTAGTGCCGCATCTATCGTGAACCCTTCTGCACGTTTTAACGTTTTCAACCGTCAAATCAAGCCCTTTTTCAAAACACGTTATCGTTTTATGCTCGGCTCCGTGATACATATATGTTCTTCGAATGTCTTTTAACGCCGTCGTAAAGAGAATATAACACACGAAAATAGCGATTCTCACAAGTCCTTCGATCAAATTTCTCACTATCAAAAGGTTAGGGACAATCGACCCGAAAAAAGACCCTATAAGCGTTGGGAGAATAAAGAATAACCCAACCGAAAAAACAAGACCGAGCGCAACGCCCAAGAAGAGCGCGACGTCGGTAACGTCGATCTTAAAAGTCTTTGCGAGCCATTTTTCAAATTTTGTCGGCTCTCCCTCCTCGACTCCGTATACCTCGGCGGATCTCATCAGTATTTTCATTCCCGTAACGAGCGAAGAGAAAAAGTTGACCGCTCCGCGGATTACGGGAAGTTTTAAAAACGAAAACTTCTTGTTGCTCTTCGGCAAGCGTTCGGCTTCCAGTCTTATCGTTCCTTCCGAATCTCTAACGGCGGTCGCAATCGAAGTTTTGCCGCGCATCATAACGCCTTCGATTACGGCTTGCCCTCCAATGCTTGTTTTCGTAGTCTTTTTTATTTTCTTTTCCATATCTATATATTAAATAAGCCCTATGAGCAAACATAGGGCAAAAGTTCGTTTATTTTGCCTCGGAAAAGGCAAAATATAACATTAAAGACCAAATCTTTTCTTAAATTTATCTACGCGTCCGCCTGTATCGACAAGTTTTTGCTTGCCGGTGAAGAACGGATGACATTTACTACAAATATCGACTTTGATTAAGTCCGTATTCTTGGTAGTGCCGGTTTGAAAAGTTTCTCCGCAAGCGCACTGGACGGTGACAATTTTATAATTAGGATGTATATCCGCTTTCATATCACTCACCTCTCTATTCTTAATGCTCATACATTATATCGTATTTTTTCGACTATGTCAAACGTTTAAATGAAAAATGACCAAATTTTAATAATTATTTTGTGAGTTTTTTGCTTGCAAAAATATCGGTCGAAGTATATAATATGGATAATGAATATTTTTGCTTTTCGAGCAAAAAACGGGAGATAGAATGAAAGGTTGGCAAATAACCGAACCGCGTAAAATCGAACAAATAAATAATATTGAAAACTTAAGCGACGTTGACAGCGTTAAAATAAGGCTCACAAGGGCTCTTATCACCGAGGAAGACGTCGCTAAATTTTCAGGCGAAGATAAAACGGTTAAATTCCCGTTGACCCCCGTCAGAGCGGCGGTCGGACAAATCAGCGAACTCGCTCAAGATTCGTCGTACTTAAACAAGGGCGATAGAGTTTTTCTCTCGCCGGTAACCCCGTGCGGCAAATGCTATCATTGCGTCAACGGAAGACAAGCCGACTGCTATGATTTCAGCGTCGCGGGATATAATAAAGACGGATTCTTGAAAGACTTCGCCGTCGTTAACGCTCGCAACGTCTACCAGTTGCCAAAATCCGTCGAAGAGGATTACGCTCCTTATATCGATTATATCGCCCTCGCAATTTCGGCTATCGACAAGTTAAAAATCGAAAAAGGCGAACACGTAGCCATTTTCGGAGCGTCGTGCTTGGGCTCGATAATAGCGCAACTTATTATGTATTACCAAGGCGCCCCGATCCTTGTCGGAGACGACGAGAATCAATTGTTGCTCGCAAAAAAATCGGGCGTTTACTACACCGTTAAATCGGGTTCTAAAACGGAAAAAGAAATCGCCGCAATCACCGGCGGAAGAATGGCAAGCAAAGTTATTTATCTTTCTCGGTCGGGCATTCCGGCAGATTTCGCCTACAAAGCCGCGGCTCCGTCGGCAAAAGTCGCCCTCGTCGGCTACTCTTACCCGAACTTGAAAATTCCCTTCGGCTTGGCTATGTCAAAACAATTGACCAACATTTGCGTAACCAACGGATACGGCTGCGTCGAAGCGGCGATAAACATTTTGTCAAATAAGGCGTTAGACTTAAAAAATTACAAACTCACGCCCGTAAAAACCGAATCGATTGAAAGCATTTTCCAAACAAAACTCGACGATTATCTAAACAAACGTCCGGTTTCCGACGTTCTCGTTAACTTACTCGGCTAACGCCAAATCTAAAATTTGACGTATACTTACTTTCCCACTATATCGGGAATTGACGAAAAGACGAAAATTAAAATAATCCTCGAAACCAATAACCGTAAATAAAATTTTAAAACAACGCGGAGTTTAACATCTGTTAAACTCCGCGTTGTTACTTTTAGTCAAGTTCAATATAACTGTCGCGCTCGGCTCCGACGGATACGTATTTAATCTTGCATCCGACCGCTTTTTCAAGGTAACGGATATATTTTATCGCGTTTTCGGGAAGATCCGATTCCTTTCTGCATTTGGAAATGTCGCAGTTGAAACCGTCAAGATATTCGTAAATCGGCTTCGCTCTGTCAAGTTCTTCTCCAAACGGGAATTTCTCGACTCTCTTTCCGTCAATCTCGTACGCGACGCATACGGGAATTTTCTTCATATACGACATAACGTCGATTTTGGTAAGAGCAATGCAAGTCGCGCCTTGAGCCTTAACGCCGTAACGCGAAGCGACGACGTCAAATCCGCCGACTCTTCTCGGTCTGCCGGTAGCCGCGCCGTACTCGCCGCCCGCTTGTCTGAGTTCTTCGGCTTCGTCGCCAAACATCTCGCAAGTAAACGGTCCCTCTCCGACGCACGTCGAATAAGCTTTCATAACTCCGATTACGTCGTCGACTTTACGGTCGGGAATACCCGCCCCGATAGGAGCGTACGCCGCGATTGTCGACGAAGAAGAAGTATACGGGAATATACCGAAATCGATATCTCTCAACGCTCCGAGTTGAGCCTCGAACATAAGGCTCTTGCCCTCGTTTATCGCCGAGTCGAGATAGTCGCCCGTATCGCAAACGTAGTCGATAAACGGAGTTCCGAATTTCTCCAACCAAGCGTAAATATCGTCGGCTTTAACGGGCGGAACGCCATAAGCCGTAACGAGCAAATTCTTCCACTCGACAATTTCCTCGATTTTCTTTTTCAAAGTGGAAAGATGTTTAAGATCTCCCATACGGAAGGTCTTTTTCATATATTTATCCGAGTAGACCGGAGCGATTCCCCTTCTGGTTGAACCAAACTTTCTATCTTTCAATCTATCTTCTTCGAGACCGTCGAGAAGTTTATTGTAAGGCATACAAATGGTCGCCTTGTCGCTTATTTTAAGGTGATCGGGCGTAATTTCGATTCCGGCTTTGCGCAATTTGTCGATTTCTCCGCAAAGATGCTCGATATCGATAACCATTCCCGGCCCCATAACGTTAACGGTATCGTCTCTCAAAATGCCGGACGGCAAAAGATTGAGAGCAAATTTACCCTTTTCGTTTACGACGGTATGACCGGCGTTATTTCCGCCTTGATAGCGAATGATAACGTCGTATTTTTCCGAAAGAAGGTCAACCATTCTGCCCTTGCCTTCGTCGCCCCAGTTAATTCCTACGATAGAAGTAAGCATTATTATCTCCTTTTAAACGTTCACTTCGGCTTTTAAACCCAAAAGCGCCGTATTTTTATCAATTATTTCCTCTTTGATTTCGGCGAGGAATCTCTCCGTTTGTTTTTTCGCGAGGCCGCAAAAACCGCGAGCGTCAAAAATCGAATCGATTTCTTCTTTTGTCAACTTCAACTCATCGTCTTGCAAAAGTCGGTCTATAAGGTCGTTATCGCCGCCGTTTTCCTTAACGTTACGCCCGGCGGCAATCGAATGAACCCTTATTTTTTCGTGGGCGTACTGCCTATCGAATCCCTTGTTTTCAACAAGGCACATCAATATGTTCTCGGTAGCCATAAAAGGCAACTCGAAGTCGAGATTCTTCTTGATTACTTTGGGGTAAACCTTTAATCCGCTAATGACGTTTGCATATAAATTAAGGATTCCGCTCGTCGCCAAAAACGCCTCTGGAACCGAAATACGCTTATTTGCCGAGTCGTCAAGAGTTCTTTCGAGCCATTGTTGAGCCTCGGTTATAGCCGGGTTCAAAGAATCGATTATGACGTATCTCGCAAGAGCCGCGATTCTTTCGCTTCTCATCGGGTTTTTCTTATAAGCCATCGCCGAAGAGCCGATTTGTTTTGTCTCGAATGGTTCGTCGACTTCTTTCATATGACACATAAGTCTTATGTCTGACGAGAATTTCGCCGCCGATTGAGCGATTCCCGACAAAACGTTGAGAACGAAACTGTCTATTTTTCTCGAATAGGTTTGTCCCGAAACGGGAACGATCTTTTCAAACCTGAACTTTTTCGCTATGAGTTTTTCAAGTTCGAACACCTTGTCCTCGTCCTTGAAAAGTTGCAAGAAACTCGCGCCCGTGCCCGTCGTTCCCTTGCAGCCGAAAAACTTAAGCCCGTCGATTTCGGCGACGACCCTCTTATAGTCTTCCGCCAAGTCGTTGAGCCAAAGAGCCGCCCTCTTTCCGAGCGTGGTGGGTTGAGCCGCTTGAAAATGCGTGTACGCCAATATGGGAAGACCCTTATATTCTTCGGCAAAATCGCTAACCGCTTTGATTACGTTGACGAGAAGCGCCTTGACGGCTTCCAATCCTTCGCGAATCAGCAAAATATCGGCGTTGTCGGTTACGTAACACGAAGTCGCGCCCAAATGAATAATTCCTCGAGCCTTGGGACAAGCGTCGCCGTATGCGTAAATGTGAGCCATTACGTCGTGACGAAGACTCCTCTCATACTCGGCTTCCTTTTCGTAATCAATGTCGTAAATATGCGCCTTTAACTCTTCTATCTGCTCGTCGGTCACGTTAAGACCGAGTTCTTTCTCGCTTTCGGCAAGAGCGACCCAAAGTTTGCGCCAAACGGAATATCTGTTATCGGGAGAAAAAATTCTCTGCATTTTTGCGTCCGCGTATCTTTCGCAAAGCGGACTTACGTATTTATCTTTCATCGTATCCTCTACTCAAACGGAATTATTATAATACATTCCGAGAAAATAATCAATCTCTTTACGGTTAAATCGCCGTAATATTTTTTTATAGTCGATATAAGCGAATTTTTTAAGAGGTTTTAAGCAAAAATAATCGGTAAATACTTAAAAATAAACTTATACAAGAACAAACAAGTCGGGAACAATATAAAGAAAGCGACCAACGCCGCCGCAAATACGACCGCGGCGATCGATATCGCCTTTTCGGCTTTTTCAAAGACTTTTTTAAACGGTCTCGTCAACACAAGATACGCCGCGACGACAATAAGGCACAAAACGACGCCGAGCAAGATATAATCGTAATACGGAGATTTATACTTTATCTCGACCTTGTTTACGCCCTCGTCGAGTTCTATAATGATAAAGTCGAGAGAATTTTCTTTCATCTCTCTCTTCGTTCCGTTAACCGTCACCTCGTAACCGTCGATGTTAACGTAATTGAGATACAAACTCTGCCCTTTTTCCGCCGTTATTTCGGGAAGAACAATTTCGTTCTTTTTCAATTGATAAGAAACGGCGTTGCTCTCGAGTTTTTTTTGCAAAGAACGGATATTAGACGACCCGACCGATGTTCCGTTAAACTCCTCTCCGCTCAAAAACTCGTACGTCGCTATTTCGCGTTCCTTTCTCGTCGCGTTCTCGTCAAAGGTTATCGTATCGCCGTCGACAACCGCGCACGACGGAAAGGCGTATATATTTTCGTACAAAGCGTATTTGGGAGCGTTTACATGAAGAGAATATTCGTCGCCGTTTTTTAGGCAAATTCTAAGAGATACGAAGGCGCTCGACCCGTCCGCTCCGCCGTAAGTCATTTTCGCTTGAGCCGAAGAAAAAGAGGACGAAACGGAATGGGTATAATACGCCGTTCTCATCGAAGAGGAAGATTCGAATACGTATGACGAGCCGCTCTTTTTCCAGTGTTGATTTTTACCGTTCGCAAGAGCGTCTTTGCCGTCGACCGTAAACTCGTAAAGACTAGCGTTCGTTCTGTTCCCAATTGCCTTTATTCTATCGACGTCCGAATTTACGGACGCGGAATAAACTTCGGTTCCGTTGAGTTTAAAAGTTAAATAACCGTCCTTTTGTTCGGCGACGAAAATTAAACTCTTGTTCGGAAGCGCGCCTTCGAAACCAAAATCGTCGTACTCGGCAAAATCGAGACGGACGCTCTTGCCGTCGCTCTTTCTCCAAATTTCAACGCAAGGCTTAGACCAACCGTATATATCCGTTTGTCTGAGCGACGACGACTTTTCCGCAACCGACAAATCGTCCGCGTCTTGAAAATTGAAAACTTCGTATTTATAACTCAACAAGGCGTCCGAAAAACTCGTTCCGCGATTATTTCGAATACTGTTCGTTCCGCCGCCGTAACCAAACGCGTTTTTGACCGTAAGGTTTTTCTCGTCCGCCATCGAACTGAAAATCGAATGAGAGTACGCTCTGAGCGTTAACGGGGAATTTGCCGAAATATAATAATCGTAACTTTTCAATTTGAAATAACTTTCCCCGTAAATCTCGTCTATTTGGTCTACTATTTGAAAGTACTGGTCGTAATTTTCCTTAGATCCGCCTTGTCTATCTCCTTTAACCATCGAAAAATTGAAAAAAAAGCATTGAGACAAGGATAAAGCGCACAAAACGGCTATCGCTTCCCGAAATTTAACGTTGCCGCGTTTTATTAAAGCCGCGGAAACGAGGAAAACGACGCACACGACGGCAAACAAAATCAATATGGCTTCGAGTCCGCCGCCCGAGTGAGCGAAATTGGGAAAAAATCCGTCGAATGGAATATTGTCCGATTTCAACGAGAAAATTTCCATTATCTTCTCGACGATATCGCTCGATTTATAATCCCCGTTCAAAATAAAGAAGAACAAACGACAAGTTACCACGATACCCAAACACGCCAAAAGACAAATAACGGCGAGCGTTGCCGTCGATTTTGCTTTCGACTTCTTATCGGCGCGACACGTCCCGTCCTCTTCGACCGATTCGCGATTTAACAAACGGGTTATTTCAGTCGCCGCCATATACAGTCCGTACGCGTCTATTAAGAATCCGAATCTGTAAGTATACGAGAAAGTCGAACCCATATTAAGAAGAGACATACTCTCCTCTATCAAGCACGGAAGAATGAGAATCGCGAGCGAAACCAAAGCAAAACGAGCGAACTTATCCCCCTTTTTAATCCCCGTAAAATACGAGATAATCAAGAAAACAAAGGTCGAGTTGCATAAAACGTAAGTCAACTTCTCATAAAGGTGCTTGACGAGTTTTCCGTTGGTTATATCCGACTCCGCATACGCCTTGAATATCTCGGAAAACAATCCGGTATTTCGACTCGAAACCTTGAAAGCGAACAACGACGGAACGAGAAGGGGTAAGCTCAACGCTATCCCCATCGCAAAACCGAGGCACAACTTCGTCAATTTATGAGAGCGTTCGGATTTGTCGACGCAAATCAAAACGTATGCCGTCAATATGGGGAAAAGCAAGAAAAACGAAAAACAAACGATCGAAAAACACGTATAGATCATTATCGCGAGCATTATCGCGAAGTATCTCAACTTGTCGGTTCGTATAAACTCGATAAACCCGGCGATTGTCAAAGGCGCGTAAATCATAAGATCTACCCAATTGACGTAGGTATTCGCAACGTAAAGATATCCGCCGTAAGCGTATAAAACGGCAAGAACGGTCGAAAGATAATTTGGAATCGACTTAAAATATCTCTTCAAGAAAAAATATGCCGTCGCGCTCGCGCACGCCATTTTTAACGGAAGGACGACGCTTATCATATTGACGACCGATCCTCTGCCGCCGAGAAGAAAAATAAAGGTAAAGGGACTTATAGAACAATAAGCCAACGAACCGAATAAATCCATTCCACCGCCAACAAAGAACGAATGAAAAAGACCGCTCGTCCCGTCGAATACGGCAAAATAATGTTCCAAAAGCGGGCAAACTTGCGCGAGATGGTCGTAACTTGACATAATTGTCTCGCCAAACGGCCAAATTCCAAAATACCATAACGCAAGCCCGAACACGACGAAGACAAACGCGGGCGCAAGAAAATAACCGTAATAATTCTTAAAAAACCCTTTGGTTTTGTTTTTTATTTCAATAATTCCGCTCATACTTGTATTTTAGCGCAAAAAAACTTCAAAGACAACCGAAAAAGAGTAAAGAAATTTTTTTAATTCCTTTTAAAGCTATTTTAGTCTTTGTCGCGCAGTTTGTTTCCTCGATCGGTTATTATTTTCGCTCTTTTATTTTTGCTATTGCTTATCGTTTTTAGCTCTTTTGTTTCCTCGGCAAACGGCTTGAAAAAATCCCGTAAAACAGTTGATTTTTTTAATCAAAAAGATATATAATCAATTTAGGTTTTTTTACGCTTAAATTATCCTGAGACTTGGAGAAAAATATGAAAATTATATCTTGGAATGTAAATGCTCTTACCGCTTTGTATTAAAAAAGTTTTTTTGAATAAAGTAAAAGGATTTCAGGCAGATGTAATTTGCTCGCAGGAAACGAAATTAACCAAAGAAATATGAATACATCAAAACTTTCAACCCCGACCATTTTTCTCACAAATAAAATTCCTATTGACGCAAAGTATGAGATAGAAAATTACTTGGAATTCATCAGAAAAAAGTATGGTTTATGACAAGAGGTTCTTATCCACCAAAGCAGGGGATAAGAACCTCTTTTATTTTGTAGATTACCAAACTATAATAGTTTTTCCATCGGTAGAGTAATGCCAATATTCTCCCGACATTGATGGTTGCGTCTCACGATACCAGTACACTTGGCAGTCCGAGTCATTCCAATCCTTGCTCCAACCGTCAGGCATCTTTGTTGCAAGGCAATAAATTTCAAGCGATGTGCTACATTTGGAGAATGCTCCGCTCAAAACCGATGCTACACTTTTGGGAATCATTATGCTTTCAAGTGCGATGCAACGCCTAAAAGTATCTTTGCCAATTGATGTTAATCCGTTGCCTAATTTCACAGTTTTAAGTTTACTACAACCATCAAAAGCCCCATCAGGTATCGTTGTGACATCATCCGCAAATTCAACAGTCTCTAATGATGAACATTGAGTAAATGTATAGTTATTTTTGTTTGACAGAGTACAATTTATAGCATTCCAATACACTGTTTGAAGTCCGGTACATTCCTTAAAGGTGTACTGTCCGATTGATGTTACATTTTTAGGAATTGTTACGTTTGTAAGGGAAATACAACCGCAAAATGCCGAACTGCCAATCGATGTTACATTGTCGGGAATAGTCACAGTCGTAAGTGCTTTGCAATACGCGAATGCAGAAGCGGGAATGCTTACAACGCTTTGCCCGAATACAACCTTTTTTAATGCGGCGCATCCACTAAAATAAGCTCTCGAAGTGCAATCTTTCGCATTCCAATTCACCGTCTCTAACCCAGAGCATTTATTGAATACATACTCTGGCAACATTGAAACATTTTCGCCTATATTGATTGTTTTCAATGCGTTACAATATTGAAATACATTGGAACTGGCCACAGAACATGCCGTTGCATTCCAATTCACCGTTTCGAGTGCCCAGCAGAACTGAAATGCGTGGTTACCAACTGATGTTATCCCATCAGGAATGGTTATCTCTGTAAGTGCCTCGGCATTTTTGAATGCACATGCGGGAATGCCTGTAACTTTTGCGCCTATATTTACGGTCGTTAGCTTGTCGCAGTCCTTAAAGCAAGCTTCAGAATCCATATCCGCAACAACGATGGCATTCCAATTAACTGTATTAAGTTTCGTACATCTGTTGAATGCATAGCTTCCGATTCTATTTACATTTTCGGGGATAGTTACGCTTGTAAGTGAAGAGCAATTTGAAAATGCTGAGTCCCCGATTCCAGTTACCCCATCGGGTATTGTTATGCTTGCAAGCGAGGTACATTTAAAGAATGTGTGAGGCGCAATATATGCTATGTTTTTAGAAATCGTTATACTGTTAAGATTGGTACACCCATAGAACGCAGAATGTCCAAGTGATGTTACAGTATCGGGAATGATTACATTGGTCAGTGAAGTACATTCATAAAACGCACGGTTTCCGATCTCTTTCACTCCTTGCGGAATTGTAATGATTTTAAGTGCAGAGCAACTCTCGAATGCAGACTGAGGTATTTTTGTAATTTTATCGTTCAAAGTCACGTCCTGAAGTTTAGCACAACCCGAAAATGCGGAATAATATATCATTTTTGTACTATTGTTCACAGTACCCGAGGTGATAGAATCGTCCGCTTTAACAAGAACCAAATAAGGATTTTGCTCGTTTCCGAGATAATATAAATTATTTTCGATTTTATATTCAATTTGTGTACATCCGTCAAATGACTCCTTTTCAATTGATGATAAATTGTCAGGAAGTGATATACGTTTAAGTGACGTACAGTTCATGAATACACAGCTTTCAATCGTGGTAACATTTTCTGGAATTTCCACGTTTTCCAGTGAAGTGCAATTGCTAAATAATCCGTATTCAAGTATATTCAACTTATCGGGAAGTGTTATATTCGTGATTGATGTACAGTAGCCGAATGCACCGCTACCGATGGACAACACACTATTGGGGATCGTTATGCTTGTAAGTTGTCTGCACATAGAAAATGCACCGCCACCAATAGATGTTACACTCTCGGGAATAGTCACCGTAGTAAGAGCTTCGCAATTCGAGAATGCTTCATTTCCGATCGAGATCACACTTTGGGAGAATTTTATTTCCGCAAGTTTTCTACAGCCGTAGAATGCGGAGTCCCCAATCGTGATCACACTGTCAGGAAATTTTATTTCTGTAAGCTGCGAACAACCGAAGAATGCGGAATCGCCAATGGCAGTTACACTGTCAGAAATCTCTACCTTCTCTATTTGTCGCGCATTCTTAAATGCTTTGTCACGTATTTTTTCACCTCCGGATGGAAGTACTATATTTGTGATACATTGATTGTTTTCATCAATAAAATATAAATCTCCGTTTGGATATGAGTATTTGTTTCCAAACTTCATATTAAGCCAATTTTCTATATTGGTTATATATACATTTTCAATATTATTATGATAGATTGGAAACGCTGTTCCGCCAATTGAAGTCACTGACTGTCCAATTGTTATATTTTTAAGCGTTGTGCATTCCTTGAACGCGTTCGAAGGAATCTCTTTTACGTTATCGCCGATGACAACTGCTTCCAACGCTGCGGTTTCCGAAAAACTGCTCCAGTCTATATCACATTTTGTGGCATTAAAATAAATATTTTTTAGTTTTTCACATCCAGAAAAGGCGTATGCACCGATCTTCGTTACATTTTCATTGATTGATACTTCAGTAATGTCGACGCAATTTTTGAATGCATATTTTCCGATCTCGGTAATGGTATCCGGAATTGTAATGCTTGTTGCCGTTTTACCATCACGATTGAGAATATGTAAGCCCCCTCCGGTGCAATTTGGATATGAGTCATCGTTTCCAAACTGTATCTTGAGCCAAGCTTCAATGTCTGTTATACATACGTTAAGATATTTGCATTCGCTAAAGGCACTCCCCTCGATCAAAGTCACACTATCGGGGATCGTTATGCTTTTCAGTGCAGTGCATTTATAAAATGCGGAACCACAAATCGTTGTTAAATGGTCAGACAACTTTATATTGTTAAGAGAGGTGCAACCGGAGAATGCTCCGTTGCCAATTACCACTACACTGTTAGGAATACTTAAGTTTGTAAGAGCAGTGCAATTTTTAAATGCAGACGAATATATAATTTTTGTATCTAAATGAATGTCACAAGAGTCGATTGATGTATTATTGGCTTTAATAAGGACCAAATAGGGGTTGTTCTTGTTTCCAATATATCCTGCATTGTTATGTGTATTTAACACCATTGACGAACAACCATCAAATGCGTATTCTCCAACATATGTCACGCTATTAGGTATCACGATACTGCTCAAATTCGTGCAATTTTTAAATGCGTAGTCGCCTATCGTTGTAACGTTGTCGGGAATATCAACGCTTATCAGCGAAGTACATCCTTTGAACGTGCCCTTGGCAATAGCTGTTACGGCTTCGCCAATAGTAACAGTTGTAAGAGAAGGAATAGAAAAAGTAGAACTTGGAATCTGCTTAACATTGTTTCCAAATTTGACTGTTCTTAATGATACGCAATTAGAGAAGGTAGCATTTGTTCCAGTTCCTGTACATGTACAATCTATCGCATTCCAATACACAGTTGCGAGCGAGGCGCAATCTCCGAATGCGGCAGATCCAATTGAGGTTACATTTTCCGGAATCGTAATTGTTTTAAGCGCACTTTTTGAAAATGCATTATTTCCAATAGTTGTTAAAGTTTTCGGCAAGGTTATAGTTTTAAGTGAAGAACAATAACGAAATGCTTCGCTTTCAATTGAAGTTACATTACTTCCGATTGCTACACTCTTAAGGTTCTTACAATTGTAAAAAGCTTCTTTCTCAATCGAAATAACGCTATCAGGAATAGTAACGCTTTCAATTTGATCACAATATCTGAATGCATACTCTCCAATGTACTTAACCGGCAAATCATTATATGTTGATGGAATGACAATATTGGGCTCTGTGCAATTGCCTACACTTATTAAGGTATAATAATCACCGCCGATACCCAATTTATATTGCATTTCAGAATCTATATCCGCACCTATATCATCGCTGCTTGTGGCGCTTTTATACTCACAAACAGTGCATATATCGTTTTCAAAGGCATGCTGAGCCTTATCCGAAATTTCGGAACAATCTCCGCCAGTGCAGGCATGCCAATGATATGTATCATCATAGGACCACTCGGCTACATAGGTGTGCGTGTGTTCGGGTTCCGGCGTATCAACACTACAACCTGTAAGAACTATGCCGCAAAACAAACTTACACACAATAAACTGAAAAACAATGTTACTGTCTTTTTCATAGTAAATCTCCTTATAAAACTGAAAAAATTATTCTGTTACTATACTAATTTTTAATGTGAGATTACGAGAAAAATATACAGGATAAGCCCACGAACCATTTTGTTTTTCTGTGTTCCAAATCACCAAATAGAGATTTCCGTCAACAAAGTCTGCGGCTGCTATCTCTACGCTTCCGCTAAACGTTGTAAATTCGCCCACAATCGGTCTATATTTGAAAACTTCATAACGTTCTGCTCCCGAACTTTCGTATCCTTTCACATACATAGCTATGGGTGACGCCGTCCATCCTTCTCCTGTTTTTATGTCAATCGAGTATTCAATTTTAATCTTTCCGTCAAAATTGGATTTTATAGCAGATTTAAGTTCGCTACTCAACCGAACGGTAGCCGATCTTTGCCCGCTCATCCCACCGCTCTCGGGTTCGTTATCAAAAACCGTCACTTCCTGCACCAAGGTCGATAAGTCATTCCAATGGGCATATAAGACGGTGGGAAATGATTTTTCCCAATTCAGTAGCGAGTTTCCTTCACTGTCGATATATTTTGTTCCGCCCTCTCGAGAATCAAAGTATCCTTCAAAATAGTAACCTTTTTTAGAAGGAATACTTATTGTGGCTTTTTCTCCGTATTTTGCGATATATTGCATGAGATTTTCCTCATTATAAAGCGTTATTGTTGATTGAGTGAATCCTTCTCCCGTTTCATTTCCGCCGGAAAACAGATTACAACCCGTCATAAATGAAAATAAAAGGCACATTGTCACAGCTATAATATTAACTCTAATAAGTTTTTTCATATTGATGTTCTCCCAATTTTTTATATTCGTTCCTCTGTTTTTGTTGTATCGTAATCTATTCCCTCACAAACCGAACAAACCATTTTCGTTGTTTTCTCTTTTTCTTCATAAGCGTACATCGTTGGCTTATAACGAATAACACCTTCATCGTACACATTAACCTTGGTTCCGATTTTTCGTTCTATTATCGAATGAGCTTTCATAGTATTTATCAATCCACACATAGGACACTTTCTGATTCCCAAAAACTTATCATACCAAACGAAACGAATTGCCACGGGATACATGATTTCTGCTCCGACCGCAAATAAATCAAAAAGTGTATAATCGAAATTTAAATATCCGACGGCATTATTAAGCCAAACAATAGATGAAGTTTTATCGTTTCAAAAGTTCTCCTATTGTTTTAATAGGGGAACTTTTTGAAGAAATATGTTCATCTAATATGGCAAAAAAGAATATTTCACCATTAAAATTACCCTAATTAACACAATATGTCTTGATTTATTGTTCCATATCTGATATAATATTAATAAATACAAACA
>CAZVPW010000012.1:0-21162 GCA_964629115.1 uncultured Acidiphilium sp.
GCCTTTTATATTACATAAATTTATAAAAAATATTTAAATAAGGAGAAATAGAAATGAAAGATAAAGAAATTACAGTATATGTTGCTTCTAGCTATAATGAAAGAAGTAACAAATGTGGATATGGTGTTAAAATATATGATAATTATGAAAAAGAACTATTCGTTGACTTTGGCGGCGTGTTATTTAGGATACGTCATTCAGTCGATCGTTAACAATTTATCGCCCCTTTTGTTTGCTCAATTTTCCAAGCAATTCGGCGTTACGGCGACGCAGATTTCCTTAATCGTATTCATAAATTTCGGCATACAGATAATCGTCGATTCCTTTTCGGCGGTCGTCGCAAACAAACTCGGCTATAGAGCGAGCACGATCGTCGCTCAGACCTTTTCGGCGGTCGGACTCGTATGTTTGGGGACTTTGCCGTTTGTTATGAGTCCGTACGTCGGAATTTTGATCGCGACTTTCTTTATGGCGGTCGGCGGCGGTTTCGTAGAGGTCGTATTAAGTCCGTTGGTCGAGGCTATTCCCCTTAAAAACAAATCGGGGGCGATGTGTTTTTTACATTCCTTTTATTGTTGGGGGCATATTTTGGTCGTCTTGGCGTCGACTTTGTACTTTAACCTTTTCTCGATTGAGAATTGGGCGTACTTGCCGATTATCCTCGCCTTGATTCCCCTCGCAAACTGTCTGTTGTTCGCGAAATGCCCTATCGAAACGCTCGACGGAGACGAAGACCCCACTCCTTATCGCAAGATTTTCAAGATGAAAGGTTTCGTCGTTTTCCTCGCGTTGATGGCGGCGGCGGGCGCGGCGGAACAAGCCATTTCTCAGTGGGCGTCTTATTTTGCCGAAATTAGTTTAAATATCAAGGACAAGACGGTCGGCGATTTGCTCGGAACTTGCCTTTTTGCTCTCGGTATGGCGTTGTCGCGTACGGTATACGGAATAGTCGGGGACAGAATGAATTTGAAAAAAGCCATAGCGATTTGCGCGGCTTGTCTTTTCGGTTCGTATCTCCTCGCGGCGCTCTCGCCCGTTCCTTACCTCGCTCTCGTCGGGATTGCGCTCGGCGGATTGTTCGTCGGAATAATGTGGCCGGGTATTTATTCTCTCGCCGGAAGAACCTTCAAAAACGGCGGAACCAAAATGTTCGGAGCGCTTGCCCTTGCCGGCGACGTCGGTTGTTCGATCGGACCTACCATTCAAGGGTTGATGCCCTTGAAAGTCGGGCTTGGAATTTCCTCGGCGTATCCGGCGATCATTTTTATCGGGATTGCGATTTTGAGCCGAATGGGGTCGGGCGAAAGCGAGAATAAAGACGGGCTTTTAGATTCTCGAGTCTAACCTTAAAAAAACAAAGGGTATTTTTCTAAATTGGGAGAATACCTTTTTTTGTCGCGAATTTTTCGTCGGCTTGGGATTTTCGAGCGTTTTGGGTTTGAGTTTGGCTTTTTATCAAACTCGAGAGTTTCTTCGTTCGAAATGCGATTTTGCGTTGCTTGGATCGAGTTTTTTTGGCGGCGATTAACATTTCTTTAACAATTAAAAAACCTTTTTGCAATAAAAAATTGATTTTTCGTAAACATACCTTTGATATAATCGTCTCGAAAAAAGAAAGGAGAAACCTCAAATGAACGCAATAGAGATTAGAAATCTGACCAAGAGTTTTCGCGGGCTTAAAGCGGTAAACGGTCTGAATATGACCGTACCCGTCGGTTCGATTTACGGATTTATAGGCGAGAACGGATCGGGCAAATCTACGACCGAAAAATTGATATGCGGACATCTCGTTCCCGATTGCGGCGAGATAAAATTGTTCGGGAAGGACTATTCGGATCCGTCGGTTAGGGCGAGAGTCGGGGCGTTGATTGAAAACGCCGGTTGCTTTCCCTCGTCGAGCGTCTATCAAAATTTGAAAATGCAAGCGCTCAACCTCGGAATTGAAAATATAGACGAAGAGATTGATCGCGTCTTGAAAATTACCAGAATGGACGATTCGGCGTCGGTAAAGTTTAAAAAATGCTCGCTCGGAATGAAACAAAGGGTCGGAATCGCGATGGCTCTTCTCGGAGACCCGAAATTGTTGATTTTGGACGAGCCCATAAACGGTTTGGACGCCGACGGAATGAGGATAATGCGCGAGGTTCTCGTCGACGCGACGAGGACGCTCGGATGTACGGTTTTGATTTCGTCGCATATCTTGGGCGAACTGGAGAAGATCGCCACGCATTACGGCGTAATTCGCCAAGGTCGACTAATCGCGGAGTTGTCCGCGAAAGAAATGGACGAGAGAAGCGAATCGTTCGTTTCGATAAGGACGGACGATATAAACGGAGCGGCGAACGTCTTGAGGAAAGTTTACCCGACCGTTAAAACGGAAGGCGAGTTTGTTCGCGTATACGACGAGGACGAGCCCGAAAAGGTCGTAGCTTATCTCTATAAAAATGGATTCGTCGCGAGCGAGGTAAGAAAAAACAAAATCGGCTTGGAAGAATATTACGTTGAGATTACGAGCCGAAAGGAGGCGTGAAATGGACGAAAACAATCAATTGATTTTTGAAACCCCGACGTTTGCTCAAAGGGTAAAAAGTATGCTCAGAGTCGATTTTTACCGACTTTTTCACACTCCGTTGTTGTATATATTCTTATGCGTCGCCGCGATGATTCCGGCTATGCTCATCGGAACCGGCGGAGCGAGCGGACCTAACGGAGAAGTTTCGGAGCCCATTTTTTCCAACGTTTGGTCGGCTATCGCCGCCGATTATCCCGTTTACGGATTCGAGGGGATTGACAAATACGCCAATATGAATATGGTTTTTATATTCGGCGGAATTATGGTCTCGATTTTTATCGGGCGAGATTATAAAAGCGGTTACGTCAAGCAAATATTTACCGTTCGCCCGAAGAAAGGAGACTACGTCTTATCAAAAACTTTGACGTGCGCGTTTGCCATGACGGCGATGTGTTTTGCTTACGTTTTCGGCGCGGTCGCTGCGGGCGCTCTCGTCGGAATGTCTTTCGAAGTTTTGGTCGGAAATTTGATTTGCGCCTTTTGCGGAAAGGCGGCGATGAGTTTGGGTTGGGCGGCGTTTTATACCTTCGTCAATTTGATTTTCAGAAAGAACTTCGGAGCGTCGGTCGCGTTGTCCTTTTTCTTCGGAACGGGAATCCCTACGATCGCGATAGGTTCGCTCGTCGGCAATACTCCCGTTTTGAATATATTTTTATACGGTTCGTCCGTTTACGCGTGTCTCTCGAGCGGAATTTTAAACGTCGTCGTATGCGTCTTCGTTTCGGTTGCGTGCGCCGCTATCTACGCGTTTTTGGGAACGAAACTGCTTAACAAATCAGATATTTATTGAGGAGAAGAGATATGAACGCGATAGAAATTAGGAATTTAACGAAGAATTTCGGGGCTAAACAAGCCGTTTGCGGTTTAAATATGACCGTACCCGTCGGTTCGATTTACGGATTTATCGGCGAAAACGGATCGGGTAAATCGACGACCGAAAAGATGATTTGCGGACTCGTTCGCCCGAGCGGCGGTTCGATAAAACTCTTCGGCAAGAATTTCGACGACGTCGAGACTCGAATGAAAATCGGAGTTTTGATAGAATCTCCCGGTTGTTTCCCCAATTTGACCGTTTGGAACAATATGAAAATTTTCGCCGCGAACGTAGGCGTCGAAGACCCCGAGAAAGAAATTGCGAGGGTTTTGAAAATAGTCCGTATGGAAGGCGCGGCGGGGAATAAGTACAAGAACTGTTCTCTCGGAATGAAACAACGCGTCGGCATTGCGATCGCTCTTCTCGGGAATCCCGAGTTGCTCGTGTTGGACGAGCCGATAAACGGTTTGGACGCCGACGGAATGAGAATTGTCAGAGAAGTTTTGACCGATTTGGCAAAGGGCGGAACGACCGTTTTGATTTCCTCGCACGTTCTCGGCGAACTTGAAAAAATCGCGACGCGTTACGGCGTGATTCGCGGCGGAAAAATGATAAAAGAGATTTCCGACGAAGAACTCGAAAGAACTTGTCGAACTTACGTCTCGTTAAAGGCGAAGGACGGTTTTGCGGCGAAAAAAGCGCTCGAGAAAAAGTATTTGCTCGTCGAAGAGGACGACAAAGGATTTATTCGCGTCTACGACGACGTCGATTCTCGGGACGTCGTAGCCTATCTTTGCGAGAACGACGTCGGAATCGTCGAGATTTTCGAGGCTAAAATAAGTTTGGAAGAATATTACGTCGATTTAACCAAAGAGAGGGAAGGAGAATAATATGGAAAAAAAAGATAAAGAACTCGGTTTTGCAAACAGATTCGGGTTCGTTTTCAAAGCCGACGCAAGAAGAGCTTTTACGAGCCTTTTCTTTTACGTTATGCTCGGCATAGCGTTCGCCGTTCCGATTTTGATTCTCGTCATGACGACGGCAAATTCTTCGTCCGCCGCCGCGTCTATCGGTTTTGAAAGCGTTTGGCAAATTATCGGAACGCTCGAGAGTTCGGCGAGAAACGCCCAAAACGCCGCGGTCGGAATGGATATGACGGCTATGTGTAACGTTAACTTGCTCTTTTTCGCCGTCGCGGTTTTCGTCTGCGTTTTCGTCGGAGACGATTTTAAAAGCGGTTACGCCAAAAACGTTTTCTCGGCTCATTCGAAGAAGTTTGAGTACGTCGCGTCCAAGATTTTAACTTGTTTCGTTGCGTCGTTCGCCTTTTTCGTCGCTTTCTTTGTCGGGGCGCTTATCGGCGGAGGGGTCGCGGGATTGTCTTTCGAAACGGCCGGCTTTAGCGTATGGAACGTCGTTTGTTGCCTTATATCCAAGGTTTTGTTGTCGGCGGTTTTCGTCTCTCTCTTCGTCGTCTCGAGCGTCGTCGCCAAGAAAAAGACGTGGCTTTCCGTTTGCTTGGCGCTTGCGTTTTCGACGATACTTTATTCGCTCGTTCCCGTTTTGACGCCGATAAATTCTTCTTTGATAAACGTCGCAATTTCCCTTATCGCGGGAGTCGGTTCGTTTGTCGGGCTCGGAGCCGCAAGCACTCTCGTTTTGAATAAAACCGATTTGGTTTGATTTTTCTAATCGTTTCGTTTAGAGACGAGCGGACAACGCGACGATTTTCGTCGCGTTTTTTGTTTTTAGGGATAAAAATCGCTTGGCGAGTATTTTTAGCTCGAAGTTTGACGAGATTTTGCTATATTGCAAAAAACGAGGGAAAAATGTCTTTTGGGGGTTGAAATGCGTCGATTGCGGCGCTATAATGTTTACGATAGCGCGGTCTATCGATAAAAGGAGGGTTTATGGGATATTATTCAAGAAAAAAGTCGATTTTGTCAACCGTTTTGTTTATTTTAATTTCAATTGCGGCGTGCTTTTTTCTGTCCGCTTGCGGCTTGGGCAAATTAAACAAACTGACCAACGAAAGCGGCGTCGTCGTCGAGGGCGGCAGTTTTAAAAAGGGGGCGGTCGTGGAATCGAGGGTTCTTGACGAAACGAGCGAAGATTTTAGGCTGGCGCTTTCCTTAATTTCAAGTCAAAGTTACGATAAAACCAAGCCCGTTTACGCGTTCGACTTGTCCGTTTTAAAGGGCGGAGTCAAAGTTCAACCGAAAGGCAAAGTTACGGTTACGATTCCGATAAGCGAGGATTTGACCGATTATTTGGTTTTGCATATAAAGGACGACGGAAAAGTCGAGAGGTTGGCGCTGACATACGAAAGGGGTTCGGCAACTTTCGAAACGGATAGTTTTTCCGTCTTTGCGTTCGTTAAGAAAGCGTCGTCGGGCGGCGGAGAAAGCGGCGGAAACGAGGGGGAAAGCGTCGGCGAAAGCGAAGGGGACGGCGTCGTAAAACATTCCTTCCATACGATTGCTCGAAGAATTATTCCTTCGTCTTTCAACCAAGGCGGCTCGGTTTTGGACGTTGACGGCGAGCATATAACTTATATGGATTTAAGCCTCGCCGAGGGCTCGCAATACACGGTAAAATCTCTCTGCGCGACCGACGATTATTATTTTATAGGTTGGTACGAGGCGAGCGAACTCGAGGAGGCGTCCGAACAAACGCTCATTTCCAAAGAACCCGTTTATACTTTTACGATTACGAGAGATATAAACGTCTGCGCGATTTTCGCCCATAAGGAAGATACGGTTGAGTTGAAACTCGGCGCCGACGGCGAAGGGTTTAGTTACAGAGACGGGAAACCGACATTGACCCTCGTCGCGAAAGGCGCGGCGGACGCGCCCGATCCCGAGAAGGTCGAGGTTTTGGGGATACGAGCGGACGGAAACGAGACGTCGTATAGTTCGAAATATTCGGATTCGTATTTTGAGAAATATATTGTCTTTGACGACGGCGGACTCGATTATTCGAAAACGGGAACTTATACGGTTTCTTACGCTTTAAAGAGAAATGAAAACGTAAAGGCGACGCTTGACGTTCAAGTCGTCGAAAGCGGTCGGACTCTTAAAGTTTCGACTCCCGACAATAATTTAAAATTCCGTTATAACGTCGGCTCGCAACTGAACGAGATCGAAAAAGTTATTCCGACGGGAAGACTCGTAACTCTTACCGCCGAAGCGAAAAAAGGGTATTCTTTTGCCGGTTGGCGCGACGAGAGCGGAAATTTGGTTTCGAAAGATCTCGTCTATTGTTTTGAAATGCCCGACCGCGACTTTACCTTGCGCGGCGAATATCAAGCGGGTTCGGCGCTTTTAAAGTTTACCGTTTGGTATAGTCAAGGCGAACTCGTCGACGGGTTCGGAAACGCATGCGTTTGGAGCGGAGAAAGCGAGGCGTATTTCCGGGTCGGAGACGTCGTCGGTTTCACGGTTAGGGAAAGGGGCGCGTACGAGTTTTTGGGTTGGTACGACGTTACGGGCGACTCGTCCGTTTTGATAACCGCCGAAAAAACTCTGACCTTGACGATCGATCGAAGCAGATCCGTAGAGGCGAAATTTAGAGAAAGGTTAAAGTATATGGAAGTCGATTCCGAGGATTTGTCGAACGAAGGTTTCGTAAACGGAAGAATCGGATTGGTTGTCGGAGACGACGCCGTAGATTACGAGAGTTTTAGAGTAAACGCTCGAGGCGTCGCCGGGTCGTATACGACGCTTTCGTCGGACGACTATACGATAGACGACGGTTCGATTGATTTTAATTTCGCCGGAGAATATTCGATTACGTACGCGTATAAGTACGATGCGCGCATCGATACGCAAATAAAAATAGTCGTTATCGACCCGAAAAACGTCAGATTCGAATATTCTCGAGGATATTCGTATCTCGATCACGAATACGACGGAAAGGCGACCTTCGTTTCGCCGAGAGACGTGAAAGCAAACGGAATTCCTTTGAGCGAGTTTAAGTCTACGTCTGAGATATGGGATAAAATTTCGTATAAGTGGATAGATAAAAAGACGAATGAAAAGGTCGATTCGACCGACGCGGACATCACGATCAACGGCGTCGTCGTCAAGAATTTCGGACCCGAAGACGATAAAACGACAATCGGAAACGAGTTCGGAGGACCGGTAAAAGCCGGTTCGTACAGATTTGAATTTTTCTACGACGGAGCGTCCGCGTTTACGCAAGATTCGACGATTTCGACTCGCGTTTATAAAAAAATCTCGACCAAGGAAGAGTTTAAAACGAACGAGGGGTCGAGTTGGGTTAACTTCGAGTTGTATTACTATACGATCGTCGGTTACGCGGACGGAGCGTATTACGTTATGCAAGCGCCGACCGTCGGTTACGGGAATTACGAAGCCGAGGCGA
Organism: uncultured Acidiphilium sp.; assembly: GCA_964629115.1. GTDB lineage: Bacteria > Bacillota > Clostridia > Christensenellales > Borkfalkiaceae > UBA10281. Next base: position 7,773 of record CAZVPW010000012.1, read on the forward strand.
GAGAAGTTCAAACGGACGCCGACGGCAACGTCATAATCGGCGACGGCAACGATTTTGCCTTTGTCAACGCGAGATATTATGCTTACGATACTTCGGGTTATACCGAATTTTTAACCGGATATTACGGCTCTTACGTCGTTCGTTCGTCGAGCAATACGATCGACGGAACGACGTTCGGTTCTCCGTATATCTACAGAACGGGCTATACGTCGCTTAGCGGAGGCAGAATATACAGAGAGTACGGAACAAAAGAGTATTACGGAATGAAGACCTCTTTCGGCGCAAACGGAGCGGTCGCGGTTTATTCGAGATATTATAACGAGACGGAGAATAATAGGCTTAGGCTCGTTAAGGACGGGAATAGATATGAGTTTACGAGCGTTCCCGAAGATACCGACGAGCGCGAGTCTTACGACGTGTTTATCTATCGAAGCATAATCCAAACCGCCGACTGAACGGGCGGTCGAAGGTAAACGAAAAGGCGGTCGCGAAAAGGCGACCGCCGAAAGAAAAATCGAAGAAGGAAAACTAATCGCCTTGCTCGACGACGAGCAAGGCGACTTTTTTTAAAGATTTGATTTGCGTTTGGAATCGACTGTTCGCGTCGCGTCTCGCCGCTCGAATTAAGCCGCAAAAAACCCGAGAAGTCGGTTACTTTTCAAGGATTCCCAACGAGTCGAGTTTTTCGATAAACTCGTTGACGTCGGACAAGACTTGTTCTTTTTCCGCGTCGAACGATTCGGTGATTCTGTCCGCGATTTTTTCGGCGTCCGAGTCCTCTTGCAAAAGCGAAAAAATAAGCGAGCCCATCTCGTTGAGTTTGAGCATTCCTTTGAAATATTTAATAGCGTTTCCCGTCGCGACCGCGTATTGAGCGTCGCCGACCTTTCTGATAACGAAACCTTGTCTGATTTTCATAAAGAGCCTCCTTATATCCTAACATTGCGTATTATATCTTAAAAAAGTGATAATTACAAGCATTTTGAATAAAAAACGAAAGGTTTTTCTTTTTTCGGTCGGCGCGTTTGGGCGAGACCTCTCTTTCGGGCGTTCGATTTTAAGGCGAGAGGCGAAAGGTCGGCGGCGGACTCGGATCGGAGAGCAAATCCTGATTTTTAACGCGTAGTTTGCCGCGCTGTAGAATTGTCAACTGACTGCAACGAAAAAGTTTAAAAAATTTTTCTAAACATAAGCTAAGCGACTTATAACCGTATTTTACGACAGACTTTACGCGGGGAAATTGAATAATTGCAAACAAAACAACAGCACGAACAGACCGTCGCAAGGACAGTCCGAAAGTGCTGTTATTTTTATATATTAAACTGCGTTTTTCAATTCTAATTCTTTTTCATTTGGGGATAGCCAACGCCGTTTATCGGCAACCGAGCGCAGTACGCAAGACGGAATGTCATTCGAGCGTTTCAGATATACAGCCATTTGCTTTTGCAAATCGTCAAAAGAATAGTAATGTAAGTAACGATAAAAACGCTCATTATCGTTTCGATGCGACCGCTCAACTTTCCCGTTATGACGTGGAGTTCTCGGACGGTTAAGCCTATGAACTATCCCGAAACGCAAGCATAATCTATCAAATAAATGTATTCTTCCGTCTTTCGTCCTTTCGTTCCTGAATGTAAACTCTTGCCCGTTATCCGTCTGTATTATTTTAGGACGATACCCGAAGAACTTAAATGCCCGTAAAACAAAGTCAACCGTACTTTCTTGATTTTGCTCTTTATATGCGTAAACAAACCGTTTACGGCTTGCTTCGTCTATCACAGTATATTGATAATATTGCGACCAAAGAAAATCGCCCGTATAACATTCACGGGGAACATACTTTACGTCTAATTGCCATTTAACGCCGAGCTTCAAAGGTGTATCATACGGCTTAGGCTTATACGGTATTCGTCTTTTAGCAATGTAGAAATGTTGTCTATGCAAATACCGATAGAGTGTTGCAGGGTTACGGCGGTAATTGTAATTTCGGTATAATTTACCGTATAACTCGTTCAAACCTATTTGCGGGTTACGGCGTATCAGATCTTGAATACATTTCTTTTCCGCTGTTGTTTGCTCGTTAGGGTGGCGCATATCCTTACGACTGAATTTTGGAGTTAAACTCTCTAACGAGCCGTCGTATTGTTTTCGCCAACGCCAAAGCGTGGAACGATTTATTTTGTATCGTCTGCAAATTTTCTCTACTGTTGAACTTCGCAACGCTTTTAATGCGTTGTATTTTTCTTTTGCCGTGAATTTATACATTTCCTTGTTCTGCCCTTCGCAATTACAGCGGGCAAGGCAGGGCTAAGGCGTTGCCGCGCTAAACCGCTGGCTTCCGCCTTTTCCCTGGCCTTGCCTTTCGCTTTGTAGTCGCTTTTCTTTTAATCGTACTTTTATAATGCGGTGGTAATTTATCATAAGCAATTCTCGCAGTAAAGGGTCGTAAAAATTTTTGAACATAAAGCCGCTACGCTTTTTATCCTTCAAAAATTTTTACTAAAATTCTTAACGCGGATGGCACCGCTAAATTTTCCCCTTGACAGCGAGCCTTGCTTATAATTGCCTCCGGCTAAGAAGTTGTAAGGCGCACCTTACAACTTCTGCTATACATTAGTTGAAATACTTCTTGAAAGTCGAGCGTTTTCGGGGCTTGCTCCGATTGCGGAAATCTTATAAGGCAGGTAAAAGGAAATGAATTTATTGAGGAAAGACGAATTTAAAAAGCTCGTCGAGCTTCTCAAAAAGCTTGGTTTCACCGGGGACGAAATCGTTGAAATCTTGCTTATAATTGAGAGCTAAACGAGCTTATAACGACAAAGGCAAAGCCGTACGGGGTAAACGCTTGACACCCTTTCCCCATACGGCTACCGACGCGGGGCGAACCTGCCCGCCCCATTGTCTAACTTCTCTTTTAGTATAGCACAAACAAATCAAAAAAATCAATCAATTTTAAGGAGTTAATTTTATGAAAATATCGCAACTAACTACTACGCAACCAACAAAGACACCCGTAACACCATTTTACGCCGTTTTTCCATGTTTGACGGCGTAGGGCTTGACCTTACAGGCGCAAGCACCTTTGACGAAGCGCTTACAATGTCGGGGCTTGACTACACGGCAGAGAAAGAGCCGTTATATCTGAGCGACGGTATAAAGGTAAACAACCATTTTGCAGTTGTCAAATCCGACAACCACGCGCACGTTCTCGGCGTAGTCGGCAGTCAATATCACGCTATCGGGAATCGTGATGCGTTTGCGCTTGCCGACGAAATCGTTAAAGGCGGATACGCCAATTATGAAGTCGGCGGACCCGCGCTCGGAAGTAAAAACGCCGTTGACTATGCAAAAAGCTTTCTCGTTCTGAAAGGCGACGACTTCCAGATTGAGGACGATATTTGCCTTTATACAAACAAACCGTGCGACCATGCCAACGACATGGGAGAGTGTAAACAAGGGCAACAAAATTGCGGTTTGGAATATTAGCACAATACCGACGACGGAGAATAAAACATGACCGCAAAGAAAATTATGGACGTCATGGAAGAAAACGCCCATGATACGGATATGTTCGGAACATTAGAACAAAATTTAACAAATGAAAAATTCAATGTTTTGGTGATTCTTGAACATGATCCCGACAACAAAAAGCTCATACGGCAATATACGGATATTTGCGAACAACTGCGGGCAATATCAATAATGAGATTTCAGCGTGTGGAACTTTTCTATCAAGCACATATATAGTAAAAAAGACGGGAAATAAATCCCGTCCTTTTTGCTATTTCAGCATTTTATCAAGGTTATTAAAGAAATAGCTGTTTTCCTGCATAAGCTCGTTAAAGGTTGCTTTTTCGCTTTTGAACTCGTCTATATCGTTAAGTCCGACCGCCGAGCGCAAAGCCTTTTCGTCGAAGAAGTCACAGAAACAATCCGTTGAAAATCGTTTACTGTATATCTTTTTCGGCATAAGGTAATACGGGTGCTGTTTAATTTTCCCGTCCTGCGTACCCGCTTCGACTTCTGCAGTAACGTTCATATACCCAAAGGTATAATATTTTTTCTCGTTGACTATCAGTAAATGATAATTTTTGTTCTTCTACATATTTCACAAAATCGGAAGAAGATAAAATTCTATTCCACTCATAGCTTCGTGCCGACAAACCACCGCCGTTATGTTTCATTATATCGGTATCTTTTAACGTAATTACTTGATTTAATCTTTCATTTTCATAAGTAATATCACCCGAAAGACCAAACCCGACACTTTGTGATGCATCACGAACTGAATAACTTAAATCAGCGTCAAAAATATGCTTTATAACGTAATCGTCAACATTGAAACAGTAAAACCAACAATCGCAATAATCGTATGCACCGACAAAATTCCCCCATTTAATACCGTTAGAAAATTCAAGGTTCCCATTAAAAACAGTTTCAACATATAACGTATCAAAAGTATTCATTTCATAGTGCTTACTTTTATTTAAATCGCAAACATACCATATAGTTACTCATAAAAACTCCTTTGCCGTGCGAGTAATACACGGACTTAAAACAATATTTACAACGGCGGTTGCCGATTGTATCAAATGGCGGGAACGGAGGGACTCGAACCCTCATTCAACTTCCTGAGTTAATAAACGTTCACGCTTTTCCATTAAGCTACATTCCCAAAGGGGAAATGCCTACAATGCCGACACTCACGGCATAAAAAAACTGACTGCAACAATATGTTGCAATCAGATTATACAAAAACAATTTTTAACGCGTAGTTTGCCGCGCGGCGTTGACAAGAGGGGAAAACGCGCGCTATAATAATCCTCGATGAAATACGCGATTTTTTCCGATATACACGCGAACGTTTTCGCTCTTAGGGCGGCGCTTGCCGAAATAGACAAACTTAAGGTCGACAAGATAATTTGTCTTGGCGATATCGTCGGCAACGGCTTTTATCCCGAGGAGACGACGGCGCTTCTTCGCAAGAGAAAAGACGTTTTGTGCGTAAAGGGCAATCACGACTTTTTCGTCACGACAGATTTGACTTCTTTTCCGACAAAAGATCCGAGGCTGAAACTCTTTCGGTGGCACCAAGCGGCTTTGTCGCGGGCGTCGAGAAAGTTCGTTGCGTCGCTTCCTCTATCCTTGGAGTTTACCGACGGAAAGTATCGCGTAAAGGCGTTTCATTATCCGATGAACCGCAGAGGAAGGTTTAAGGACATCGTCTATATGCCGACCGAGGACGACGCGAGAAAACTTTTTTCCGATCAAGAGGGAGACGTTTTCTTGTTCGGGCACGAACACACGGGCTCGGCGACAGAAATCGACGGGAAGATTTATCTCAATTTCGGAACGCTCGGAAACTTCTTGTTTCCCGACTCGGCAAGGTTCGGGATTTTGGAGATAGACGGAGATAAGCTGTCGTATAAGACGATTAACGCCTATTACGACGATTCATTGCCGAGAAAAAAGACCGAGGAGTTAAGAGAAACGCTCGGAATGGAGAATATTTGATTTTTTCGTCCGCCGCCGCTCTGCGGCGGATTTTTTGTTTTTCTCGGGAAAATTCGCCTCTTGAAGGATATAAATTCGATTAGAAAATTGACTTTAATAAGATATAGTGTTATACTTATTCTAACTAAGTATGGAGACGTACGACTATGAAAGAAAAAATTCAGAAGATTAAAGACGACGCGGCGCTCGAACTCGAAAAGGCAAAAACGAGCGCGGACGTGTTTCAACTCAAAGCGAAATACGTTCTCGGAAAAGCCGGACTCATACCGGGACTTATGAAAGAACTCGGCAAAGCGGCGAAAGAGGACAGACCTAAACTCGGCGTTCTCATCAACGGACTCAAGGAGTGGGCGATTAAGGCTATCTCCGAGAAAGAGAGCCAAATCGAGGCTATGGAAAGATCGGCTCGTTACGAAGCCGAGAAAATCGATATAACTTGCCCGTCGAAAAGAAAACCTACGGGAACTCTTCACCCGGTTACCTTGATCAAAGCCGAACTTACGGAGATATTTGCCGGAATGGGCTTTAAGGTTTTGGAAACGAGAGAGATCGAAGACGATTTCCACAACTTCACCGCCCTTAACACTCCTAAGGAGCACCCGGCGAGAGACAAGCAAGACACTTTCTATTTGAGCGACGATTTTATGCTCAGAACGCATACGTCTCCGGGGCAAATCAGAAGCCTTACGACCGAGAAGCCGCCGTTTAAGGTGTTGGTTCCGGGAAGAGTTTACAGAGCCGACGACGACGCGACGCACTCGCCGATGTTCCACCAAATGGAAGGACTTGTTATCGACGAAAAAATCACGATGCGCGACTTGCAAGGAATGCTCGACGCCCTCGTCAAGAAAATGTTCTCCGCGACCGCGAAGACGAGATTCCGCCCTTCTTATTTCCCCTTCACCGAACCGTCGGTAGAGGTCGACGTGAGTTGTTTCGAGTGCGGAGGAACGGGCTGCAAACTCTGCAAGGGAACGGGTTGGATAGAGATTCTCGGCGGAGGAATAGTTAACCGCAAAGTTTTGGAAAATTGCGGCGTAGACCCCGACAAGTATACGGGCTTTGCCTTTGGACTCGGTCTCGACAGAATCGCTATGCTCAAAAACGGCGTGAACAACATTCGCGTTTTATACGACGGAGACCTTAGGGCGCTCGGTCAGTTTAAGGATTAAGGAGGACTGAAATATGTTAGCGCCTTTAAGTTGGATAAAAGATTTCGTAGACGTAGACGTAACGCCGTCAGAACTCGAGAAAAAACTCTTTGACTGCGGATTCGAAGTTGAAAGAATAATACCGTACGGCGACAAACTCGACAAGGTTGTCGCGTGTAAGATAATAGACATAAAACAACATCCGAACGCCGAGAGGTTACGCGTCTGCCAAGTCGACGCCGGCAAATACGGCGTATTGCAGATAATAACCAACGCCGTTAACGTGTCGGTCGGGGATATTGTTCCCGTAGCCGTCGACGGGGCGACTCTCGCGACGGGCGAGAAGATAACCGCCGGAAAACTTCGCGGAGAACCTTCTTACGGAATGTTCTGCGGCGGAGAGGAACTCGGTATCGACGACGATTTTTACGACGGGGCTTCTTTTGACGGAGTTCTCGTGTTTAAGGAGGATTTGCCGCTCGGCGAGGAGATAAAAGACCTTCTCGCGCTCGAGGATTACGTCTTCGATATATCCGTGCTCGCAAACCGTCCCGATTGTCAAAGCGTTCTCGGAATATCCAGAGAAATCGCGGCGGCGCTCGACAAACCCTTTAAAGAGCCGTCGTACGATTACGAGGTCGTAAAGACCGACGACGAGATAAAAGTCAAGGTCGAAGACCAAGAACTTTGCCCGAGATATATCGCGACTTTGATTAAGGACGTTAAAATCGAGAAATCGCCCAAGAGCATAACGAGACGTTTGAAACTTTGCGGAATCAACTCGATAAATTCGATCGTCGACATAACCAATTACGTTCTTTTGGAACTCGGTCAACCTATGCACGCGTTCGACGACAAAGATTTAAAGGGAAGAGAGATCGTTGTCAGAAGGGCTAACGACGGGGAGAAAATGGTCGCGCTCGACGAGAAAGAACTTACTCTTTCGAGCGAGAACCTCGTCATATGCTCCGGCGGCTCGCCCGTCGCTCTTGCCGGAATCATAGGCGGGCTCGACAGCGAAATTAAGGACGACACGACCGCAGTCGTGTTCGAATGCGCGAAATTCAAGAGGGACAACGTCAGAAAATCGTCGAGAACTCTCGGAAAGTCGACCGATTCGTCCAAGCGTTTTGAGAAGGGCGTCGACGAGTATACGACCGAAAGGGCGATGAACAGAGCGCTTTCGCTCGTATGTCGTTTGGGGGTCGGAACGGTTACGTCGGCGAGAACGGACGTTTCCGCCGGGCTCGAACAAGAAAACAAAGAAGTCGACACGACTTTCGACAAGATTAACGGGGTTTTGGGAATCGAAATTCCCAAAGACGTCGTCGTCGGTATTTTGAAAAAACTCAATTTCCAAGTCCGTACGGACGGAGATGAAATTTCCGCCGTCGCTCCGCCTTATAGAGAGGACGTATACGGATATCCCGACCTTGCCGAAGAAGTTATCAGAACGTACGGCTACGAGCATATAGAACCGTCGCTTTTAAAAGACGCGAAGATTACGCTCGGCGGATATTCGAAAGAGCAAAACGACGAACTCAAACTCAAGAAAATTCTTTGCGGAGAAGGATATAACGAAGTTATGACCTATTCCTTCTATTCCAAAAAGGATTTGGCGGCGCTCAATCTTCGCGACGGAGATCCCGAAGGAGACGTTATAATCGTCGAAAATCCGATAAGCGACAATTACGAGGTTATGAGAAGAACCCTCGTCCCGTCTTTCCTCGGGGTTATATCGAGGAATTTGAAGAGAGGAGTCGCGAGCGGAAGAATTTTCGAAGTCGCGAGAACTTACGAGGCTAAATCCAAGCCGATAAGCGATTTTCCGATCGAGAGAAAGAACCTCTGCCTCGCCGTTTTCGGCGACGACGAAGATTTCTTCTCGCTTAAAGGAGCGCTCGACGCCATTGCCGAGAGTTTCAGAGTTAAATTTAAGCTCGACGAGAGGGCGGACAAGACCTACCTTCACTCGGGAGTTTCGGCTAAGATAATAGTCGACGGCGAGCATATCGGAAACTTCGGACAAGTCGCTTACGAGACCGCGGAGGCTTACGATATCGATCGCAAGGTCTACGTTTTGGAACTCGATTACGACGCGTTGGCGTCCAAATTCGTCGTTCCGTTTAAATTCGAGCCTCTTCCCAAGTTCCCCGATATTTCGAGAGATCTCGCGTTGGTCGCCGATCAAGGAATCTCTTGCGGCGAGATAGAAAGCGTTATTCGCTCGGCTTGCAAGCAAAACGTCAAGGACGTAAAACTTTTCGACGTTTACGTCGGCGAGCAAGTCGGGGTCGGCAAGAAGAGCATGGCGTTCGCGATTACCTTCCGCGCCGGCGACGATAAGCCGCTCGAAAACGAGGATGCGGACGCTTTCGTAAAACGAATTTTGGGCAGTTTGAAACACAGACTCGGCGTCGAGTTGAGATAACGATATGAAACTCGATATCGACAGAATAAATTTCCTCGCTCGAAAACAGCGAGCCGAGGGATTGACCGAAGAAGAAAAAGCCGAACAAGCGCTTTTGAGAAAAGCGTACGTTCAAAGCGTCGTCGGTTCTTTGCGTTCCCAACTCGACAACACTTACGTCGTCGACGGGGATAAAAAGATGAAATTGAAGAAAAAAACCGACGACGATATAACGATAAATTAATCGATAATCGACTTATTTATGGGTTTTACTCTTATAACGGGCGCTTGCGGAGGGCTTGGAAAGGCTTTTTGCTCCGCGCTCGTCGAAACGGACGATCTATTCTTGACGGGCAGAAGCGCCGAGCGACTCGAAGAACTAAAAAAACGACTTTTAGAGATTAATCCGAATGCGACGATCGAGACCTTTCAAGCCGATTTGACGAGTCAAGAGGAGAGAGCGGCTTTGTTCCGCTTCGCCGACGAACGAGGAATTAAATTTTCGGGTTACGTCGGGGTTGCCGGAGCGGACGTTCAAAAGGCGTTTTTGAAATATACGCCCGAGAAGATAGTCTTTCAGACGAGGCTAAACTTCGAGGCGAACGTCGCCCTTTGTCACGGCGTCTTGTCAAGACGGGAAAAGGATTTAAAAATTCTCGCCGTGTCGAGTATGAGCGGAACGACGCCTATGCCTTATTTCGCCTTATATTCGGCGACGAAAAGGGCGTTGATCGATTTTTATCAAAGTTTGAGACGAGAGATTTTAGACGCGAATATAACCGTTCTCGCTCCCGGAGGGATTCCCACTCGCGAGGACGTCAAGAGGGATATCGAGACGCAGGGATTGACGGGAAGATTGTCGTCTAAATCGGCGGAATTTGTCGTTGAAAAAGCCTTGAAAGGGCTTGAAAAGAATAAGCCGCTCGTCATTCCCGGGGCGTTCAATAAGTTTGTATATCGTTTGGAAAAGGTCGTTCCTCTTTCGATCAAATGCGCTTTTATAGCGAAGCGGTGGGGAGCGAAAGAAAAAGACGCTTTTTAGGCGAGACCGACCGCCGCGCGTCTTGCGAGTTTTAGCGAAAATCGTTTGGTTTGGCGGCGATATTTTTAAGCGAAGAAAAACGCGAATTTGTTCGAGTTAGCGTTAAATTTAAAGGAGAAAAATGAGTTACGCGGATAAAGTTTTTAAAGAGAATATGAAAGATATTTTAGAGAACGGAGTTTGGGACGTCGATATGGACGTCAGACCTAAATGGCTTGACGGAACTCCCGCTCACACCGTGAAGAAGTTTTGCCTCGTCAATCGTTACGACCTCTCGAAGGAGTTCCCGATTTTGACGGTGAGAAAGCAAGGATTCAAAAACGCCGTAGACGAAATCTTGTGGATATGGCAAAAGAAATCCAACCGCATTTGCGATCTCCATTCTCATATTTGGGATAGTTGGGCTGGCGAAGACGGCACGATAGGCAAGGCTTACGGCTACCAACTCGGAATTAAACATAAATATAAAGAGGGCGAGTTCGATCAAGTCGACAGGGTATTGTATGATCTTAAACACAACCCGGCCTCGAGACGAATAATGACGAATATCTATAATTTCGCCGATTTAAACGAGATGAATTTATATCCGTGCGCTTACTCGATGACTTTTAACGTCGCCGGAGGCAAACTCAACGGAATTTTAAATCAACGTTCGAACGATATGGTAGTGGCGAACAACTGGAACGTTATGCAGTATTCGGTCTTGCTTATGATGTTCGCTCAAGTCAGCGGACTTCAAGTCGGAGAACTCGTTCACGTCATTGCCGACGCTCATATATACGACAGACATATCCCTGCAGTCAAGCAAATTCTCGAAAATCCCGAATACGAAGCTCCGAAGTTGATTATCAACCCCGACGTCAAGAATTTCTACGACTTTAAGGTCGAGGATTTTGTTTTGGAAGACTATAAAGCCACGCCGTTAGTCGGTAAATTGGAGGTCGCGGTATGATAAGAGCAATTGTTGCGGTCGACGAAAAGTGGGGTATAGGCAAAAAAAACGGACTGCTTTTCGAGCTGCCTCTCGATATGAAATTTTTCAGAGAAACGACTCTCGGAAAAACCGTTTGCATGGGATATAACACCCTTTTGTCTTTCCCGAACGGCAAGCCGCTCAAGAACAGAAAAAATATCGTAATTTGTCCGAACGACGTTCAAAGGGACGACGTCGTTTGCGTTCATACTTTGGACGAAATGCTCGAGGCGATAAGATCAGAAGAGGGAGACGTATACGTCGTCGGCGGCGCGTATTTTTACAAAAGTATGTTGCCGTATTGCGACGAAGTTCTCGTTACGAAAGTCGCCGCGGACGGAGACGCCGAGGTTTTCTTTGAAAACTTGGACGAGAGAAAGGATTTTGCGCTCGTAAAAACGGGCGAAGAGTTGGAAACCAACGGATATAGAATAAGATTTGTAACCTACGAAAAGGTTAAATAGGAGAAAAGATGATTAGCGAAAAAGCAAGGTGGATTTGGACCGAAGAAGAAATCAAAGAGGATATTTATCGCTCTTTTAAAACGTCTTTCGTCGCCAAAGGCGGATGCGCGACCCTTTCGATTTGTTCGGAGATGAATTACGTCGCTTACCTTAACGGCGAGGTTTTGTCTTTCGGACAATTCCCAAACTATAAAAACGAAAAGTATTTCGACGAGATACCTTTTTTTGCAAGCAAAGGAGAAAACGAACTCCTTATAACCGTGAGATACGAGGGATATAACAGCGCCACTCACGTCGCCGATAGAGGCGGTTTGCTCTTCTCGGTCGAAGAGAACGGCGAGACGCTTGCCTTCAGTTCGGAAAAGACTCTCGGAGCGATAGACAACGGATACGTTCAAGGCGAGAAAAAATACGTTACCTCTCAACTCGGATACGTTTCGTCGATGATCGGCGGAGCGGTCAATAATTACGCTCCGTGCGTAGAGGTCGACTTGACCTATAACGTCAAGCCTCGCCCGGTTAAGAAACTTGTCGTCGGAGATAAGGTTTACGGCGAATTTATCGAGCGCAAGAAGGGCGATATTTATGATTTAAAACGCGAAACGGCGGGATATATGTTCGTTAACGTCAATTCCGGCAAGGAAACGGTCGTCACCGTAACTTACGGAGAACACCTCGTCGACGGGGACGTCAGACATATTATAGAGAACAGAACGTTCGAACAGAAGTTCTTTTTGAAAAAGGGCGAGAACAAGTTTGTTTCGCTCTTCCAAAGGGTCGCGTGCAGATATCTCGAGGTCTATGCGGAAGACGGAGTTAAAGTCGAAGAAATCGGTCTTATCCCCGTCGATTATCCCTTCGTTGAGAAAAAGAGAGATTTCGAACTCGACCAACTCGACGCCAAGATATATGAAGTCAGCGCGAGAACTTTGACCCTCTGCGCTCACGAGCATTACGAAGACTGTCCGTGGAGAGAGCAAGCGTTATACGTTCTCGACAGCAGAAACCAAGCGCTTTGCGGCTATTACGCTTTTGAGGGACACGACTTCCAAAGAGCCAATTTGGCGTTTATCGCAAAGGGAGTCAGGCCCGACGGTTTGTTGGAACTCACTTACCCGGCGACCAAGACGGGAGCAATTCCCTTCTTTTCGATAATGTATCCCGTAGAGGTGTTCGAATACGTCGAGCATACGGGAGACAAGTCTCTCGTCGAAGAAGTTATGCCGACGATGCGCGGCATAATGAATTTCTTTGCCGATAGAATTGAGGGCGGAGCGCTTATAGAAAACCCGAACAAGCCCTATTGGAATTTCTACGAATGGGCGGAGGGTAGTTACCTTTGCGAGGCGGGCGCGACCGATCTCATTCTGAACTGCGCGTTCGTTTATTCCGCGGAGAGATATAAGAAATTGTGTTCGCTCGTCGGAGAGACTTTCGACGTCGATCTCGACAATATGAAAAATAAGATTCGCGAGACCTTCTACGACGCCGAAAAGGGAACTTACTTTTTAAGTTCGGCGACCAAGAACTTGTACTCTCAACTCGGAGCGGCTTTTGCGATTTTGATCGGTCTCGACGGCAAGAATGTCGCCGCGGCGGCGAGAGGAGAAAACGGAGTTATTCCGGCGACTCTCTCTATGCTCGGCTTTGTTTACGACGCGTTGTTGCTTGCCGGAGACAAGGATTTCGTTTTGTCCGACATAAGAAAGAAGTACGGCTATATGCTTGACAACGGCGCGACCTCTTTCTGGGAGACCATCGTCGGCGAAGCCGATTTTGCCGGAGCCGGAAGCCTTTGTCACGGTTGGAGCGCGATGCCTTTGTATTATTATAACC